>NZ_JBQKJL010000018.1:0-57522 GCF_052117285.1 Lawsonibacter sp. LCP25S3_E2
TGCTTGCTCCTTTCGAATGTTTGTGTGGTAACTTCATTCTACCAGAGCCTGCAAGCTATGTCTTCTTTTATGCGATTTTCAATTTGCGCAACTTATTGTACCTTATCGGCAACTTTTGCCCACTCCCTTATATTTTTCCCACACTCAATGATACATTTGTACCACACTTAAATGTGACTGCAAACCCTTGCAAGAGTAAGAAAAAACCCTGGAACCGTTACAGTTCCAGGGTTTCTCATTTGGAACATCGCAACACTATAGATGCCGCCATTTTCAAGTTCATATCTGAGACTAATTTATAATTTAGAACTGCAAATCGATTGAAGAAGAAAGAGTATATCGGGTTTTGCTTCATTAGAAACGGAATGCTAAGATTAATATACCAAGAAATCAGATTGGAATATTAGCGTCTTAACCGTTTCATTGTTGGAGCAAGTAACTGACGAGTATTGATTACCCCATCCGCCTCATATTTATCAACGGCGATCTTAAAAATGAATCTGTAAATTTCGTTGGAAGATTGATTAACTTGGTCAGCAAGAGATTCTACGATACGCTCCGCTTCTTTTTTGCATAAAGATCTAAATGTTCCTCGCTGTCCAATAAATTGATTATATTCTTCTTGCGAGTTGAAATCGGGAAAAGCGGTTTCATACAAAGCAAAATCAAACTGTTCCTGAAAATTATATTGCAGTTGCTGATTATCATATTCAGAGATTAACTTACGCAGTAAATCCGTCTTATTCTCATACAGCATTTTTATAAGCAGGACTTCTGGGGTATAAGGAAGGAAATGCAGATATTGGGAGTTCTCATGATAGCATCTAATTATCTCCTGATTCCCATATTGCGGATAAGGCACTATATCGGTTTCAACATCTTTGTCCATATAGGCCGCAACATAGACATTATCATAGAAAATGTAATTATTTGCTTCTTCATAAAAATGCACTATATTTGAAAAGCCGCCTAATTCCAGAATGCGTATATCCAAATAATTAGATTCATTTTGCAGTACGCAATATTTTTGCTTAAGTGCATGGAATAAACTTCTGGCCATCTTGTCTTCAACAAGAACAATAATGTCTGGATTTGTGTCTTCACGCATGCCGATAGCGCCGATAGCTTTTGCTGGGGGGCAATTATAAATTATATCAATATTTCCGTTGGACAAGGCATCTAAAAAAATAACATTTTTTTGAGATTTAATAATGCTCGAAGAGTGCGTTGAAATTAGAATTGTTAATCCTTTTTCAGCAGCTAATTCTTTGAGTGCAGATATTAAACGGATTTGTGCAGCAGGATGTAATGCCAATTCTAATTCATCAATGAGAATTAGAGAGCCGTTCATGGCATTTTTTACATCGTGAAGCAGATTGATTAAAACAATTTCACCAAAACTGAAATTTTGCTCCGTGTAATACTGATTATTGCCTACTGGTATGGCATATGCTGTATTACGACGTCGATAAGCAGCATCTCGTCCTCTGCCGCGACGCAAATCCCCGGTTGTAATCCGTATCATTGAATCAAATTTTGTGGTATCAAATATTAAGTTCAACTTATTGTTTAGCCACAAATCAGGCGCCAAGCGATTCCTTGGAGTTATTCTTTCTTGAATAAACAACCGGTCATTTTTTGTAGTAATATTAATAATTTGTGGGTATCCGAATTCTTGGAACACTACTGAATTCTTTACATTAGGACGCCACTCACCGTTGCTTCGTTTCCAATATTTAACGGAACCGTTTTCGTTAGAATATGTGATTGATCCTGAAAAGACATCTAAGGTTTCCGAATCTGATGTAGAAAACCCAAGACGATATGCATTGTTGTTACAAATGCGGCTAATACATGTAAATAAGGTTGTCTTCCCGCTACCATTTGTTCCAGTTAATATATGTAGTCCGGGGTTAGGAATATCAAAAGATAGCTGTCCAATATTTTTTATATTCTCAATTAGTATATTTTTCATATCTACGCCCTCGCTTGCACAAAGCCCCCCAAAAGGCACCGTGTCTTAAAACTCTATTTTTGTATAGGAATATCCATATGATTTAATTTCATTATATCATAGGATTGATTTGGTTGGTAGGGCATACTTAAACTTTGGGATTTCATTTCGTTGACAATGAGACTCCACATTTTGATTTATCTATCAGATTATTTCTGTCTAAACTGTAAGTAGCTACAATTATAGTATCACCTACAAGGAGTTGATACTATCGACCCGCTTTTGAGACGATTCCGATAGCGCCGGTTGCATCTATCCACTTTTGGGGAGTCATCACAAAGCTGTTCAGACCGGCCTGACTTCTAAACGCATCGAATTCGACACGGTTAAATTCCGGGTTGTAGAGGGATTCCCAAACACCGAGAAACTCAATGGTATTCCGATTGCGAAGCCAGTTTTGAATAATGTATCGGGGATTGTCACTGTCTTTGAGCTTGGCGATGTCCGTCAAGCTGATAAAGTCATCCCGGCTGGAATTCCATTGTACACTGATCTCGGTTCCCCTGACAACCAGTTTTTCCACGCACTTACACCTTGTTGATTATTTTTTGAAGAAGTCCCTGGCAGCCTTCCTCCACATCCCGCCAGGTCGTATCGAAATCGCCGGTGTACCACGGATCGGCTACTTCGCCGGGGTAGTCTGTAAAATCCATCAGGAGGTGCATTTTGTCGGCAAAGTCGCCGCCGCAGATCTGGTACATTCTCCGCAGGTTGGCATTGTCCATACCAATCAGGAGGTCGTATTTCTCGTAGTCGCTGTTCAGCAGTTGGCAGGCTCTCTTTCCGGAGCAATCGATGCCATGCTCGGACAGCTTGCGGCGAACCGGCGGATACACCGGATTGCCAATCTCCTCGGTGCTGGTGGCTGCTGACTCGATCTGAATGCTCTGCTCCAGACCGGCCTTCTTCACCAGATCCTTCATAATAAACTCGGCCATCGGGCTTCTGCAAATGTTGCCGTGGCAGAGGAAAAGTATCTTGATCATGCTTTGAACACTCCAATTTGCTGTCTTCGCATTCAGTATAGCACGGAACCTCTGATTCGTCGAGGAGGACTTCCAGATGGGCCTCTGCCGCAATCTTTTTCTGAAGGTCAGCCTTTGACCACCTGAATTGCCGGGCAGCGCACAAGTACCAGTGCCGTTCTTCCAGATTCAGTTCTGCTTCAAGAATGACCACATTGTGTGTCCAGCTGATCTCCATGGCCAGCTTCAGCAGTTCCGGCTTCCCACCATACATCCGGTAGAAGTCCCGCATCCGACGCAGGTTGCGGGGAGAGAAGCCGGAAGCATCCTGGTAATGGCTTTTCAGGTATTCGGCCGCTGCGACAGCGGCGCCCTTTTCTGGTCGGTCACAGATCAAAGCCCCCAGCTTGCAGTACAGCTCCATCTGAGACCTTGCTGTGGCCATTGCCGTATCCATAGCGGAAAACATGGCAGAGTAATCGATGTTTTTGCGGACGTTCATGGCTTTCTCCTTTCCGGCAGAACCTGCCTAATTCAGAAACAGGCCAAAGAGAAACGCAGGAGTATCTCTTGTGCTTCTCTTTGGCCTGTTTTGGGTTTATCTAATCCATTTGTTATTATTCAGAAATTAAATGGATTCTGTTAGGGGTCAATTGCGTGATCTAAAACATTATGGACAGGAATTCCACATTGTCTGGCATAAGCGATTGTGTTTCTCGTTCCGCCAGATTCTCCGTTGTATGCTGCAATGACCAGTCCTGAATGGGCTACCATCCATTCATTCCGTCGCTGAAAACAGCCACGGTCATATTGGGAACTTATCGCCACCTTATAATCCGCATGAGAAGCAATTAGAGAATATAATGCTTGCCAGTGTGAGTTCCAACGACGTTCAAAACCTATGAACGGGGTCGCACAAACAAGGTTTATTTCAGGACAACTTTTTTTCTTTTGAAGTACGATTTCTCCTGCCCACAAATCAACTCCACGAGCCATTCCGCAGATAAATGTTAGGATGCCTTTGCTGAGTGCGAGGTCAACAGCCATGTCAATCTTTTGGCAAATAAAATTTTCCGATACGCCAAGTTTTTCGGGCCTATGGCCAGTGAAGCAACACCTTTTCAACCTTTTTTCAGTTTCTAATATTGCCATTTTATTACCGCCTTTCTCACCCTCATTTGTCGGGTAAATACAGTTTAACATAACGGTACTACAACGACAAGTTGCAGGTATCATGCCGCTTGATTGTCGGGTAGACTGATAATGTAAAGGCGGGTGATAAAATGGATGTATTGGAAAAGCTGCGGAGTTTATTGAATGAACGAGGCTGGAGTGAATATCGTCTCGCACAACAGGCTGGATTAAATGAGTCAACAATTTCAAATATCTACCGCAGAAATACAGTGCCGACTATTGCGACTTTAAAAGCTGTTTGCGATGCCTTTGGAATTACGCTGTCACAATTCTTTGCAGATAGCGACTCGGATATGGTTGAAGTAACTCCGGAACTGAAAGAATTGTTAGATGCATGGCAACCGCTGACTCCTGAACAGCGTGCTACCATTTTGCAAGTGGCAAAATCATATCATATGAAGTAAAAGGACTGGGTATGGAGGATGAAACTCCAAACCCAGCCCTTTGTTGTTTGTGGTAATAACTGGGCGGAGAGAAGCGCAGGACTTTTCCTGCGTTTCTCTCCAGCCGGTTATACCACTTGTACCATCTGCTCCCAGAGCAGAACGAAGCGGTCGTCGATGATTCTGTTGTCGTGGTAATGTCCGAACAGCCAGTAGTGGAACTTAGCTCGTTCTCTGACTTCCTCCAAGAAGTCGGTCAGGTGGTCGTGGACATATCCGCCGTTCCCCAATATATCCACGATGCTGTTTGGGGCGCAGTGGGTGATCACATAGTCCACCTCATAGTGAATGCATTCCAGATTGCGCCGAGCTTCTTCATACTCGGACTTACTGGGAAGCTCCTGTTTCCACCAGGAGTGGTGGTTGACCCGGAAGCGGGCGCCCATTCTTCGGAGAGCCCAATACTGTTCTTCAAAATCCGTCGCATTGGGATTCAGAATACCATCGTCAATATCGTGACTCCTGGCACCGCCCATGGTGAAGAAGGAATATCCCTGCAGGTCGAAGACCTGCCCGCGCATCAGATGGATTACATGGGGCCGAATGCGCTGGATTTTCCCGCCGTTCCATTCCTCTACGGGGTATTTCCCCAGCAGGTCGAAGTTTTCGTGGTTGCCGCTGACAAACAGCGTGGTGAACGGCAGCTTTTCCTGCCGGTCCAGGCTGCGGGCATCCTTTTTGCCGCCTTCCCATATACCGCCGAAGTCGCCGCAGATGATCATAAAATCATCCCTGGTCATTCGAGCCTGCTCTGGGAAGTGTTCTGGATCAAATCGCTGAAAGTTACCGTGGGTATCATCTGTGGCATAGATCATGTTGATTCACCTTCTTTCACTTATTATATCATATCCTGATCGACTTGAACGCCGCCCCGGAGGTATACCGTGATTTTTTGGGCTGAGTGGACTTTGACCGTATCCACCAGCTGCCGGATGAGGGCTTCGTCCCATTCGCAAATGTGGCAGGATGCCTGTTCCATAGCGGCTGCCGCATCCTCTATGCGCCGGACTGCCTGTGCGTTATTTTGCCGCTGTTCTTCTATGTAGGCTCGCTTTTCTTTTAATTCCGCAGCCTCATTCATAATTTCTCGCAGCTGGGCGGCGTATGCGTCGGCATTCTTAGTTCGTGCGGCTTCTGCCACCAGCTCTCGTGTCAGGCTGTTCAGCTCGTTCAGCCGCTGTTCGATTGACGCAAGGCTCATGCTCTCACCGGGTACCGGGGCCAGCTCCACCTCCATGGCGGATGTGATTTGCCGGATAAGATCGCTCTTTTGACTCATGACGGAATTGATAGCAGCGAGGATAGAACGCTGGAGGGGTTCCTCATCCAGCGTAGGTGAGTTGTGGCAGTATTTTGTTCCATAGTCCAAACGGCTGACACAGCGCCATACCACACGCTTTTTGCCGCCCTTGGACCAGGTGCATCTGCGGTACAGCGTTCCGCATTCACCGCAGACCAGCCGCTCCGAGAGGGCATATTTGCTGGCGTAGGATGTCATGCCGGTGGGTGCATTCTTTTTGGAAGGGCTCTTTCCGGCACTGCGCCGTGCCATCTCTGCCTGTACCGCATCGAAGGTTTTGCGATCTACAATCCCATCATGGTGATTCTGTACCAGATACATGGGGAGCTGTCCGGTATTGCGAATAACCTTTCGGCTGATGCAGTCGCTGATATAGGTTTTCTGCAGAAGGACATCTCCACAGTATTTCTCGTTTCGCAAGATACTGCGGATAGTTGTGATGGTCCATTGAGCTTTTCCTGACACATTGGGGATCTGTTCAGTCTCCAGCCGCTCCTTGATCATCCGAAGGCTGGCGCCGGTCAGGTATTGATGGTAGATTGACCGCACCACCTCGGCCTGCTCCGGGATGATTTTAGGATTTCCGTCCTCGCCCTTTTCGTAGGCATAGAGGCGGTCGTACTGAATGATAGCTTTTCCTTCCCGCATGGCCTGGCGCTTGCCCCAGCGGACATTGGCGCTGATGCTCTCACTTTCAGCCTGGGCGAAAGCTCCCAGCATGGTAATGAGGATCTCACTGTCTGCTTCCAGGGTATTGATGTTTTCTTTTTCGAAGATCACTGCGATGCCAAGCTCCCGCAGGGCGCGAATGTAGTTCAGGCAGTCCACCGTATTTCTGGCGAAGCGGGAGATGGATTTGGTCAGGACGATGTCGATTTTCTTTTGCTTGCACATCCGGATCATCTTCAGGAATTCAGGCCGTTTTCGGGCCGAGGTGCCTGTGATGCCCTCGTCGGCAAAGATCCCGGCCATAGTCCAGTCACAGTTGGTCATGATCTTGTCGGTGTAGTAGTTCTGCTGGGCTTCATAGCTGGTGAGCTGTTCCTCATCGTCGGTGGAGACACGGCAGTATGCAGCCACACGAAGCTGCCGCTTGATGGTCTGCTGGGCTGCGGCCTCCGGCTTTGCGGGAATGGTAATCACTTTAGGCGGGCTTTCTCTCATACTGTTTCACTCCTTCCTATCACTTGATGATTTTTTAATCGGATATCCATGGTTCCATCTCTGTAGCACAGGATGGCTGAGACGGAACTTTGAAGCAGTTCAGCGTCCAGCTCGGTCATAAGCTCATGCTTGGAGAACAGTCTGCAGAGCCGTATGGTTTCGTACTGGTTCGGATCTATGGCACTGTATTGTGCTGCGGCGATAGCCAGGATGAGTTTTTGAGCGGCATCCTCGTCAATTGGCTGTTGCTCCATCACGGTATCCAATTCCCTTTGCAACGCCTGCTCTGGGGCTTGGGGCAGATGTTCCGGTTTTGGAAGCGTGATGCGTTCCGGTGATATAATCAGACCATTGAGCAGGTTCAGCACCTGCTGTTCCATCTGTTCTGTGGCGGTATGGCCGCTGAGCCGGCGCAGGAGCTTTTGCGCTTCTGTTTTTTGTACAGGAGCTTGTTTCGCACTCCGCTTTTCAAGAACTCTATTCAATGTCTCCTGATCGGTAATAGCGGGATAACCACCTTCTCCAGTGTAGCGATGATCCTCCAAAATACGGGCGACCATGTTTTTGTTCCATAGCTTCCCCTCGTCATAGGGAATTGGCTGCTCCCGCAGTTGGGCCACTAATGCGTTGAAGGAGACACCGGAAAGATACTGTTGGAAGATATACTCCACCAGCTTTGCTTCTTGGGTGTGGAGAACAACTTCCCCCATTTCCACCCGATACCCAAAGGGCTGCTTTCGATTGCCCATTACCGCACCGTCCTCTCTATGGTTTCGACCAACTCCAATCCGTTTTTCAGGCGGAAGCGGATCTGTTCGTTGCTGTCCACGATAATTTTTTCAACGAGTTCACCGAACAGCTCCGCATCGAAGTAGTCCAGGAAATCCGGCCCTGCATCCAATATTTCCATCAGTTCCCTTGTTTGGGTGATGGTGCTGTCGCCGTCAGCGACCAGCAGGCGTTCCTTTTTCAGCTTTACGGTACGGAGCTGTTCGGTCAGCTCATTGTTCTGGGATATAAAAATGTCAGGATCAATGAGGCCCTGCTGTTTTAGCGTGGTCAACATTTGATTCTGACTGGTTAATTCGGATATTTGCTTGTTGAGTTCAATGACATCCAAACTCCAGAGCATCCGGCGGTTGCGAATTGTCTGGAGCGAGGTGAGCATTGTGCTTAAGACAGGATTTCCGTGGTGCTTAAGATTGTAATAGAGACGGCAGAAAGCACTGTAGAATGATGCTTGCGGAATCTGCGTTATCGCACACTTTTCTTTCGCAATTTCGTGTGTACGACAATTCCAGTACACTTCACCGTGATGTAGTTTTTTCTTGAATAACGCACCACAACAACCACATTGGAGCTTAATTGCCAGCGGTAATGAAGCCTCTGTCCCCGTTACTATTTTTTGAGCACGCTTACGCATTAATGACTGTGCGGCATCGAATACCTCTTGGCTGATAATGGGTTGATTACTTCCCGTGACAAAGTATTGATCTTTTTCGCCGTTGTTTCTTTTTTTCTGATATGGCAGGGTATTTGTTGTATATTTCTTTTGCAGCAAGGCATTTCCTGAGTATCGTTCATTCTGAAGAACATAGCTTATAGTGGTTTGTTGCCAATATGTATTTCCGTCCCTGGTTGGTACACCAAGTTTTGTGATTTCACCGGCGATATCCGCTTTGCTATATCCTGACAAATACATATCAAATATCTGTCGGACGATTTTTGCTTCGGATTCCTCAATTTCAAGGGTTCCATTCTTCAACCGATATCCAAAAGGTGCTTTGCAAGTAATGAATTTGCCACTTTGCATTCTTCTCTGGTAGCTCCATCGCATATTGCCGGAGATGGACTCGCTTTCGGCTTGGGCGAAGGATGCGAACAGAGCGGTCATCATTTCACCGGACATGGTTGCAGTGTCGATGTTCTCTTTTTCGAAGCACACCCCAACCCCCAGCGATTTCAGCTCTCGAATTGCCTCCAGACATTCCTTGGTGTTGCGGGCAAATCGGGAGATGGACTTTACCAGCACCCGGTCGATCAGGCCTCTGCGGCAGTCTGCGAGGAGTCGTTGAAAGTCCTCGCGCTTCTCAGCCGATGTGCCGGTGATGCCTTCGTCGGCATATATGTCCACCATGCTCCAATTTTCTTTGCTGGAGATCAGGCTGGTGTAGTACTGATTCTGTGCGGCGAAGGAGTTGAGCTGGTCATCCGAAGCCGAACTGACACGGGCGTAGGCAGCGACCCGCAGTTTCACATCCTTTGGCTTTTCCGTAGCCTCGATGGTTATGATCCGATACTTTTTTTCCTGCAGCGCCATGCTGCCGTCCGTCATTCGCTTTTCTGCCATATCAGTTCACCTCCTTCGGCAACACAAACAATACCACAACACCCTTGAAATAGCTATTGAAAAGAGCAGCAATTCAGAAGGAAATAACAATGCTCGCACCGGTCTGTGCGGCGATTCGGGACAATATCTTCCGGGCCTCTTTTTCCGTCGCTTTCTTCTGCGCTACCAACGAACGGAGCAGTTGGATGACGCCGCACAAATCAATATTTTCCATCATGATCCCTCGCTTTCCTGTACTGCTTTTGATAGCAGAAATATGGGAACCAATATATTCAATTCCCATATTTCTACTATCAAAGGAAACAGAAGGCCGCTCCCAAAGGTCAGAAGAGCACGCATAGGCTCCAAGTCTGGAGCGGCCTTCTGTTCTTTGACAATAACTTGGTTGCCTGTATTCGACACTACTTCCCCAGGCAGGGCGGCAACTTGAACTGTGCTGGCACACATCATGGGACTCTCACCCCTCCGAGGATCTCTCCGAGCTGCGTAAACAGAAGTATCATTGTAGGCTGACGGGGTCGTGGCGAAACAGCGTGCCAAGGCTGTCCTGGCCTAAGTGGGTATCGCTCTGCACCTTATATGGCCGTCCTTTGATGCGGAATGCTCCGCACAGGTGGTCTTCGCGCACTCGGCCTGACGCTCTCTCCGTCAGCTAACGTATTCAAGTTGCCGGATATGACCGCCGATAGTGCGGTGTTTTTCAAGGTCCAATGAAGGTATCTAAAAACCCCTTCACTTTACAGCGGACATTTTTTTATTAAAATACACCGCCTCTCCTCAAAATACTTAATTTTTGTTGGCATTATCCAGCTATCACTATACCATTTTGTGTATATTGCATAAAATATCTTTTTTAGTTTAATGCCAGCTGGCGTGCCACTCCCCTCAGCACTTGTACTTCTCACCGCAAATATAGGCTTTATATCATTGTATAGGTAAGAAACTTGTGCCGAAGACTACGCTGTATATGAAGTATATAAATCAGTTTCCAAGTCGTTTAAAGAAATTCTGGAGAAGTAAAAATCCGAAATCTTTTAAACTGTTACAGTTCAAAAGATCTCGGATTTTCTTCGTTGTTTAAGCAGCCTGCTTTGCAACATATTTAGATGTTTTTGTGAGTGTTATTGCACAAAGCAGTACCAACTCGTTTATTTTTATTGATAGGACAACTTTCGAGCCCTTGAGCGGCGTTGCGCTGCTGCGTTGGCACACTGGGGACAACAATATTCTTTATTTGTAGTCGTAGCGTTTACAAGGAAGTACACATCTCTCTTACAGGTAGGGTTTTTGCATCTCTTGTAAATCTCCACGCCCGGCTTCATATAGAAAATGGAAAAGTAGAGCGCTTGAATAAGGTAATTCTTCCTGAATGGCCGCCAGATATGTTTCTCCATCCAGATACTCCATCTGCTCGCCGCTGGCGAATGTCACTCGGCCAACCGGTTTGTTCCGATAGGCCATCTGCTGCTGACGCAGGTCATAGCAGTAGAGATACCCTTGGTAGTCGCCGGGGGACGGGGTGCAGCGCAGGCAGTAACGGTAATGCCTCGTTTCTGCGATGTAACCATAACTCCGGCCGTCCTGCGTAATTGCTCCACCATTCTGATGACAGTAGGTACTCATTGCGGACAGATCCTTCAGCGGGCCATCCGCACGAAGGGTATCCACAACTTCCTGAAGGTCGTCCTTAAATTCCCCGGTGTTGAATTGGTTTTCGTTATGAGGCCACCAAGTATGGAAAAATTCTTTCCCGCCAGAGCCAAAGTCCATACGGAGATGTCCCACCGTACCCAGCGCCTCATCCAGCGCCTGATCCGGCGCTGAATAAAAGAGACCCGCCTCCTCACGAGAAGCGGGCCTGAATTGGCTGAACTGTTTATGGTGCTCCAAAAACTCGGCAATCGTTTTGTTGCTCATTTTCTCACTCCCTTCGTGCTGGTATAGCTACACAACATACCACAGCTCAGTGGAGATAGCTATGGCCAAAAGGCGTTTTGCCGGAAAAGTGGAGATAGCCCGCAACGGCCGCTCCCACCGCAGCCACAGATGCCAGTGTGATCACGATTTTCTTTTTCATTTACATTCCTCCCATCTGCAATCCGTATTCCGCTCCGTGTGCTTCTGTCGGATCTTCCATCATCAATTCCTCCAGACTCAGCGTACCCTGGTAGGCGATATAGCCGCGGTTGGTGAACATGCCGGACTCCTGATTCATGTGCTGCAGGCCGTATCTTCCGTAATCATAGAACTCGTCCAGATTGGGGTCGTACTCAAAATGGCCAGATTCTTGGATCATGTATTTTCCGTATTCGGCAGGGGTGTGAGCGCCAGGGGCAAACTCAAAGAGATCCAGATTCTCGGCCAGATGACGGATCTGACTGGCACACTCCGGTCCGGCTATACTCACAGCAGCACCCAGTTTGATACAGTCATCATGAGAGAGTTTACCCACGGCCTGCGCCAGATCGTTGAGTTCATAGATGTCTTCACAGCGAAAGTCCAGTGCCACATCCACTTCCTCCGGGAACATGCTGTCTCCCATGCGGAAATACATATCCTTGGGATCGATAATGCCGCTTCTCTGTATGGCACGCTCGATCTGTCCTTTGGATGCGGGGAGGTATATCCAGGTGACATTTTTGGTATTCTCCGGTTCCTGCCGGGAAACCAATCCCACCATGATCATATCCGCTTCATAGTGGTAGCCGGGGAGATGCTTTCCATCGTAGAGCTGCGAGAGCTGCATACCGTTGTCATAAACCACGCCGTAGCGTGTGACGGTACCTTCGCTGCCTTCAATCAGAAGAATTGCCGTTTCCTCACCATCCAGATGTTCCAACTTCTCAGTGCTGGCACATCCACCGTGGGTATTCAGATAGTGGCTGCGGCCAATGTTTGCCAGGTCAGAAAAATCCGTAATGACTGTTGCCTGCTGGCAGCAGAAGGTCAGGTTGATCAGATCCTTCATACTGGTGAGATCCAGCTTTTCGGCCATGGCCTGGAATTGTGCGTACTCGCCGACATCGAAGCTCTCCAGCCGCTTTGCCAGATAATCCAGCTCGTCCAGATTTACCTGCATGCCCTCCAGACGATAAAATACCGGCCACCCTTTGCAGATCTCATTGACATGGCAGTCGGGGGCAACAACACTTCCAATTTCAAGTGCATTCACCAGCTCTATGCAGTGGTCGTATTGTTCCCTGGGGATGGGAAGCGGAATGGTCACTTCTCCGAACTCCGGATGGTCCGAATTGCTTAAAACTGCTTCCATCATGCTTTAGGAATCACCCTTTCTTTCTAAATTTGAAATCGCATCACCGTACTTGGCCAGAAGCAGAGCGCAGATAATCAGTTGGAACGCCTCATCTGTGACCAGTTCACGGGATGCGAGATCAGCAATAGTAATGTTTTGGCTGCCAATGGAAATTGCCTTTGCTGCCTGATAAACGCTGTAAAGCTCCGGCTGGATGCCGGCGAGCCGGACGGAGTCAAAATCGAAGCCATTATCTTCAACTTTACAGATCACCCTGCGCCAGATATCATCGTAGGCTGTCAGGAGAAACAGCGCTGCCTGGTTGCGTTGCGACAATCGACGGTAGCGTGTTCGCCAGTGCATCCAGCGTCTGCGGTGTTCGTCAGTACGGAATAATTGCAGAGGATATGAGTATATCTCCTGTGCCAACCGTCTCCAAAGCCGCATTTTCAGCTTGCCACGGAGACAGTCTCGGAGCAATTCCTCAAGACTGAGAGCCCCAGCTTCAATCCGTTCCTTCAGACAAACGCACTGGTCCAGAGAACAGGGATTCCTACGAGAGTAGTTCATGCAGTATTCGCATTTCACATCCTTGGCCTGATACTGGAATCCAGAGCAGCGCTGGCCATGACCTCTGGGCTTGAAATGAGGCGGTGTCATCATCATCTGCTCCATCTGGTACAATGGGGTATCTCTTATAAAGTGGCGCGTCATGGGTAGTGATCTCCTTTCGGTGAAATAAAAAAGCGCCGGAGTCTTGCTTCTAAAACTCCGGCGCTCGGTATATTACATTGTCAGTTCCTGGCTTTGAGAATCCATAGAGTGCTGCCCTCGCTCATTGATGTGATTCAGGATATTGGGCATTCCGCCCAGGATCTGTTCCTGAACGCCTTTGATGCATTGTTGCTGGTCATAGGTCAAATCAAATCCGGCATCCAGTGTGTCGGCGCAGCATCGGTAAATTTCGGTGAGCTGTACCTCGTTGAAGATCTGCTGTTTAGAGATGAGACCAGACCGGGTGGCGAAGTCCTGCTTGGCGTCCGAATAGTTTTCCTGAAAGTAGCGTCCGTAGTTAAGACCTGTGCGGTCAAAGTTCCAGTCCCAGGTGACAAAGTGGACACCATATTGGGTCGGATGTCCGGCCAGAACCGTTCCGTTGAAATCAGCCAGCACCCTGAAATCTCCCGACAGCCCCTGAGCCTTCAGCGGGGGAGCCTGTTCCATCAAGGTCATGTACTCCTGCACCATGCAGGCCAGATTGGTGGCCCGCTCACAGGCCTGGTCCCGTTCCGAAGTGGCCACATCCTCTTGCCAGTAGCGAACACCTCCGCCCTCTGTGATTCGGCAGAGAGGACTGCCGTCCCATTCCACCGGGAGGAGGTCATCCTGCTCCGGCTGTGTGGTGAAACCTTCTCGTCCAAGCACCGTGCAAAGCTCTCGGAAAAATTGTTCTCTATCCATCTTGTGTTACCTCCTGAATCTTAGCGCCCTTTTTGAAATGGTCTGAAAATGAAAAAGGCCCCAATCGATTGGCCCATCACGACCAACAAATTGACGCCCCAAACTTTGTGTATTCTACTGGCAGAAAAATAGCGCCCTTTTTGAAAAATACTGCTTCAAAAAGGGCGCCACATGGTTTTGATTTTGCCAACCTCTGAGCAGAGGGGGGTTCGAGTCCCACCAGTTAGGGGAAAACAGTGGTTGGCATCTATGGAATCATCGGTGAATTTTCGAGGGGAAAAAGCCTGGAAACGGTTGATGCCACTGGCTTTTCGCCAGTGGCATCTATACCGTTTTGCTATTCTGGTGCGGCTGACGGGAGTCGAATTACTCAAGAAATAGGTGACATTCCTTAGTGAGTAAAATTATATCTTAAATCTATAATTTTTGCATCTTTTCAATGCAACTTTTTCTCTCCAGTCGTTATGAAATTTTCCCTTATAAAGGGTAAAAAAAGGGAAAAGTACACAAAATTCAATGCCGTACAGCTGCGATCAATTAAGATCCTTTTTTGCCGCCCTTACAGCGGCCCGGGCCATAACCATACCTTCCTCCCGAGTCATAAAATCTCCGGGGCGAGATCCGTCCGAAGAAATTCCCAATGCCACTGCATCGGCTACCAAGTCCGGCATGGTAGACTCTTCCGCCATCTCCTTGCGGTAGCGATCCATATACTCCACCCACTTCTCATACGATAGCATATTATCTGCCTCCTTCAGCTGATACTGCTCTACCAGAGCTGCCACAATTCCGTCGGCCAGCTTGTCGGCGTAGGCCTCGGTTATGATGATTGGGGTGTCGGTTGTGGAGTCCATAAAGCCAAACTCACCCAACACGGCGGGCATTTTAGTATAGAGCAACACATAGAAGTCCGCCTCCGCCAGAGGATGGGACCGATTGCCGCGGAGGCCCGTGGTGGCCACTGTGTGCTCGTATACGGCACGCTGGAGGCTGGTGGTATCCTCGCCCACCCCAGGGCAAACATAGACCACAATACCGCCTCCAGAGCCGCCGTTGATACCGGCGTTGTGGTGGATGGACAGGTAGACATCCGCCTTGGCCCGGTTGGCGGCCAGCACTCGGGAGACAAGGTCCACCTCATTCTGGCCCGTGGGGTCATCCACCCGCATAGTGGTGCAGTCGTAGGCAGTCAGCCGCACCTGCACCTTATGGGCCACTCGATTATTCAGAACCCATTCCCGGGTCTCCCCGGGGTCGATGCTCTTCAGGCACCGTTTCCCCGGGGTCCCTAAGTAGTGGCCTGCGTCAATGGCAATGAGCATGGCTTAGCCCTCTTCGCCCTCCTCGGGCGTGTCGGCGCCATCCTGGGGAGCAGACTCCTCCGCCGCTTTCTTGGCGGCCTCCCATTCGTCGTCGCTGATCTGCTGCGAAGTGCAGATCAGTTCAAAGAGGGACTTGCGACCCAGCTTGTAGGCCTCATTGAGACGATCATAGTTGCGGCCATAGATGGAATTGGCCTCCTGCTCAGTGAGCACGGCTCCGGTGGTGTCCGATACGATTACGGTGTCGCCGTTCTGCTGCATAGCCAGGCGCATCTCACCCTGCACACGCTCAGGACTGGCGTCCTTGGGCATGGCCGTGTCAAGCTGGATTCGCTTCCAAAGGTATTCGCTGCATTTCATAGTTTTTGTCTCCTTTTTAAGTAAATATTTGAATGACCATTTCTGACCTATTCATCATCAGTTGTGCCGGAAAGCTTTTCCCCGGCTTCGTCTATTGCGTCCTTACTCACTTTGAGCAATTTGGTCAACCAGGGTGGGACTGGAGCGCCCATGGCCACGGCATTTTCCGTGATACTGCCAAGCTCCGTGACCCCGTACCATACCAATACAATCGGACAAATCATACCGTTATATTCAAACGGGAGCTGCAGAGCGGGAATATTGGAGATTACCAGGATGATCAAGAGATCTGCGCCGGCGGATACCAATACAACTACAATCATCCCAGCTTTGTGCCAGATTCCCTCCCTGGCCTTTTCGCTGGACCATTCTCCCTGTTTTGCGGCTGCTGCAGATCCCGTGATGTAATCCACCACCATGCAGATTACCCAGCCAACCACAAGCCAGCCCATCCAGCCCCACAGCCCGGTGAGAGCACCAATGACGGCAATTACTGCTACCTTCCAGGTCTCCATGGTGTCCATCATTTTCTCGCCTCCTCCGTTAAATCAGAAGAATCCATGGTCCGTGCCTTCAGGGCAATGCTGGAAGTATCCAGAGTCCGAATAGCGCCTCGCATAACCACACCGCAAGGTCCTCCTTTGATCTTGATATTTGTGCTGTACATACTCATTTCTGTCCTCCTTGTAAAAAAGGCATTAAGTGTTTCGGCCTCACTCGACCTGCGTAGCGATACCCACGTCGTTGCGCCTCCTCTCGCCGTCTCCGCCGCTCTTCCTGGACGGTAGTGTCCTCCTTCTGCCCCCAGGGCAGCACATCCACAAGCTCTCCATTTGGGCCCGTTACCGGGTCACAGAAGGGATAGATTGTCCTTAGGCGCTTGGCCAGAGCACAATCGCTTGAGATCTCCCACCAGTCATCCGGATCCAGTTCTGGGAAATCCAACAGCTTGGCCTGCTTTTCTAACGGGATTTGAGCCCCATTCCTATCTCTCCGGTGCTGACCTGTCCAAATATACTCCAGCACCCCCATTGTCGCCTTATGCACCAGCACAACCAGTCACCAGCCTTTGCAGCTCGACATAGGTTTCCGGATTCAGCCGAGCGCCAATGTTATCTGGAGGCGGTAAGTGTCCAACTCGGACACCGTCATGCTTCAGACGCCCATAGGTAGACCTGACAGTTTGAACCTTCAGACCAAGTTCCTCTGCCACAACCTCCGGGGGCTCCCCGGACTCCCGTCGCCGAGATATTTCATACATGTAGCGGCTTAGTCCGCCGATCTTCTGCCCGCGGAAGCAGTACCGGTAGTAGAAATACAGGGGCATACCGGTCTGGATATCGTAGATTCCTACGCTGTTGCGCATATCCTCAATGGACTCCACTGTGCGGGAGGTCAGCAGGTTGGACTGAGGCTGGATCACCAGATTCTCCGATGACTCGCTGCGCACCGACACCACCAGTCTGTCCCATTCAAACCGAGCCATGTACTGCTGCCCAGTCTGCCTCGAAGCCAAAGTGTACAGACTGGTAAAAATGTTCCACAGCGAGGTTCGGACAAACTTACGCCGCACCACCACACCGGTGGTAGCCAGCTGACCCACTGGGATTTCATAGTCCCTGCAAATCCGGGCAATCGCCGCTTCCGGTGTCTCATCCCGAATTTTTACAGTGCCGTCGTTGCCGGCAAGAAATCGTCCCCGGTCGTGGGCTACAACAGGAATCATTGCTTCTGTATCCGCCAACTCACGGTTGACAACTTGCCCCTGAAAAATAGGCGCCTTATTATCATCCCAAAAGCTAACGGTAGCCCCAGCAGGGCACTCCACCGCAGGTAAATTTGGATCCGTCTGGCTGGTGGCCAGGTCAAAGGTCAGCGTGCGGGCGGCCCGTTGCTTATCGCCACTCCAGACCACGTTGCCAACCAGCCCCCAGGCATTTTCCACTGTGGTAGATCCACTGGTAATGGTCAGAATCATCCGCTCACCCCCAGCTGCGCCTTTGTAGGGATAGTCAAAACCTGCCCAGGAAAAATGAGGTGTGGATTTTTGATACCATTGTAGGCTGCCAAGGCGTTATAGTATAAAGCCGTACCATTTCCATAGAACCGGCGGCAGAGGACAGATAAACAGTCTCCAGGAACCACGGTATAGGTTTGGGCGGCTGTCGCCGCTTCAGGATCTCCCCGGCCGCTGTTGCCTTGCCCTGTGTTGGAACCAGACTGCGTAGTCACCGCCTTCAATTCCGGAGAAGCCTTCAGGTATATTGTTGCGTAGACATCACCGGTACCGTCCCGCTCCTCATAGACCACCTCTTCGATAATGACCCGCTCATTGATCACACCGGGTACTACATAGCGCACGATCTTTCGCCCTGTCACGCAAGCTTTCAGCTTATCGATGTAGTAATAGGGATCCAACGTAGCGCCAGCTGCCACAAATGGATAGTTCCGGGCTGGGAGTAAACACTCCAGCGGACTGGAATGGGCCGCCGGATCTCCGGGCAAATAGATCCGCCCGGTTCCATTGACAGTAATCTCACGGGCGGTCTGCCCGGCACCCCACCCAAAGGGTAGAGGCGGTACCGGGAGCTTCAGCTCCTCGCCGTCGATCAGGAATGAGAATGACAAGCTGCTCATCGGTACACCCCCGCCGTATCGGCCTGTATGAGCTTGTTCAGCAGTGCCTGTGCCACCCGGTCAATGTCGGCCTCCTCCCGGATCACTGTGCCGTTCATGACAATCTGCACACTTCTGGCGCCGCCCTGGTTGTAGCTGCGGGTCTCCGCTGCGGTGAGTACCCGCTCCCCCTCATGGAGTAGGGCTGGGAAGTTGTCGTATGGAACACGGCCAAGGCCAGTGGCATATCCTCGTGTCCCATCAGAGTAGAGCTTATAGCCGCCCCTCTGCAAATTTCCCACCACAATATAGTCGTTTTCTGCCGCTGTGCCGCCACGCTGAGGATTTGGACTGCTCTTAATAACCTCTGTCAACGCTTCTCCCATACCAGAGGCCAGACCCTTGCTGTATTCCTGTCCTTTCCGGTACCCGGCGTCCCAGTATGCGCTGTTGGTGGAGGCGTCCTCCCGGATCGTTTCAGCAAGGGACATTTCATACTCCAGCATCAGCTGGGCTCCTTCGCTGGCATTGTACTCATTCATGCCACGGACCTTGGCCTCCATGAGCATTCGTCCCGCTTCGGCATATCCTTCATCCGTGCCTTCCGCCATGGCTGCTTTGTAGTCATCGGAGTTGATCACCGCCTCCATGGCGTCCCGGACATACTGTTCCTTGCTGTTCTCCAGTTCCGCCTGCCATGCGCCCATGGCCCGGTTGGCCTCCTGGATGATTGCTCCGCTTTCACCGGACAGCCAGTTGATCTCCTCCTGCAGACCCTGCTTTCGGGTCTCGTTGTATCCCTCACCGTAAGCGTTATTCAGCTCGGCCTTGGCGTCAGACAAAGTGGATTCCAGACCACTGAAGGTCTTAGCCATCTCATCCATGGCCCCGGCGTACTGCTCAAGCCCCTGCTGGATGATGTCCACTGCCTGAGTGCCCGAGATACTGCCCTTGGAGATCATGTCGTAGATCCCGCCCTGATCCGTGTTCAGAGCGTTGGCCAGCATACCGATGACATCGATACCTCTCTCCTGGAACATGTTGAGATACTCCAGACTGGCCTTATTGCTGGACTGCATTCGACTTAGGGCCTGGGCCATAGCCGTCATGCCGGCGGAATCTGTCCCGACCGCGCTGCCGGCATTTCCAATCCCCGTCATCAGGGACAGAATACGGTCCGAATCACTTCTAAATCCAGGTGCCAGCGCCCTGGACATCACGGTCAGGTCGCTGTACTCCATGGGGGTGTCCGCCGCCATTGTGCGCAGGCGGGTCAAGAAATCATCGCCCGTTCCCTTTCCCAGCAACTTGTTAAAAGCAATGGAATCCAGTTCCCGCTGGGCTGCTGTGGCGCTGCCAGAAGAGATAGAGGAGTCCAAACCTTCCATCTGCTCCTGTGTTGCCTCCTGGACGTAACTTTTAAAGGCCTCATCCCGCTGTTGGAAGATCTCACTGCCACCGGTGGCCAACCCAATCGCACCACCGATCGCGGCACCGACCGCAGTACCAACAGGACCGGCTAAGCTGCCAATAGCTGCACCCTGGACGGCGCTGCTCAAGCCACTGGAGAAGACACTCCCCACATTGGAACCAAACGCGGATCCCACCAATGTGTTTGCCCATTGTCCGGCAGCTCCACCAACCATACTGAGGAGTCCGGCCTTCCCCAGAGTAGACAATATCCCCGCGCTCTGGGTCCCGTTACCGGAACTCATGCGGCTTCCCTGGTTTTCCAGTTCCCGCAACGCATTTTGGGTGTCTTTTGAAGCCTGTGCGGTCTCCTTCATCACCGCATTCAGCGATTCATACTTTTCCTTGGCTCTGGCCAGGGCGTCAGCGTCGGCGGCCTCTCCAGTTGCCTTATAGGCAGATTCCGCCTCTTTCAGCGCCTTCTTGGCGTCCACAAGCTGTACCTGCAGCTCGCCTTGCTGTTTCACCAGGCCGGCCAGCCTGGTCTGATAGGCCTGCGCCTTTTGCTGGGTCTCCTCCAGGCTTTTTCCAAAACCGGAGTTTGCGCTGCGCATGGCCTGGACGCCGGGGCTATATTGGTCTCGCAGAGTTACCAGGATACTGGCCTCCGGCATATCGTTCACCTCCTGGGGGGCATGGGCGGGGTCAGCTCCGCCGTTCCTCCGCTCTCTGCTTCAGCTCCCGGAACAGAAAGCTGCGTATCAGAGCCTTTTCTCCGGCGGGAAGGCCCCAGTACTGGCCTGGGGCCCATCCTTTATCCCGAAACAGAAGATACATGAGTGTCAGCTCGCTATCCCCGCCCTCGGTCAGTTTTTTTCAATGTCCTCAGACACCATCTCTTCGATGGAGGGCTGCGGATCATCCATAGGCCGCAGAACGGGTTTTCGGAAACCGGACAGCTGCTCCACCGCCACCGATACTGCCCGGATCTCCCCGGGCAGTAGCAGATGGGTCACCAGCTCCGCCGGGGTGGAAACTCCCTTCTCCCGCTGGAGCTCTTCAGACTTCCAGATCCCGCTGTCATCCCCCGCCAGTACGGTCTGCAGCTCACTGTTGGTCATGTCCTTAATCTCCAGGGCCCTGCCGTATGGCATACCCTTCAGCTGAAGTACAAATGGCTCCCCATACACCTCGCTCAGCCTGGGCAGTTCAAAGCGAGCCCGTGCCAGCTGTTTCTGCACGTCCGGTGTATCCGGACGGAGCAACAGATCCAAAATCTTACTCATCGTGTTTCCTCCTTACGCAGCTGTATCCAGGAACTTATGGGAAGTGAACGTAAAGGGTACCTCATCCTTAGAGATCGTCTTCCGTTCCCAGTTAACCAGCGGTACCTCGTCCAGCGACACATTGTAGATAGCCACTCGCTCAGAGCCATAGGCATCGGGATCATCCAGCTTGCTGACGAAGTTCCCCCGAACATCCTTCCCATCTCGTACCGCATCGGCATAGTCCTTAAAGCGGCTGTAAACCTTATAGAAGCCAATGGAGCCGGTTCCCTTGCTGCTCATCACCTTGCCATCCTCGATCATCTGGCGGGCCAGGTTTACGGGTTCTTTCGTTTGGGTATACTTGGCGGTAAACTTATAGCATTCGGCAATCAGTTCTCCATCCCACCAGAACTCCCCAAAGGTACCCGACATTACCCGCTTAGCGCTGTCAATGGTACTCATGCGGCATTACCTCCCATGTAATACTCAAGATCGAAGTCCTCCATAGAATCCAGGACTTCGCCACCCATTTTGATAAAAATCATGCTCCCGGTGTTTGCCTTCAGGATCTGAGCATCTGTCATGTTGACAACATCGACACCGTTTTCTTTGAGCCAGGCCCGTTGCTTCTTAAGATTGAGTTCAACATAGCTGGTGCCTAATTCGACAATGCCCTCGTTCTCCAGCTGGGTCAGGAACTCATGCAGGACGGTGACAACGAGCATTTTGGTATCGTAGCTGTTTCCCTTGCCCCGGAACCGATCGTCAATGAGCAGTTTGGACTGCTGGCGGATCAGATCCACCGCCTCAACAATTTTGATCTTTTTCAATGACTCACTCTGGTCCGGGGGCACGGTGGTAAGGCTATTCACTGCCCGGCTCAGCCGAACCTTACGACCATCATGGAACAGAAACAGTTTGCCGGCAGCAACGGCTGCATCGAGGTCTGCGATCTCGTCCACTGCCGTGACCTCATCCAAAGGAAACAAGGTGGCCGAGTTGCTGATCTCTGTTCCGGCCAACAGTCCGGCGATCCGGCTACAGTAGTCCGCCCCGGTAAAGGTCTCTTTTCCAGCCACGATACCGGAGGAAGAGAAGTTGATCACCGCCATATTGTCCGCCTCGTGGTCAGGGAGTACCGCCTTACCAATGCAGTACTTCTCCCGAGCTTTACCCAGCCAGGTGACCAAGGCAGTCATCTCCTCTTCGTCTACATCGGCGGGAGCCGACAAATAGTCAAAGTCTGCAGCCTCTAATAGCGCACAGCCCTTTGTTACCAGATCATCCTCCGCTCCGATAACCACCAAAAGCACCTTCTGTGGCCGCCGATCGCCTCCCAAAAAGGCCCGCTTAATATGGTCCTCCACAGTGGTGCCAAGGCCAGTGGGGATATCAACCTCCGAACCCAGCACATACAGTCCAGACGTGACCCCTGCATCCCGAACGATAACTGCCACAACGCCGTTTTTCATTCTGGTTGCCACGGTTTCCACAGCTTTTTTGATGGTAATGGTCAGGGAAGGCATTCCCAAAACTGCCATAGTTATTCCTCCTCTCTTCCGTCCGGTACGACGGAAATGTCGTAATCCTCCAGCGGAGGTACCTCCACAGGAGTAAGGTCCCGATCATCCTGCCAGGACAGGGTAAAAATCACCTGGGCGTAATCGTTAAAATAGTCCCCGTGAACTGCGGACAGGTCCAGATATCTGTCACCCACCTGGATCGCCGGGCAGGAGAACAGCTCCAGCGCCAGGGTGAGCCGGTCTCCCAGGGCCTCCACCTGGGAGTTGTGCCGGACGTCTACCTCCTCGAACAGGGTCACAGTCACCTCGGCCGTCCGTTCCACCAGATCCCGGGTAAAGGTCTCCATAGTCTGCTTGCCCATCTCCACCATGAAAGCGGGCCGCTTAAAGTCCTTGGGCGTCAGGTTACGGTAAGCGTCGCTGTTCGGGAACCGCTCCTTCATCAGCTCATCTACCGCATCCAGTATCTCGTTGATTCTCAGCACAGGTCATTCCTCCAGGTTTTGTGTCAGCCTCTCACCCAGACGGGCGGAAGCGGCGGATGCCGCGGCCTCCGGACTGCTCGATTGGTACATACGTTTGCCGGGCACTCTGGCCCGCCCGCTTTCATTGCGGAATTTATACCGCTTGTTCTTTCCGGTCGGGCTGGGGAACCTGTGGCCGGATTCAATCGCGTTGGTCACGGCCCCCACGGCCCGGCCATATTTGTCCGTTTCTTTCTCCTTCGCGTGGACCGCCACATAACCGCCGCCGGAGCCGGTGTGGACATGCTGCCATCTCCGCACCTTCCCCGAGCCGCCGATCTTGCTCTGCACCTGGGCCAGAAGATCCTCACCCACATCCTGCAGGACCTCCCGCTTGATCTCCGGGGTCCTGCGGGCGGCGGCCGCCAGGCGCTCGTCCAGTTTGGACAGGTCATGGTCGTCAAGATAAAAGGACTGCATCACAGATCCTCCGTCCGGCAGATCTCGTACTCGTTCTTGTACGGGTCCAGCACATGGGCCAGCTGTACGGCGTAGTCGGTCCCATTGACGGACACCACGCCGCCCCGCTGGAGCGTCACGGCCTTGGGCGTCACCAACACATAGGTGATTGTGTTGGTGGAATACGGGTTTTCCTGCTGGAATTTCATGTACTTCTCCGTCAGGACGCCCGGAAACTTCGCACCGCCGCCTTCGTCCATGTCCGCCTGGCATTGGGCGATCTCCACCAGCGCGGCCGACACGTTCCAGTGTAGCCGGCCCTCCGGCAGGATGGAAGTAAGGAACAGGTGCTGATCCCCCCAGCGCAGAGCATTGTGCAGAGTTAGTTCCTGCCGGCGGAGGATAATCCCCGCCCCCCGGGCGCCGATCCCCACCGAGCTGAAGAGATTGCTTCGGGTGCTCATCGTCACATTGGCCCGCGTCCTCCGGATGGGCTGCCAGCTCCACCGGTCTCCGATGCGCTTCAGCTCCAGCACCTCCATCCGTTGATCCAGCCTGCCGCCGTCAATGCTTACCTGGCTCATAGAACTCCCTCCTGGCCCCTGGTGTCCAACTTGGACACATTTGCCGCCGGCTTCGTCAGCTTCAGCTGGTTGAGCTTTCTCTGGAAGGATGGATTGTCCTGCAGCTTGCCGCCCTCCAGCTGGGCGCCCCGCTGGTCATACTCGTCCAGGGTCAGGGCGCAGGCTACACTGAGCCAGAGGGCGTGTCGATCCTCGCGGGAGGCCGGCGGCCGCTTCACTCCAGCCCCCCGCAGATAACCCAATGCGCTGTCCCAGGCTCGTTGGATGTTCCGCAGCGCCGTCTCATCGGGAGCTTCCTCATTGCAGTAGGCCAGCACGTCAGGCAGAAGTTCCTCTGGGACCGGCATGGTCACTCCTCCTCAGCCCGGACCAGATAGCGGGTATCTACCCAGCCCTCCAGCCCCTCCGCTTCAGCCTTCATCCATACGCCCACGCCGTCCGGGCGCCAGGTACGGAGATCCACCGTCACTGCCGTGCCGATGGGCAGCACCTTCAGCACCTCAGCCTCGAGGTTTGGCTCCTTCCTCAGCCGGAGCTGTTTATGAGCCACCCGGCACTCCCCCAGCAGCTGGGCCTCCGCACCTGCGGGGACCTGCGCAACCTCTGTTTCCGTTTTTGTGTCCAACTTGGACACATTGTTGGCCGCTTCCTTCTCCGCCGGCGCCTCCTGGACGGGGGCGGGCTTGGCGGCCGTGTCACTCTTTCGTCTGCTCATACTGTCCTCCTGTTCCGGCGGCTCAGCCGCCCACCTCGGCGGCCGGGTCGATCAGCGCTTTAAAGCCCGCGTTGGGGTCCATTGTCACGGCGTCCAGCCGGCACAGGCCGCGGATCTCATAGCTGTCGGTGGCCCAGGCGTCGCCGCCCACATCGGTGGCCGCCACCTCGATGCCCTTCCGGACAAACAGGGTACCCAGGGCCTTGAAATTGCCTACGTAGATGGGGTGCTTGGTGGTCTCGTCCGGGATCAGGTCGTTGTCCGCGTAGACCACCCGGCGCCCGCTCAGGCGGTACACATTGGGGTCCGCGGGGTTTGGCACCAGCAGGGACCGCCCGTTCTTATCCTCCCAGCCGTCCATCTCGGCATAGCCGTTCTGGTTGGTCAGCAGGGTGGCGGCGGAGCTGTGGGCCGTGTTCAGCTTGGTGATCAGCGCCTTCCGAAGTTCCTTGGCCTCGCTTCCGGCAGTCAGGGCCACCTCGGTGGTCAGGCCGGTCAGCAGGGCCAGGAGCAGGGTGTTCTTGGTCAGGATGTACTTGGGGCCGAACCAGTCGGCCAGATAGCG
This sequence comes from Lawsonibacter sp. LCP25S3_E2, assembly GCF_052117285.1. Lineage (NCBI taxonomy): Bacteria > Bacillati > Bacillota > Clostridia > Eubacteriales > Oscillospiraceae > Lawsonibacter > Lawsonibacter sp. LCP25S3_E2. The sequence goes on from NZ_JBQKJL010000018.1 coordinate 25,431, forward strand.
GAGCAGCCCGGCGGTGTTGTCGCTGAGCAGCTCGGAGGAGACAGGCAGCCGGTCGCCATACTTGTCCACCGTGTAGGTGACCTTGGTGAACTTGGGCTGGTCGTCCTTGCCGATGGTGCCCATCTCCGCGATCTTGGGCAGAGGCTTGCGCTTGCCCTGCTCCACGGCCCGCCAGCCGCTCAGGCCGCGTACATTTTCCACCGCGAAGAACTGGCTCAGATCCACATACTCCTTCTCGTACTCGTGGATCATGTCGTCAAAGTCCTGGGGCACCAGGAAGCCGCCGTCCGCCCCTTCAGGAGAGCCGCCAGTTTCGGTCAGGGCCTTGGCCAGAGGCTCGTAGCCCTCCATGCCCCACACCTTGTTGACCTTCACCCCGTTTCGCAGGGCCTTGACGAAGGCGGCAGCATACTCGTTGCTCCTCCGGATCTCGTCGATAGCCGCGCCCTTGGCCTTGTCCGCTTTCTGGTCCTGGAACGCCTTGTGGCGCAGCTTCATGCCATCGTCATCCTCGGCAAAACGGCCCTCCTCGGCCAGCTGGGCTTCAGCGGCGTCCAGCTCCTGGTTCATCTTGGCCACTTCGCCCATCAGGGCCTTGTGGCCGTCAAAGTCCTTCTTGGCCAGAAGGGCCTCGCCCTCCTTCAGCTTCCCGGCACGCTTGGCCTTCAGCTCCAGATATTCCTGATAAGTCATAGTTCGTTCCCTCCATATCGCATTTCTTCTTGTTCCTGTCTGGCCATCGCCAGTAGAAACACTTCATCGTCCCCGGACTCATCGGGGGACTCCCGGCCGCCGTACCGCTTACTTTTCACGATCCCGGCGCCCGGCTGAGCCGGAACGGGCAGAAGGGACACTTCGTAGGCATCCTTTGCCCCATCCAGCTCCATTACGCACAGCCTGCCGTCATACTCTCGGCCCGGCCAATGCTGGCAGCAGGTCTGCACCTGGTCGGCGCCGCAGATGGAGCAGAGCGCCCGCTCCACCGCGCAGCCCACGCTACACTCCCGCAGGATACCGCTCTCAATAGCGGTGATTGTGGAAGCTGTCTGCTCTGTCCTGGGCATATAGCACCGCAGGACCAGCCGGTGGACGTTCTCAGCTTTCTCCACGCCAGCGGCGTAAATCCGGGCGGTCTGGGTGCCGGCGGACCACTTGTGGTCCATCAGCACCGGCCGCCCCACAAACAGGCGCGCCAGGCCCTCCAGAGCCGCCAGGGTAAACCGTTCATAGTCCCGGTCCACCTGGTCGTCGCAGGCCGCCAAACGGAAGGTGAACACCTCGTCGGCGGTCAGCGCCCGCAGGGTTTGGGCGTTGATCAGGGCCAGTTCCTCCTCGCTCACCGCCTGCTTCTCCACATGGGCGGCTTTCAGGATCTCATTCATTGGTTTTCTCTCCTTCCTTTGCCGTGGGATCTTCCGCTCCCTCCGGGTCCTCGCCCAACGGCGGCTCCTCCAGGTCCGGCTCCTCCGGGACGCTGGCCGCTTTGCCCAGCGCCCGAATGATGCTCAGGATTCGCCACAGCTCCAGGGGGACATAGTTCAGGCTGGAGTAGTATTCCTTGCCGCCCGGGATGGCCGGCAAGTCGTCCAGCGCCCGGATCTCATTCGAGCAGTAAGCGCCGATTTCTCGCATGGCTTTGAGCCAGGCGGCCTGGGCGGCGGTATCGCCCCGCAGGAATACCTTCATCTCCCGCTTGATCCGCAGTCCTTTGGTCCGCTCCCCCGGGAGCAGCAGCTTGTAGGTGTCTTCCTGTCCCCATTGGGTATCGTAGCCCATCAGGGTGTAGGTCACATACTCGATTCCGTTCTGTTCGTTGCTCTGGTAGCTCTGCTTGCCTGCGTAGGCCAGGTGCAGGGGGACCCCGAAGAACCGGCACACATCCGCCACCCGGATCTCGCTGCTCTCCACGAACTGGGCGTCGGTGTTGTTCATGGAGATAGGCTGATACTTTAGGCCCAGGTCCAGCACCGCCACTTTAAAGGCGTTGCCCGGCCCGCTGTGGATCGCTTCCCAGGACTGCCTCAGCTGCTCCTTGGGATCTATCCTCACCGTGCTGCCGTCCTCCAGCTCCACCTCGTACTCGCCGCCCAGGTCTGTCTCCGTGGTCAGGATGCCACTGGGCTGGCCTCCGTTGCGCCAGATGCTGTTCTCATACAGCTGGGCCGCCCGGGCAGTGTCCAGGGTCAGGGAGGCCCGGCGCAGTACGCTGATCCCCTCCAGACCGTCCTCCGAATAGGCCTTGTAGTGCAGCATATCCTCGCACCGGATACGGGTCACCTCGCCGGTGACCGGATGGGTGAAGAGGTACCACACCTTGCCGGACAGGTCCAGGTGTATGGACACATAGTCCGGGGGCAGGGGGATCAGTTCCAGCGGCAGGCCGCTCCCGGCGTCCCGGTAGATCCAGGCGTAGGCGTTTCCCCGGAGGAGCTGGTTACACATCAGCAGACGCCGGAAATCGAAGGGGGTCATGGCCTCGTTGGGCCGCTCCCACAGCACCCGACCCAGATGGTGATCCGGCATCCGATTCTTGGTCCGCTCCTCTATGATGTAGACGGGCAGCACCGCCATGGAGGTGGACAGCAGCTCCACGCACCGGTTGACTGTGGAGATCTTCATGGCCCGGTCCCGGCTCAGGCCGACCAGCTCCTCGCCGCTCAGCCAGCCCTCCGGGTTGTCCAGGGTCAGAAGCCGGCCGACGCCGGCCAGCCCTTTCCGGACGGCACTTGACTTCCCTGCCCGCGCCAGTCCTTTCCGCAGGCTCATTTCTCCTCACCCGCTCCCCACAGGGACAGCACCGCGCCGGCGATGGCCAGGCCGCCCCCAGTGATCAGGCCCGCGGGCAGATAAATCATCCCCGCGCCCACCGCCACCACGGCGGCACCGCCCACCAGCACCAGCTCGCCCAGGTGCTTTACCAGACAGTTCACAAGATTCTTCATGTCTCCTCCTCTCCGGCCATCGGCCTACAGGTGATAGTTTCTCGTCCGCATTACCTCGGCCAGGTCCGGCTTCTGCTGCTCCTTCAGCATGGCCGCCGCCATGGCGATGATCCAGGCCACCGTGATGTCGATGCGGCCGCGGCTCTGGTTCTTCATGGGCTTCATGTTCTCATTGCCGTCCACCGCGCACCGCACGTTGCCGAAGCAGTACCGGGCGCAGGTGTTGTGTTCATGGAGCATTTTGTGTTCCCGGATCAGAAGCTCCAGTTTCTTGGTGGCGGGGGACATCCCCAGCATAGCGTTCCGCTCCGTCTCTTTCTGATACTTGCGGCCTGCTTTCACCATACGCTCATGCTCGGCCGCCTTCTTTTGGTCGGACTTTTCCTTCCGTACCGCTCTGGCCTTACTGCACATACGCTCGCACGGTGAATAGACCTGCCTTGCCATATCACAGTTCAGACAGCAGGTATTGCCGCCGCACATTCCTGACCATCCAGGGGATTCACAATCCCGCCGCAGAAAGGCGTCTCCACGTTTACAGCTCTTTCCGTCCGGGCAGGTCAGCTCAGGCTCCCAGCGCCACCCATCGTTGTACATCGCCAGCAGTTTCTCAGCTTTGGCACCGGAGGGCGGCTCGGCCAGCACCCTGTTCAGGCGCTCCTGGAACTCTCCCGGCAGACGGGCCAGCACGTAGGCCGTCTGTTCCGACAACTCGTCCTTCTCGAACAGCTCCATATAGGCCGGGATCAAGCCCTCCCGGATTACTTTCAATCGGGCCAGCTTAGACGCTGAGATCTTGCAGATCTCAGCCACACGGTCCCGCATCCGACCGGAGAATTGGTAGCCCTCCTCCTGAAGCCGGTATAGCAGCATCTCGATCTTCAGTGCCTGCTTGCTCTGCTCCGCCGCGGTCAGTTCCCGGCTGTCACTGTTGGCATAGATCAGCTTCAGCTCTTGGAGTGTGTCCGACCCTCCACCATCCCGGATGCAGGGGACCAGGCGGAACTCCTCATGGCCGCCATCAACCAGGAGGCGGAGTGCCGCCCGGCGCCGGTGGCCGGCCATGACGGTAAACCGTCCCGACATCTCTCCCGGCTTGACTCGGATGGGCTGGAGTAGACCACAGAGCAGGATATTTTCCGCCAGCTCCTCTAGGCCGTCCATGCTGTAAAAGTTCTCCGGGTCCGGGTCCAGCAGATCAATGTCAATCCGCTCGTACCGTTCCCTGCCGGCCGATGTGTCCAACTTGGACACAGTTTCTTGCTGGGCGAGGAAACTACCTAAATCAAACCCCTTCATAGCTGATCGCTTCCTGTTCCAGCAGCTCCACTACCCACGCCCGGTAATCCCGCGAGGCATTGCTCCAGGGGGACCACTGGGCCACCGCCTGACCTGCCCAGGTGGACTCCCGCACCTTGTCATCACTAGCCCGGATCACATGCTGGAAAATGTGGATAGGGCTTTCGTCCCGCAGGTAATTGATGGCATCCTCCGCCACATCCGACTTCTTCCAGCGAGTTACCAGACAGCCGGAGACCACCACATCGGGGCAGGCCTTCCGGATACTGTCGATCTGCTTGACCAGCTTGCCCATACCGCCGGTGGAGAAGCCGTCCGTATCGGTGGGGATGATGATCCGATCGGCGGCCATAATAGCGTTGACGCAGGACAGGCTGAAGTAGGGCGGACAATCAATGACAACCAAATCATACATGTCGTCCTCCGCCAGTACTTCCAAGAAATTACGCAGTGCAAAGAAAACTGGTTGCTTCAGGCCGGCCATGCACTGCAGATCCAGATCTGCCAGCTCATCAGTGGCAGGAAGTATGTCCAGGTTTGGAATGTCTGTGTGGTCAATCAGGTTTTCGTAGTGTGGCTCGTCGCCCTGGAGTACGGCTGCCAGTCCCGCCTCGTTGGGCTTGGTGACAATGCTGGAGGCATTGGCCTGGCTGTCCGCGTCGATCAGAAGGACACGCTTTTTACAGCTAGTGGCCAATATGTAGGATAAATTCACGGCGGTAGCGGTCTTTCCCACTCCACCCTTTCGATTCACGATGGCAAAAGTACGCATGGATTTCATCCTTTCGTTCAGAATGGGAGTTCAATGTCCTGGTCAGAAAGCTCCTCGAAGCTCGTCTGTTTATATTCCGGCTCGGTCTTTGGTTTTGGCTGTTTGCTTATCTGGGTCAGGCTTTCCTTGAATCGCTGGTGGGCGCCGTCAAAGACCAGGTAGCTGATCCCGCCGGCCTCGCCCTCTTTGTTTTTGGCGATCTTCAGAACGCGGAGACTCTTGGGATTTTTAGGCTCGTCCTTGTACAGCAGGATTACTCCATCCGCATCCTGTTCGATCTGGCCGGACTGACGCAGAGAATGCAGCCCCGGGGATTTTTCCTGTTCTCCGGACTTCTGGGGACGTGAGAGCTGGGACAAGGCACATATCGTGATGCCGGTGGTCTGTGCCATGGTGTGCAGGTCCCTGGAGATCTGCGTCACCTGTTCCACATCGCTCCGGCGGCGGTCCTCCGGTGCGATCAGCTGCAGGTAGTCGATGTAGATGATCTCATACCGGCCTGACAGCGCCAGGGACTGGATATCCACCACCGACAGCCCGCCGGCCTGAATGATCTCCAGCTTACGATTTACAAACGCGGTGGATTTGAGGGCGCAGTCGTTCCAGTCCTCCTCCGTCATGGTGTGGCCTTTAATCCGACCGAAGTCCACCCCGCACACAGCAGCTACCGTCCGGTCAATGATCTTTTCCGGCTTGGTCTCCAGAGAGAAATACCCTACCCGGTGATCCTTGGCCTGCTCCCAGGCCAGTTGGAGGGAAAACGCTGTTTTGCCCGCAGATGGGTAACCGCCCAGAACAATGAAGTCCCCGAGCTCTGTCCGGAATGCGTTGTCGAGCTTAGGTAACCCCCAGGGGATCAGCTTGGCCGACTTGCTCTGCCGGTCGTAGAAGTCTTTCAGTCCCTGTTCGGCTGTTACCACCCGGACGCTGGGGCGGTCCCCCATGATACGGTTGGCCTTGGACAGTAATTCCTTGGTCTCCTCGAAGTTGACGCACACAGGAAAGCCCAGTTCGGCCAGCTTTGCCATCTTGGACCGCTCAACGGTCAGATCCGCATAGATCTCCGCATTAGCTGCGGTCGGCGTCACTTGCATTAGCTCGTAGAGAAACTGCGTGTATTCAGCGCCCATCCTGTGCCGCACAGTCATTGCGTCAATGGGCTTACCCTCCAGATACAGTTCTCGACAGACCTGATAAACGCTCCGCATAGGGCCGGTATAATCATCTTCACGGGTCTTGTGGAAAATGATTCCTTCTACGGCCGGCGCATCGATCAGCAGAGAACCGATGGCGCCGCGCTGAGCGTCCAGATACTGTTCTCTCAGTTCTATTTCCGTCATAGCAGGTATGTCCCTTCTTCTTCCACCACCCTGGCCGGAGCGTCACTACCAATGCCTGGCGGCCTGTCCGCCTTCAGACTCTGGACGGTCTTTTTCTTCTCGGTCCACTTACGGTCACGGAGCCAACGGAAGGCATAGGGGATGCCTCGCCCCTCCCGCCAGTCCTCACAGTCCAGGTGGCGCTTCAGGCCCATGGACATCTCGTGCAGAAGCTCCTCCTCCGAAGCATACTGCGCCACAAGCTCCTGGTCCTGTGGGATAAGGTCCCACTGCTCCACCGCCTTGGCCCGGTCCTCGTCACGGGGATATGCGTTCCAGAAGCCCTCAAACCGATCCGGCTGCCACTCAGGTACCGCTTTTGGACGTCTCTTTTTTCTGCGACGATTCTCATCCCCCTTGGGGGGATTATAGGGGGGTATATTACTTGTATTATTATCTTGTATTATTCTGTCCTCAATTTTAAGGGGAGGGTCCCCGCAATTTTGAGGGGAGGTCCCCTTAATTTTAAGGGGAGGGGGTACACTGCTTCCAGGCGGGCCGCAGATCCAAATTTTACGCCTCAGGACTTCGTTGGTCTCCTCGCTTCGCTCCACCTCCAGATGGATGTGGCTACGGTCCTTCAGCTGCTTCAGCAGACCCTCCACCGTTTTGGCGGCGACACCCAGCTGCTCGGCCAGGTATGCGTTGGAGGCCCAGCAGTAGCCCTCGGCCTGTGCCAAAGCGGACAGCTCACCATACAACAGCTTGGCATTTGGCCGCAGGGTGTGGTCATCCCGCACCCGGGCCGGAATGACGGAGTACAAACTCCGAGAGATATCACCCATGCAGCCTACACCTCCTGTCACTCCTGTTTCTCTCGGAACTCTTGCATCATAGGGCAATCCTCGCACTCAAATTCGTCGACCTCATTGGGTTCGTTGTACCAAGGGCATTGGCAGTCTAAAAATGATACGCACTTCACGACTACACCTCCTCACTGTAGGGGCGGGTGATGACCACGTCCCAATACTGGATCAGTTCGCCCCGGCTGCTGCAGACTACTGCAATCGAGGGAACAGGTTTTCGTTGATTGGCAGACGCATCCACCAGAAATCATAAAACTTCTTCAGCCTGGCCGGGGAGAGAGTGCCGCTTTCGCCCTCAAACCAGCTTTTTCCCCGTTCGGTAAAGAACTTTCCGACCACATACCGTTCGGATCGGCTCCCGTTCTTGGGTACCATGTGCAGGACGATCCGCTCACCGTCATAAGGGCCGAAGCCCATGCTCCGGTGCCGCAGATCCAGCAATGCCCAGTTTTCAAAGCGCATAGTGATGCGCCTCCTTCCAGAATGGGGTTGCATTTTGTCTCAGGTATGCTATAATGATTTTATTCCTATGTCGTGGGCCAGGGTCCACATTGTTTCGCCGCTTGGGTGTTCCCGCACCTGGGCGGCTTTTTTATGCCTTTTTCTCATAGTTGGTCCTTTCTTGCTCTCACCACAAACGGCCGTGAGAGGACAGCAGGCGGAGGCTGTCCCAATGAGTCAAAGAGAGAGAGTACGAAGATGAACGGTGGGTACCCGCTGCCCTCTCACAGCCGCTCGTGGCTTGGTCAATATCAGGCGTAGACGTCCAGCTCCAGGCCGGACTGGATAATCTCCCGCAGGTCGGCCATGATGGCCTCAAACTCCGGCCGCTCCTTGTCATCGATCCTGCCGTCCTCGGCCATGGCCATCAGGCGCTCAACGCTGTGGGCCTGTTGGAACTGGCTCAAACGTAAGTACATCCGGACCGCCATTTCCAGTACGCTCCGTTCATGGAGCTGGGGGACAATCTGGAGGATCAGGCTGTTGGTTTCCTGAAGGTGCTGGTAGACCAGCTGCGAGGTTTGGTAATAGTGCGCCATCCGCTCCACGATGTCGTTCGGCGGAATCCGGTACCCGTTTTCATAGGCTCGGAGACTTTCCACGGAGACGGCTATCATTTCGGCGGCCGCTTCCTGGGTATAACCGGATTCCCGCCGCGCGGTTTTGTAGATATTACTTTGTTCTGCCGGCATAGACTTTTCCACCTCCCTGTGTTATTTTGAGGCTACATGGGACTCCGTTTCAGGCTCCTGGGCAGGCTCCTGTTTTATGAACGCCACCAGGTCCTGCTTGAAGATCCGGATCTGGTTGCCCACACGCACGCTCCGAAGCTGGCCGGAACGGATCAGCTCATAGACGGTAGGTTTCTTAACGCGGAGGATGGGCAGTACGCCCTCCACCCGCATCACCAGCGGAATGTCGTCGAAGGACAGGGGCGGTCCTCCGGGATCGGCCTGCGGCTGTATGTAGGTTCCGCCGGTGTCCAAGTAGGACACATCTTTTTCCGGGGCTGTTTGGACCATTCGGCACTGCCTCTCAAACTCACAGCCCTGGCAGACACCGCCGAAGCCCGCCGGCTTCTTGCCCAGGGTGATCTCATTGGCGGCGGCCAGGTGCCTCCCGGAGCAGACAATGGCTTCTCTTGGGATGTTCATGGTTGACCTCCTTTCAGTCGTTTTCGTAGGCTCATCCAGCCTGGGCGCTGGGCGGCCCCGTGCGGCCGAACAGCTCGTCGATGGTACAGTGCAGCACGTCGGCCAGGGTACTTAGCCGGGCAGTGATGGGTACCGCCTCACCAGTCTCCCAGCGGGAAACCGTGGCGACGGACACCCCCATCTTCTCGGCAAGCTCGTACATGGACATCCCCAGCCGCTCTCGCAGTTGACGAATTGGCATACTGATCCCCCTTTCAGATTGGGCTTGATTACTTGTGGCGTAAATGATATGATAAAGCAGATAATGATCCACCTTTACCTGATGTGCATTAGCTTTTTCCAGACGGACAGCGTGTAGGTGTGCAGTTCCTCGTCGCTCGGTAGATCATACCCTTTGTCCATCAGGTATCTCACTAGTGCCATTGTGCCTACCTTGCATAGCAGCCATTGGAGCGCACATACTGCAGCAAGGGTCCCTAAGATGACATAGCCCATCTTCCTCACCTCCCTTGCTTCGCCCTTGATTTACTTCACGGGTAAATCATAAATCCTTAAAAGTGGATTGTCAACGATGTTTTTCCTTTAAAGTAAATTATCGTGATATTGCCCTATTTCTTTTTTAGAGGAGGGATAGTGCTTGGACAAAGCAGTTTTTGTGCAAAACATAAAAAAATACTGTTCTGTCAAAGGTGTAAAACCAACTGTCGCCTGCCGTGAAAGTGGAGTGGGGAACAGTTTTATAAATAACATTGAAAGCCGTGGACAAGTTCCTTCCGTCGAAAAAGTTCAGCTCCTTGCCCAGTATCTCGGCGTTACCGTGAGCGAACTTCTGGGGGAGGACGCCTCGGAAATCTCCCAGGGCCCAGCCCAGCCCTATCTGGTCATGCGTTATAATCAGCTCTCCCAGGAGGGGCAGGAAAAGGTCATGGCCTTTGTGGAGTTCACAGCAATGCAGGAAAAGAAAGGGGATGAATAGACCGTGACCCCGGACCTCTCCCATCTGCTGTATCGCTATGTCGATGAATATGGCTACTCCTGGCCCACGGCCTGCCAGGTGGTCAACCGGATGCTGGGAAGCAATTACACCCAGGAGCAGTTGCTCACGCTCTACAGAAAAAATAAATGTGTCCAAGTTGGACACATTTGCAAGTCATGACGAGGGGGGCATTGATCAATGCCAGTATGTTGTAATTGCGGAAAGAAAGGTTTTTTTCTGCGCGTTATCAATGGCCTTTGTCCAACTTGCTTGAAAGAAGCTCAGGAGAAAGAATCGCTTGAATATCAAGCCGCCGCACAAAAATTTGATGAAACACTTGCCATCTATAAACAGTGCGAAGTTGATTTATCTACCTGTACCCTTAACGAATTGCGGCGTGCATTATCTTTAGGCAAAGAATGCTGTGGGCTACTGGCTAGCTGGAAAACCACTCCGCAGATGAATCGTGTGATAGAAGATCGAGGGATTCGCGATACTAACTCTCTTTTGGGACATTTTCTTCGTTTGGAGCAACAACTAGACAAAACAACCCTGCATACCGAAGATGTCATAAATGGAATTTCTGGTCGATGCGCAAAATATGAAAGTGTGTTGGAGAAGTCCTTGGCATTTGATACCCGGCTCAAAGATATTCCCCCAAGCCCGACGCCGCTGAAGAGCGGTGACAGGCTCCCTTTCACGCTTAATGTACCACCGCTAAAAGATGCTAATATTACAAAGAGAACTACTCCCACATCTGTTGGAAATTTTGTGGCGATAGATATAGAAACAACAGGATTGTCAATCCAGACTGCCGAGATCATTGAGGTGGCTGCAGTCAAATTTGTAAATTTTGAGCCCGTAGAGGTATTTTCTTCTTTTGTGAAACCCAAGGGATTTCTTAATGTTAGGGCACAGCAAGTAAATCATATTACCGACGCTGATCTGAGTAGCGCACCGGGTATTGAAGATGTTATGCCACTCTTTGATAGTTACTTAGGTTCTGTGCTTCCTATCGTAGGGCACAATTTGAATTTTGACTATAGCTTCCTTTTTGCATACGGGAGCCAAGTGATGCGCGATACCATGGTGGAAAAGAGAAAATTTTTTGACACATTGGCATTAGCTAAACGTACTTTCGACTGGCACAAAAACAGCCTTGACTTCCTCTGCAGGCGGGAACTTGGACTGATTCGGGACTCTGCCCACAGTGCATTGTCTGATGCGGTTTCGACCGGACTGCTATTTTCTCACATCTGTGCCCAGCGCATTGGGTTACCTGTAGGCTGAGATACTGATTATCCCATGTCTCAAAGTTTCTGTTGCGTTTTATTTCTAGGTCTGCCATACTGCCATTAACAGTATCAGATTTGCGCCAAGGCAGTATAGTAGCCGTGTTTCATAGTGTCCGGAGTTCCCAGGGGAACCCCGGACCTTTTTGCTTCTGGAGGCGGAAAATATCCACCTATGCAACGCCGCCGCTGTGTAGTAAAATGAACGTGTTATTAGGGCGGAATGGCAGGCGTACCTAGGATAAGTGCACCCATTTTCCGAAAAAACGAGATGAATACAAAATGTGGAACGAACTATTGACAGACGCAAGATATTGTGGTACAAAGAGCTTGTAATTGATTTCTGCACGCACTCGCTGAAATTGCGGGGGTAGGTGGTCTCCACCTTGCTCGTTGGGCTTAGACTCACATTGTGCACGTTGTTAGGTTTGTACGCGCGTCTTATGGGACGTGGCCTGGGTAGGGGAAGCTGTGCCCATTGGCCCCTTGAATTTGACGCATGATGAAAAAATACGTATAATAAAGCAAGAGAGTAAGGAAGTATATGATAGGCTGCGGCAGTCATGGCAAAAAGTGCAACTAGATAATGCATCTGCCAGGTGCTACCCTGTTATTGTGATTAGGTCAGATTTTGTAGGTCAGATTTTTACCCGTCGGGGGTATGTTGTTCCCGCCTGCCGGAGACTTGTCAGACCGTAAACCCTGATCGGACGGAAAACCGAATAGATTGATTCAGGTCCGAAAACGAGAAAGATGTTTTCGGGCCTTTTTGCATCTTTTTGGCGGAAGCGTCTGAGCGACCATCCCGGTGATTCGCCGGGGCATAAACACCGTATGGAGAGATTTCACGGCGAGAGGAGGACGCCATATGCCCCCGCCCTCGTTGAGAACAGCAAGCCCTCTGAGCTTGAACAATGACGCCTATGCTCTGTGGTCCCGGGGAATCTTCCCGGGCCGTGCGAGGCAGGAAAAGGAGATCTTCAACATGAAGCATCACAATGATCATTTGACAGCAATCTCTGGGCCGGAGAGCAACCCGGCCGGCGCGGCGCTCGGCAGAGCCGCGGCCACCTTCCACCCCCATCCCGTTCCACTGCCGGGGACGGACCACAGGACGCCAGCAGCACAGTCTGCACCTCGCCCCAGGGTGCGCGTCCGCCGCGGGAGACCGTCTCCCACCCGCTTTCAGCGGGATGCCGGCGATCATACTCAACTCCAAAAGACAACAGAGACAGGCTTCCGATCTTTGCCGTGCCTCCCTCGGAAAATATAGCCGCCCCAAGGCTTTCACCCCCTTCGGCAGAGGCTTGATACTGGGAGATCTCACGGAAAACGGCCGGAAACAGTGAGTATATGCCACCGGGCGAACTGCGTCCTTTTCAAATTTCAAGAAAGGACGATACTATGTCTAAGCAATATGAAAATCTACTCTCCCAGTTGGACCGCCTCCACCGCCACAACCGCCAGGGGAGCTACAAGACCCGCGCTCGGTATTATGAGGCCATGCAGCGGTTCTGTCGCTTCCTGGCTGACCGCTACCGCCTAGAACGTCTGGCCAACATCGCCCCCAAGCACATCTATGCCTACGTGATGTACCTGCAGGATAGCGGAAGGGCTCCATCCACAATCAAGACAGACCTGGCCGCAATCCGTTTTTTCCACGACCTGATGGATCGGCCCCGCTACCAGCTCCCGGGCAATGAGGTGCTGAGCCTTCAGCGCCGGATTCTGAAGGGGGTGGACCGCACCTGGAGCACTCCGGAGTTTAACCGTATGCTGGCCTATGCGCTGGAGGCAGACCGTGAGGACATCATCACCCTCCTCTACCTGGGGCGCTATGCTGCCCTCCGCATCCATGAGTGCTTCCGCATCGACACCGCAACCGCCAGCCGGGCCATCCGGGAACAGGCAATCACTATCAAGGGGAAGGGCGGCCTGGTCCGGACGGTGCCCCTGCATCCCATCCTGATCCCCCGTCTCCAATTTCATCTGAAGCGGACGCCCCGAGGCAAAAAGCTCTTTGTCCCTGACGGTGTGGAGACCCATCAGGCCATCAAAGAGCTTCAGGCCTTTATTTACATCCACCGTCCCTATGCCCAGGACCCGGATTCCACTCGCCCTATGACCTTCCATGGTCTCAGGCATACCTGTGTCACTGAGTGGTACTTTCAACGTATAGACGCCGGCGCCAGCCCCTACGAGGCCCGCAAGGAGTGCGCCAGGCTGCTCGGCCACGGGCGCGATGACGTAACCACCATTTATCTATCTTCCGGAAGAGGAGGTGCTGGCCATGACTAAGTATCCAACCTCGTTTGACGATCTCCCCCTGGTGCTGAAGGTGGAGGAGCTGATGCCGCTTTTATCCGTGGGCAAGAATACCGCCTATGAGCTGGTCAATTCCGGCCAGATCAAGCCCCTGTGGGTGGGCGGCCAGATCCGTGTCCTGAAATATGATGTGCAATCCTTCCTGGAGCACAGCTGCAACCCTTACACAGATGACCTGTCCAAATAATGAGAGTCCGGGTATCATGTGTAAGATCTCAGCTGTGCGGCGAAAGGAGGATTTGTATGCCGCGCGGAACAGAAAATAGTCGGGGCGCCTCTGGTGGCGGGTCGATCCGCAAAAAGATCATCAAGAGAAATGGAAAGGAATATCTCTACTGGGAGGCCCGCTATACCTCCGGGTATGACCCGAAAACGGGTAAGCAGATCCAGCATTCCATCACCGGCAAGACGCAGAGGGAGGTGGCCCAGCGGCTCCGCCAAGTCACTGCAGCCATTGACCAGGGTCTTTATAAAGAGCCCTCCAACCTCACGGTTGGCCAGTGGCTGGAGATCTGGATCAGCGATTATGTGGTCAATGTGAAGCCGAGGACGCTGGAGGCCTACCGCTGCCAGATCAAAAACCATATCCTGCCGGAGCTGGGCAGCATACAGCTGGAGAAGCTGCGTCCTCACGTCATCCAGCATTTTTATAACGACTGCCACAAGACGATCTCGGCCAAAAGCGTCAAGAATATCCACGGGATCCTTCACCGCGCCCTTCAGCAGGCTGTGGCCATCGGCTATCTAAGCAGCAACCCTACCGAATCCTGCGTGCTCCCCCGTGTAGAGAAGAAGCCGATCAAGCCCCTGGATGATGACGCGATCCGTCGTTTCATGGCAGCAGTCAAAGGGCACCGCTTTGAGTGCGTCTATCTGGTCACACTCTTTACCGGAATGCGCCGAGGCGAGGTTTTCGGACTGACCTGGGACTGCATAGACTTCCAGCACGGGACGCTCCTGATCAACAAGCAGCTCCAAAAGATCAAGGACGAAACCGGCCACACAGTGTATAGCCTGGTGACCACCAAAAACAGCAAAGCCCGCAAGATCACACCCGCAGCCTTTGTCATGGCGCTCCTTCGCCAGCAAAGAAGCCGGCAGACGGAGCAGCGGCTCCGAGCCGGGCCGGCCTGGGCAGATAAAAATCTTGTGTTCTCGGATGAACTTGGGGATTATCTGAAGCCCCACGTCGCTTATGACAGCTTCAAAAAGATCGTCGCCCAGATCGGGTGTCCAGAGGCCCGATTCCATGACCTGCGCCATTCATACGCCGTGGCTGCGATCAAAAGCGGGGACGACATTAAGACCATCCAGGGGAACCTGGGCCACGCTACCGCCGCCTTCACCCTGGACGTCTATGGCCATGTGACGGATCAGATGCAGCGCGACAGCGCCCAGCGGATGGAGGAGTATATCCACAAAATTTCCGGCTAAAGGGAAAACAAAGGGAAACTCCGATCTCCCCATAGACAAAAAATCCCCTGGGGCCTTGCAACGCAAAGCCCCAGGGGATTAGTTGAGTGGTGCGGCTGACGGGAGTCGAACCCGTACGCCCGTCCGGACACAAGCACCTCAAGCTTGCCAGTCTACCAATTCCAGCACAGCCGCAAAGAGCGGCCTCATTTAGACCGCTTGATTATTATAGCCTCTTCCGGCGGATTTGTCAACGGAATTTTTCCAGTCTGTGCTTATTTCTCCTCCAGCGCGGCATCCGGGGCCTGTTCTGCCTTCTGGGCAGCGATGGCCTCCCGCTCTTTCAGAAGCTCTTCATAGAGCTGCTGGGTATTCCACCCCTGGTTGGTATCCGTAAGCACCGCTTTCATGGCGATGGGAGGCAGCTGAGCCAGACGGAGGACCTCCAGCACCTGATGGAGCAGGGCACTGTTCAGCCCGCAGAACACCAGCATAGGCTCCGGGAGAATCTCAGCCGGTTCACCGGCCTCCCCCTTGCCCACAGCCAGCTCCCCCAGGGAGATATGATACTGCTCTGGGTTCACCACCCGCATACGCAGGCGGAGCATGGCAAAAATCTGGCGCATTTTTGAAAACTCCGGACCGGAGCAGTTATACATCAGAATCGTTCCAGCACGCACGATGATCCATCCTTTCCAATTGCCGGGCGGCTGCCAGCCGCCCGGCACAAATCAAATTAAACCTTGTCCAGGGCCTGGGCAATGTCGGCGATGAGGTCCTCAGCGTCCTCAATGCCGCAGGAGAAGCGAACCAGATCGGGGGTAATACCGGCGGCCACCAGCTCCTGGTCGTTCATCTGCCGGTGGGTGGCAGAGGCGGGGTGCAGACAGCAGGTACGGGCATCGGCCACATGGGTCTCGATGGCGGCCAGCTTCAGGTTCTTCATAAAGGTCTCAGCGGCAGCGCGGCCACCCTTGAAGCCGAAGGAAACCACACCACAGGTACCATTGGGCATATACTTCTGAGCCAGCTCATAGTACTTGTCCCCTTCCAGACCGGGATAGGTGACAAAGGAGATCTTGGGGTGGTTCTTCAGGAACTTGGCCACCGCAAGGCCATTCTCACAGTGGCGGGGCATACGCACATGGAGGCTCTCCAGGCCCAGGTTCAGCAGGAAAGCATTCTGGGGGGACTGGATGGAACCAAAGTCACGCATGAGCTGGGCGGTGCACTTGGTAATAAAGGCACCGGCCTGGCCGAACTTCTCCGCATAGGTGATGCCGTGGTAGCTGTCATCGGGAGTGGTGAGGCCGGGGAACTTGTCCGCATGGGCCATCCAGTCAAACTTGCCGCTGTCCACAATGCAGCCGCCCACACCCGCTCCATGGCCATCCATGTACTTGGTGGTGGAGTGGGTGACGATGTCGCAGCCCCACTCGATGGGCCGGCAGTTCACCGGGGTGGCAAAGGTGTTGTCGATGATAAGGGGCACCCCATGGGCATGGGCAGCCTTAGCAAACTTTTCAATGTCCAGCACGGTGAGGGCAGGGTTGGCAATGGTCTCACCGAACACAGCCTTGGTGTTGGGCTGGAAGGCAGCCTCCAGCTCCTCCTCGGAGCAGTCGGGCTCCACGAAGGTAAACTCAATGCCCATCTTCCGCATAGTCACGTGGAACAGGTTATAAGTGCCTCCATAAATGGTGGAAGAAGCCACCACATGGTCACCGCAGTTGGCAATGTTGAAGATGGCGTAAAAGTTAGCCGCCTGGCCGGAGGAAGTGAGCATAGCAGCGCTTCCGCCCTCCATGTCGCAGATCTTGGCCGCCACCATGTCGTTGGTGGGGTTCTGCAGGCGGGTATAGAAATAACCGCTGGCCTCCAGGTCAAACAGCTTGCCCATATCCTCGCTGGTGGCGTACTTAAAGGTAGTGGACTGGATGATGGGGATCTGGCGGGGCTCCCCGTTGCCGGGGGTGTAGCCGCCCTGGACGCACTTGGTATTGATTTTGTAGTCGCTCATGGAGTTTCCCTTCTTTCTGACGGTTGCAGGCGGACGGGCCGCCTATGGGTTACAGGAACTGCATTTCAAAAAATGCTACTCTAGATTACAGGGGGAGAGCAATTTTGTCAAGAGCCTTAGGAGGCCTGCTCGATCAGGCGATCTGCCAGCAGGGCCTCTTCCGCTTGAAGCAGCTGGTGGCTGCGGTAGTCGGAGCCGTAACCCCCTGAGCGGATCTCCACCCCTTCCACGTCCTCCAATTGAGACAAGGTCAGCACGATGCAGTAATCAGCCAAGGTCAGGGAGACGTCGGTCAGGGCCCCGTATTGTTCCGACAAGCTGACCACCAACACCCCAGGGCGTTCCTCATCCCAGACGCATTTGCGCAAAGTGACCCCTTTGGGGAACGGGGACGCCAGCTCCTCCAGGGTGGGACCAGCCAGCAGGGCATCCAGCAGCGCTTCGGGCTGGGCTTCTCCGTCATAGGGCTCCCAATCCAGGGCCGGACCATGCCCTGACTCTCCCGCTTTCAGAGAACCGGAGAGAAAATAGAGCACATAATCTCCCCGCTGTTTCTCTTCACTGCTCCGCCCGCAGGCACACAGCAGCACCAGGAGGGACAAAAGCCATGCCAGTACACATCTGCTTTTCATGGCTATTCCTCCTTCTCCAGGGCCCGCTCCGGGTCGCAGCGGGGGAAGCCCACCGTGAAAATGCTTCCCTCCGGATGTCTGGGCCGGGCCGTTACCCAGCCTCCATAGCGGCGAACGGTGTCCCGCACAATAGACAGCCCCAGGCCTGTGCCTCCGGCTGCACGGGAACGGGCCTTGTCCACCCGGTAGAAGCGGTTGAACACCTTGGGCAGATCCTCATCGGGAATGCCGATCCCCGTGTCCCCCACTTCCAGCAAAATCTGGTCCGCGTCCGGGTACACTTCCACAAAGACCTTCCCTCCAGAGAAATTATATTTAATGGCATTCTCCACCAAATTGTGACAGATCTGGTACATCTCGTCCTCCGTACCCAGGACGAAGCACCCCGGCTTCAAGTTCTGCTCAATGCTTACGCCGGCCGCATCGGCCACCGGCGCCAGCATAGCCGCCACCCGCTCGGTTACCTTCCCCAAATCCACCGGCTCCGTCTGACCGGCAGGCAGACTGTCCAGGCGGGTGAGCGCCAGCAGGTGCTCGGTAATGCGGGTGAGGCGTTCCGCCTCTTTACCGATGTCCGACACAAAGTCCCGGACCATCTCCGGGTCCATCTGGTCGGTCTGAAGGATCGAATCGCTGAGCAGGCGGATGGAAGCCAACGGAGTCTTCAGCTCGTGGCTGGCGTCAGAGACAAAGCGCCGACGCACCTCCTCCGTCGTCTGGAGGCGGTCAGTCAGGTGGTTAAACTCCTCTGCCAGCTGGGCCAGCTCGTCCCGTCCCACCGGCTGAAGGCGATGGCCATATTCCCCCTCCCCCACAATGCGGATGGCCCGGAGAAGGGCCGCCATGCGGGCGGTGAGCATCCGGGAGAAAAAGGTACTCATCACCAGCGTAACAGCTGCAATGACCAACGAGATGCTGCGCAGGTTCTGCTGCAGGTTCAGCAGAAGCGTTCCCTGGGCCTCATCTACCTCCAGAATATAGATAGCCCCAATGATGACACCCCGGTACATGATAGGGGCGGCGGCGGTGGAGATGAGTTTGCTGTCCTCATACCGGGAATAAAAGACGTCATTTCCCCACAGGGCAGAGACCACCTCCTGAAAGAGAGCGTACGCATAGCGCTCCTCCTGGGGCTGCTCTTCTTCCTCATCCTTCTGCTTTTGGGTGCTGTCATAGAGGATGAGACCGGAAGGGTCGGTCACTAAGATCCGGTCAAGTCCCATGCTGTCCAGCATAGTCATCACCCGTGACACCTGGTCGGCAGACAGGGTCTCCAGCTCCATCAGGGCCGAGCCCATCACGGCCGCCTGATTTTTCAGGGAATCTCGCTTTGAATTGACCAGCAGCTCCTGGGAAGCCACCACCGGGTAGGTGTTGAGCAGCACCAGCACCACGGCAAAGATGACCAGGTAGCTCATGGCATACTTTACCTGCAGCGAGGAAAAAAAGGGCACCTTATTTCGTTTTGGTCCGGCCATAGCCTCGCCCCCCTTCCGGTTTCATGCTGCGCTCAGCTCTCCTTGCGGCCGCTGAGGTAATATCCAACGCCCCACTTGGTGCGAATGTACTCCGGGTTGGCCGGGTCCAGTTCCAGCTTTTCCCGCAGGCGGCGGACATGGACGTCCACCGTGCGGTAGTCCCCAATATACTCATAGCCCCAGACTACATTGAGCAGGTTTTCCCGTGAATACACTCGCCCAGGGTTTCGCATGAGCAGCTCCATCAGGTCAAATTCCTTAGCCGTCAGCTCCACCGGCGTTCCGTCCCGCCAGGCTGCACGCTCCCCGGTATCCAGACGGATATGCCCCGCGGTCAGCTCACCGCCCCCCGCCTTCTGCACGGCGGCTCCTGAGCGGCGCAGCAGGGCCCGCACACGGGCCTTCAGCTCCAAAATGTTAAAGGGCTTTGTAATGTAATCATCCGCTCCGCACTCGAAGCCCATGATTTTGTCCGCATCCTCTCCCTTGGCGGTGAGCATAATCACCGGCACATTGGAAAATTCCCGAATGCGCATACAGGCCTGGAGGCCATCAATTTTCGGCATCATCAGGTCCAGCAAAATAAGGTCAAACCGCCCGTCTCGGGCCAGTTCCACCGCCTGCTCCCCGTCATATCCCACTTCTACCTGGTAGCCCTCATGCTCCAGATTAAATTTGATTCCCTTGACCAGCACCTGCTCGTCATCCACCACTAATATCTTTGCCATGTTGTTCTCCTTGCTTTTGCTTCAATCCACAGCGGCATAGTCCCGGAGACCATCCAAAATTCCCTGCCCGATCCCAGGCACTTCATCCAGCTCCTCCACCGTTTCAAAGGGGCCGTTGGCCTCCCGGTAAGCGATAATATCCGCCGCCCTCTTTTCTCCAATGCCGGGAAGGCGCTGGAGTTCATATTCGTCAGCGGTATTGAGATCGATCTTCTCTCCGGGCAGAAGGCTGTCCGGCCAGCTCTCCTCCACCTGAGGCAGCTGAATCAAACTGGATCCGCTCTCCTCCCGGCGCTCCATCACTGTCACCCGGAACTCCCCGTGGGAACGGTTCTGGTTCCACAGCCAGCCTCCGGTGAAGAGCACAAACCCGGCTGTCAATGCCGCCACTACCTTTTCATATGTGGGCACTTCCGCCATTTTTCTCCCCCTTTTGACACTTGCACAGGTCAGGCAGGTTTGTTATAATGTCTGTATCTGACCAATTAAGCTTAGTATAACATACCTGTGGAGAATTTCCTATGAAAAAATATTTTTCCCGTTTGTTCAGCCTCCTGCTTACATGCCCCATCCTGTTGTCCCTGTTTGCCCTCCCCGCGGCAGCGGAGGAGACCGATTTGAACCTCTTCTGCACCCATGCTATTTTGATGGATGCGAATTACAACGAAATCCTCTACGAGGACAGCGCCTATGAAAAGGCCTATCCCGCCAGCCTCACTAAAGTGCTCACCGCTCTGCTGGTCATTGAGGCCATTGAAGAAGGCACCATTTCCGCCGACACCATGGTCACCGCCGGAGATACCACCAATCAGGGCATGGTTGCCGGGGCCTCCACCGCCAATATTAAGGTGGGAGAAACCTTGTCTGTGGAGGAGCTGCTCTACTGCCTGCTTCTCCCTTCAGCCAACGAGGCGGCCAATATTTTGGCTGTGGCGGTGGACGGGTCCATCGAAACCTTTGTGGAGCACATGAACCGCCGGGCCAGCGAGCTGGGCTGCAAGGGAACTCACTTTACAAACCCCAACGGTCTCCATGAAGACGACCATTACACCACCGCCTATGACCTGGCCCTGATGATGTCGAAGGCCCTGGAATATGACCTCTTCCGCACCATCATCGGCAGCGTCAGCCACACGGTTCCCGCCACCAACCTGTCGGAGGAACGGGTCATCTACAACACCAACGGTCTCATTTCCAACTGGTACTACTCCGGCTATGTATACGACAAGTGCATCGGCGGCAAGACGGGCACCACTGACCAGGCCGGACGCTGCCTGGTGGCCGCAGCAGAAGATGGCGAAACCCTGCTGGTATCCGTTATCCTGGGCTCCGGGCCCATGGAACAGGAAGGCTATGACAAGCCCCGCCAGGGCCAATTGGTAGAGAGCTCCCGTCTTTTAAAGTGGGGCTTCAGCAACTTCCGTCGGGTGACCATCACCCAAAGTGATGAGCCGGTGGCCAAGGTCGCCGTGACGTTGTCCCGCGAGGCCGATGAAGTGAACCTCAAGCCCCAGGGCTCCATTACCCGCACGCTCCCCAAAGACATGGACCTGGATCAGATCGAAACACGCATTACCATCCCTTACGAGTCTGTGGAGGCTCCCGTGGAGGAAGGCCAGGTGCTTGGCACCATGACTCTCTCCTACGAGGGTGAGGTGTACGGCACCCTGGATCTGGTTGCCGTTACGTCGGTGGAGCGCTCCGACCTGCTCTATAAAAAGCAGCAGTTTATCGACTTCTTCCAGCACACCTGGGTCAGGCTGATCCTGGTCGTCATCGCAGTACTGGTAGTATTGGTCCTTCTGCGGCTGTTCGTATTCCGCAAGCGCCGGCGGTACACGGCCGGTGTCGGCGGCCGCCGCCGGGGCAATTACCGGGGCGGACGGAGATAAACAACATTTCAATATTTTAATTTCATCCATAAAAAAGAGGCACAGCCAATGGCTGTGCCTCTTTTTTATGGGCCTTTTTGTTAAAGACTGGTTTTCAGGGCCTGGGCAATCTGGTCCGGGCAGGAGGTCTGCTTAGCACCGCAGCGGATGCCGTCCAGGCGGGCGATAGCCTCCTCCACCTTCATCCCTTTCAGCAGGGAGGAGATCCCCTGCAGATTTCCGTGGCAGCCGCCCACCACCTGAACGGATTGGATGATGCCGTCCTCTACCTCAATGTGAAAAGCCCTGGAGCACACTCCACGGGGTACGTAATCAATGTGCATATCTTTCCCTCTGCTTTCGACGAAATCCGGCAGGTTATGACTCACTGCCTCGTTTATACTCGAAAAAGCATAGCAAATTCAGGAGGGAAAGTCAAGGCACATTATCCCGCCGCCCGGTCCCGCCGCTCCAGCTGGAGCCGGTCGGCAATCATGGCGATGAATTCACTGTTGGTGGGCTTACCCTTTGCGTTGGAGACGGTATAGCCAAAGTATTTCTGCAGCGTCTCCAGGTCTCCCCGGTCCCAGGCCACCTCAATAGCATGACGGATGGCCCGCTCCACGCGGCTGGCGGTGGTGCCGAAGGTTTTGGCCACCTCAGGGTAGAGCACCTTTGTCACCGCGTTGATGACATCCATATCCTCCACCGCGATCATAATGGCCTCTCTCAGATACTGATAGCCTTTGATATGGGCGGGAACTCCCACTTCATGGATGATGGCGGTCACCTGGCGCTCCAGATCAGCTCCGCTTTCCCGCTCCGATTCCAATCCCCCAGGGGACATCACCTGCCTTAACCGCTGGCTCACGGTGGACAATTTGCAGGGCTTTGCCAGAAAGAAATCCGCCCCTCTGGCGGCGGCTTCTCCAATGACATTGCCCCGGATGTAGCTGGACAGGACCAAAATCTTCGGCCGGTCCTTCAAAGCGGACAGCTCGTCCAGAACCTCAAGTCCATCCATGCCTGTGAGTACCATCTCCATAATGACCGCATCCGGCTTCAGCTCCCGGGCCAGGGCCACAAGCTCCGCCCCATCCGCTGTCTCGCCCACCACCTGAAGGTCGCTCTCCTTAGCCAGGGCGTCTGATAAAATGCCGCGAAATTCCACGCCGGTGTCAGCCAGCAGAATTCGTTTCATTGCGTCCATTTCTTCCTTCCTCCTTGTGCAAACCTGACATTCAGCCACCAACAGCCCCATCCTGTGCCAACCTGGGGCGTTTCGACTGACCAATTACAATTTAGCACACTCAGACCGGTTATGCAAGTCATTATTTGGAAATTATTGTAATACTTTTAGACACTAAAGACTATAATTCGACAAAATATCTAATATTTGTAAAAAATGTGGGGTTCGGGCCAACCGGTCCGAACCCCGTTTTTCCTTCCTCAGGAGGCCTGTGCCTGGCAGCCCGTGGCTTGCCGGAACATGTTTTCCGCCAAAATTCCATAGCCTCGTGCGGCATCGTTCACCAGCACATGGGTAAATCCATGATACCAACAAGCTCCTAAATTTTTGGGAGGCGTGGATACAGGTCAATGACGATCTGTCCATCGGCTCCCTTGTAATACTCTATCTTTTCAAGTATCTCTTTCAGAAGCTCATTTCGTTCTTCGTTGGTCATGTCATCATAACTGGAGAGCAGTTCTTCCGTCTGCGGGATGAGATTGGCCTGAGATACTTGGCTCGCTTCCAAGGTATCGAGCAACTTCTGAATCTCCGCTTTTTTGGCTTCATGCTCCTCCATAGCAACTGTCAGCTTTGCCCGCCTTTCTTGGAATACATCCAAGGTATATACTCCCTGTTCGACCAAGTTGAAGGCATTGTCCAGCTGCGTGGAGAGCTTTTTCAGCTCCTGATCTAACTTTGCCAGTTGCTTTTTGGCCACTTTAATATCATCCTCGTAACCAACGGTATCAATTTTGACTTTGTAGCCTTTCAGCCAAGTCCGCAGCGCACCAATAATTTCTTTCTCGACCACATCAAAATATGCGCTGCCATTGTGACAATTTCTCCCGTTGACACATCGTAGGCGCGGTGTGTTATTCCGCTTGCTTGACATTGTGGTTCGGCCAATCCGCTTTCCGCATTTCGCACAGAACAACAATCCCGAAAACGGATTCATCAACTTGAACTCGTCCCGAACCGGAGCAGATGGCTTTTTACCTACACGAATATCCTGGGCTTTCAGGAAATCTTCTTCGCTTACCAAAGCAGGATGGAGACCATCGTAGATGTCATAAGAACTCATATCTTTGTTTCGTTTGATACGCTTCTTAACTGCACCATTCTCAATGCTCTTGATCTGCTTGCTCCAGCCACGCCGGATTTTTCCCATATAAACAGGATTTGTGATTATTTGAGAAATCGTTGAGTAAGTCCAAAGATCACCGTGCCTTGTCGGAACATCGTGGTCATTCAAATAATTTGCAATTATTTTCGTCCCCTGGTTATTAAGGTACATTGCAAATATCTTTTGAATGATAGGTCCTTCCTCCGGGTGTGGCTCCAGGGTAAAACCCTTTTCGTGAGGAATTTTCACACGAGTGTAGCCATAAGGAGAAATACTGCTAATCCACTTTCCTTCAGAAGCGCTACTGTCACGCCCTCGAATCAGCCTTCGGTTAATGGTCTTATACTCACGGCGGCTCATAAACAGGCCGAACTCAAAGTATTCTTCATCGAACTCATTGGACGGGTCATAAATCTTTGTAGGGGTAATAATCTTTGTCCCGGAAAATTGGAAAACCTGACTGATATATGCTTGATCGGCTCCATTGCCTCTCGCCAAACGCTCCAGATCAACTACAAGAACACCAGCATAAATTCCAGCACTTACTTCTTCCAGCATCTTCTGAATTTCGGGTCTTGCAGCGATTGATTCACCAGAAACGACCTCATAGTATGTTTTAGCAATATAATACCCTCTGTCCGTAGCTACTCTGTCCAAGATGGCTTCGTGCCGCTTTAGTGTTTCCTCAATACTCAGCTCTGCGTAATCACGGTCAAATCGTGACTTGCGAAGGTACTTTACATATTGCTCCATGAAGGGCCTCCTTTCTGGCTTATTATATGGTTAGGGCAAACACATCGTCAACGATATGGAGCCGGCCAAATTATGGGAAATGCCGCAGCTCTTACTGCGGCACCGGAATTTCATCTTTATCATTCTGCGGCTCTGCGCTCATGCTTCTTCTCTTATAGGAGTTAGAAACAATCTGGTTCAAATGAGAGATGCACCCCTGTGTTGGAATAGCGCAGAACTCATCGTGTATTCGTACTGTCGAAGCAGTAGTTTTGATTTCAGCTGCTATCATACGCGCTCCTTTCTACAACGAGGATTCCTTGTAAAATTATTATGGACAGAATTTGTTGATCTATTCGTTGAAAAAGAAACAGCCGCACCAAATTGCACAAGCTGAAGAACAACTTATTGCCTCGGTGCGGCTGTCTAACTGTTTGTTTCTTATGTTATGTCATATTTGCCACGCCCCCTGACACTGGGGACATTTCCGGTCTCCGCTGGCGCGGCTGTCATAACTCCGCAGCGTCGTTTTTCTCGTGCGCCGCAGGGTTCCCCCCAAGTCTTTAGGAGGCCGTGAGGAAGTATCTTTAAGCCCCCATGCAGTCATCGCGCCCCAAAGTGCCAACTCCAGGTTTCAGGCTTGCGTTGATCGCTCCGAACAGCTTGTCCACCACCTCCTTAGCTGTCCATCTTCGCGCCGCGCCTGATTCGCTCGTACATAGGTTATGTACCGGAAATGCCGTCTATGCGGTTGTCAAGTTGCCATGAGCATGGTTCAAAAACCTTGCTTCTGACAACCCTGACCAATTCCGGTAGATTGTTCCCCCTGTCTTAAAACTTTTTCAAAATTTTTGAAAGTCGTTTCAGTCCGTACTTGATACTCTCACTGACCCTGCTCTTGCTCACTCCCTCGGCACGAGCTATCTCCGTAACACTCATTCCCAGGTAGTATCGAGCATAGATACGCTTTGCCTGCAATTCCGGCAAATCCATAACAGCAGAATAGGCCACATAGGTATCGCGGGTCTTGGCATAGTTGACAATATGGGTCCGCAGGACGGCGATCTCCGCCATGCGTTTCTCCGCCGCCTTAATTTTTGCAGACAGCTCATTATGGTGGGCCGTTGCTGCGGCTGCCTTTTCTTCCAGCACAGCATACTCCAGCAGGTTATGCTCCGTGAGATAATTCACGGTTTGTGCCATCTGTTTAAGATTAAAGACCTTGGCCCATCTCGCATATCCGGCACCTTTTCCGGCCTGGAGCTTTGCCTGGATGTCAACCAGCAGATTCACCTTCGGCGGATCTGCTTGCTTGACCGGCTTCCGACGGGGCGTATGCTCCTTTTGACCGGCGAGGACGGCCAGCAGGTCCTCCAGGGTGTAGCCATCGCCCAGGCTGTCCAGGCGGGACACTTTGCCCCAGCCGGGGAGCTTCAAACGGTAGGATTTTCCGCGCTTGGTCACTTCACAGCCGGATTCCCGGAGCAGCTTCAACAACTCGTTCAGGTCAGCAGGTTTTTGTGCCAGAGCTTTATCAATGGCAACTCGCAGCAATTCCCGATGGGACGGTTTCGCCTGGTCCCCCAGCCACTGATCGTAGCTTTTCCCATGTGGCTTTGGGTTCTCGACAATGGACAGTCCATTCTCAATGCAGATTGTGTCGCTCAAACGCCGGACGGCTTTTGTGCTACCCCAAAAGTTGCGGAACTTCCGGTCACAGTCCAGGTTGACCGAACTCCAAATGATATGATTATGGACATGGGCCTTGTCAATGTGGGTACAGACGATAAAGGCGTGTTTTCCCTTGGTGAACCGTTTGGCAAATTCCACGCCCAGCCGGTTGGCTTCCTCCGGGGTGATCTCCCCAGGACAGAAGGACTGGCGAACATGGTAGGCGATCACATCGTCTGCGCCACGGACCCGTCCGGTTGCGGCAATATACTGGCGCTTGGCCAGCATGAACTCGGCGTCGGCCACACGGCTGTCGCACTCATAGCCGGTGATAAGCCTGCCGTGGTCGGTTTTTTCGGGATTAGCCACATAGTCGATAATGTCGCAGATGGCGTGGCTCTCGCTTCGTCCCTTGCCGATATGCAATGGCATAATGCGTGTGGTTGCCATGAAATTTCCCTCCCTTCAACAAAAAGGCAGCCATAAATGGCTGCCCAAACGAAAAGTCTGCTATTTATTTGCGTGAGTTGCTCGAACCTCTTTATACAAATGACAAACAAATTCCATTTTACATAGTCCAGACGGCGAATTACTGATAAAAACATCATCTGACCACAGAATCAGCCTGGAAAATGTTTTGTTCAGAAAATTGTCATCCAGGGATGGCAACACAAAAGATTCCGCTTCCATTGTGATCTTTCCGAAACTATTGTCCTCATCTTCAACAACGATGTTGCACCCCAAAAATTTAGCTACACACAGGGCTTGCACAGATAATTCCTCAAACTGTTGCATCCGCTTCTTATCGGGAACTCTTTTCCATTTTTTTATATGTTCTTCGTACAGCCGATAAATTTCTTGTAGCTCCTGCTTTGTCTTTTCTTCCTCTATTTCTCGCTCTGCTGCTGTGAGACCTTCTTTTTCGGAGCGAATTTCTTCGGCAATTTCATCCCATTCAGATTTTGCTAAATCATAGTATCTTTTCTCAATCCTCATCTTTTTTTCCTCGTGCTTTCATGTATAGAACAGCTTTTTACACCTTCTCATGCAATTTCTGGTTAAAGCTGACAGCTTACAATACATAGTCTAACAGAAGCTATCACAGCTCGCAATCATAATGTAGTCTTAAAGTGCATAAAATAATCGCTAACAGCTAATAGATGGGTGTAGACTATGGAAGAAAACAAATTAGGAAAGCGCATCAATGAGGTGCGAAAATCCCGCTGTATGACAGCGGATAAGTTGTCGGAATTGTGCAATATCAATGCCACTTATCTTCGTCAAATTGAAGGTGGAGCAAAGATGCCGAGCCTGCCGGTATTCATTGACATCTGCAAAATGCTTCACATTTCTCCTGACTATTTGTTACAAGATGAATTGGCGGAAAATGAAATCACTAATATCCGAGAAATCGAACTGCTCTGGAAAAAAGCTCCGCTGCAAAAACAAGAGCTTGCACTTACTGTGATAAAGGCAGTCCTGGAGCATACAGAACAGTAAAACAGCCAGCCGATGGATCATACCGGCTGGCTGTCTTTTTATTGTGAAATTATCCATAGACCAAATCCTGTATGGCAAACTTCAAATCCTGCACCTTTCCAAGCAGCCAAAAGGCCAGTTTCGGAAGTCCAAAAGGACTAATAAGAAAAGCAATCACCAGCAGAATGAGGCCATTTTGCGGGGAGTATGTCACCAGGACGGCCACACCCAGTAGAGCAATCACCATACTGAGAAGCCCCAGCACCAGACCGGATACATAGACCAGACCCACGCAAATCCAGATGGCCAGTGTAAGAAGAAGCACCACCGGAGCAACCACGATTTTCAAAAGCAATTTCACCAATCCCAACATCATTCCCACAGAATCTTCACCTCCAGCTTTATTCTAAATCCATTATGAGATATTTTTTGTCAAACAGCAAGGATACGAGCAAAAAGAAAAAGCGGAGGAAGGCGCGGCGAAGAAACGCCGTTCCTCCCTCCGCAGATGGGGTAAATACCCCTGTTACGAAAGTTTTGCGAGCTGGGCCAGTATCTCTTTTACGCCATCCCATAGCTGTTCCTGCCGATGAGATATGTCCTCCAGATCAGCATCATAAACCCGCCCGGTTTCATGGAGCTTGCGGGTCAGCTGGTTCAAGTTGTTGCTGGAATATCTCATAAGAGAAACCAGTTCCTTCAGCTCCGGTAAATCCAGTTGCACCACATAGCCGTCCACAGCCATCTTCCGCAGGTAGGCACTCAGGTTTTTTGTGCCAAACTGCGCCATCTTCTGCTGGATTGCTTCCATCTCGGCAGAAGAAACCCAAAACAGGACTGGCACATCCCGTTTGCGTTTTGGGCTGCTCATCGTTCCGGCTCCCCTTTCTTCGGGACGGTAGACCTGTTGACAACCGGCGCTTCCTTCTTGAGCTTTTCTCGTACCGAGGTCCGAGGCGGCTCTGCCTTTTCACCCTTGGTGCAACTGCGTTGCTGTTCTTCCCGCACCAGATCAATGAATCCATTCAAAACAGCTGGGTGGCTGTTTACTGCATAGCCACCCCGGACAGAATCCGAGTTGTAGTTGGGGATAGTCTTGGCCCATTCTTTGTTACGGCGTGAATAGCGTCCATCCCAGTCCTGGAGCTGAACAGTATTTGCCAAGACCAGCATCACCCGGTCAATGCCATAGGTCTGGATTACACCCTTGGCCGCATCATGGCTTAGATACATTCCATCGAAGTGTTCACGCACCGCCGCTTCAATAGCCTCCTTGCACTTATAATTTGTACGGAGGGAAGCACGGTATGCCTCCAGCTCACCATGCTCTTTCGCATAAGATACCGTATGCGGATAGAGAGGGACCATATCGCCCTGCTGTTGAGGGACTTTAGGATCATCCGGGGAGCGCATGGCTGTAACAACCAATTTGCCGTTGATTTGTGCAAACATCTCCGGTATCTCAAAGTGCTGACTGAACTTTTCGAGAAGCTCCGGTTCAAGTGCCGCAAAATCATCCTCACTCAAACCAACCACCAAAAATGTTCCAGCCACCACATCGTAAATGCTGCCCGCCTCATCCCTCAAGGCACGGTTCAAAGGTTTTCCTTTCAGCTTTCCTTCCTCGTCGCAGATCAACGCCACCGGCTCGTGGAAAGGATAAACAGCCTGAATATCGCCGCCGACTTCTTTTTGCAGGGATTCCAAAGAGAAAGAAATATCTTTGACATAGGGCTTTTTACCCGGTTCTACCACCAAAGCATGACCTGCTGGGGGTTCTTTCATCTTGCACACATCATCTGCCCGGTTCTCAATGCTGTCCCGGATCACATCCATGTAGTCGGTCTCCACCTTCTCAAAGTGGCGGTACACATCGGTCAGAGGCGTGGGCGAATCCAGCAGCGCCTGAGCCTGGGCGTCGGTCAGCTCCAGCTGCTCCATCGCCATCACAATGTCCTCTCGGACGGTGTATTCGTAAGCATGGTTCAAAACTTCTGCCGGGGGCTGGCTTTTCAGCCAGTCCCGGTATTTGTCCTGTTCAGCGGCCATCTTCTCATAGAGGGCCGTATTCAGATCGTTGGTATTCATATTAGTTGTGCGCCTCGTCCACAAACAGCCGATCCACGCCCAGCTGCTCGAAAGTCACCACATCGTCCTTGCGGCCCTCGGCCTGGAGCTTTTCCAGTCTGGCCTCCAGAGATTTCTTGGTGCGTTCCAGCTGCTTGACAGTGAAACGCTCACCGCCGCTGTATTTCACCTCAGCAATGCCCCCGGTGATCTCGTCGATCTGCTCCTGAAGGAGCCGTTCTTGGCGCTCCCGGCTGATGGGGATTTTTTCAAACTGCGAATGGCCGATGATAACGGCATCGTAGTCTCCGGTGGCAATTCTGGCACAGAATTTCTTGCGGTTGTGGGTCTCAAAGTCTTTCTTGGTCGTGACCAGGATTTTTGCGGAGGGATAAAGCCGCAGGAACTCCGACGCCCATTGTTCGGTCAGGTGGTTCGGCACCACAAAGAGGGACTTCTGGCACAGCCCCAGGCGCTTGGATTCCATCGCAGCGGCCACCATCTCAAAGGTCTTACCCGCGCCCACTTCATGTGCCAACAGCGTATTGCCGCCATACAGTACATGAGCGATAGCGCCCAGCTGATGATCCCGCAGGGTGATGGCCGGGTTCATACCTCCGAAGGTGATGTGGGACCCGTCATATTCGCGGGGCCGGGTGGAGTTCATTTCCTCGTTGTACTGGCGCACCAGGGCTTGGCGGCGCTCCGGGTCCCGCCAAATCCAATCACGGAAAGCGTCCCGGATGGCCTGCTGCTTTTGGGCTGCCAGGGTGGTCTCCTTGGCGTTCAGCACTCGGCGCTCTTTACCGTCCGCGTCCTCCACGGTGTCGTAAATGCGGACATCCCGAAGGTTCAAACTGTCCTCCAAAATTTTGTAGGCATTGGCGCGGCTCGTTCCGTAGGTGGTGTAGGCCGCCACATCTTTTTCGGATACAGAGCTTTTGCCTGTGACCTGCCACTCGGCGGTATAGGAGGCGTAATTGACCTGGATGGCGCGCTGGAGGTAGTACGGGGTGTTGAAGGTCTCATACATGAATTGCTGGATGTACTCCTTGTCAATCCAGGTAGCGCCCAGGCGCACCTCAATCTCCGAAGCGTCCAGGTCTTTAGGCTGGGCAGCGGTCAGGGCCTCCACATTGATGGCAAAGGCCGGGTCCTGCTGTGCAGCTCGCTGTGCCTGACGGAGCTTGCGCCGCACATTACCGGAAAGGTATTCATCGGCGGTCACATAGGTTGGGCGTTCTCCCTCCGGCACAGGCCCAGGCAGACGGAAGATCACGCCTTGCAACTCGGCGGCCAGCTCGTCACTGGTCTTGCCGGTGAGCTGTTCCATATACTCCATGTCCACACGGGCCTTTTCCGCGATGGATACGGCCAGAGCTTCGCTTGCGGTGTCCACGGAAGTCACCGCCTCATGGGGCTTGATGGTCCGCTTTGTGAACATATCTGCTTTGTGCTTCAGTTGGCCATTCTCGTCAATGACTTCCAGCGCGCAGAGCAGATAGTAGGCGGCTGCGGCAACGGCTGACTTGCCTTTTCCTCGGCTCACAATGCCGATGTTACAATGGTAAATGGCTATGGGTATCACCTCCCGGATAGGATAACCAAACCCGCAAAAATGGTACAGACGCCAACGGCGGGTGTACTGTTTTTGTGGGTGTGCAGGGATAGCCGCGTAAGCGGCGCAAGGGGTGCAGCCCCTTGTTGCGGCAAAGCCGCCATATCGGAGCGCGGGGAAAGTTCCCTGTGCGGAGATACGCCCTCGGCAGAGCGCACACGCCCGCAAGGGTGTATAAGTGCGCCCTTTGTTCCAAAGGGATTATTCGCTTTTCCCGCCCTCGGTGCGTTTTTTCAGATAAGCCCGCGCTTCCTCGCTCGTCAGGGCAAGCCGGAGAAAGGCGGCGGCTTCCTCATCGGTCATGGTCTTGGCTTCCGGCACAATGCTCTCAAAGACTGCGCCTCGGACGACCAGCCGGTGGCTGCGCGTCCGGCGTTCCTCTTGGGATAACTTTTGCCGCAACACCTTTTCCCGATTTTCAAGCTGCCGGATTTTCTTCTTCCCGTCCTCAATCTCGGCTTGCAATTCCTCGGGTGCCGTCAAGATTTATGCGCAAAATTATTTGCAGGCTCCGGCTGAATGAAGTCAGCCGGCAATAGAGGCGTCGTACAGAGCCGCCTCCAAGTGCTTCATGTTCATGTAT
>NZ_JBQKJL010000019.1:0-53783 GCF_052117285.1 Lawsonibacter sp. LCP25S3_E2
ATACATGAACATGAAGCACTTGGAGGCGGCTCTGTACGACGCCTCTATTGCCGGCTGACTTCATTCAGCCGGAGCCTGCAAATAATTTTGCGCATAAATCTTGACGGCACCAAGCGATGGTGTGCCGCTGTATGGACTGGTGTTGCCTTAAAACAGCCAAAACTGATGTTCTTTTTACCAGATACCAAGGTGAGGTG
The DNA here is from genome assembly GCF_052117285.1 of Lawsonibacter sp. LCP25S3_E2. Lineage (NCBI taxonomy): Bacteria > Bacillati > Bacillota > Clostridia > Eubacteriales > Oscillospiraceae > Lawsonibacter > Lawsonibacter sp. LCP25S3_E2. The sequence continues at coordinate 198 of NZ_JBQKJL010000019.1, forward strand.
ATTTGAACAAAGTCAAGGACGGAAGCTGTTCGCTTCCGTCCTTGATTACTCCAGAGATATTTTTAAATTTTTTCCCAAACTGTCTGCCATTTTTTGAAGAAAGGCAAGGGAGGGATTGTATGTCCCACTTTCAAATCGGGAGATGTTGGCCTGCGCCGTCCCCATTTTCTCTGCCAGTTGTTTTTGTGTCATACCGATGGCTCTGCGGCTCTCAATTTCGGCACGAATGATTTCATATTGAGGCGCAAGCGCATCGTATGCCTCCTCGACTTCGGGACGTTCGGCAAATACCTTTGCTTTATACTCTTTAAAGTCCATATAATGCGGCCTCCTTTTTGTTAGGTGTATTTATTGTGCCCGGCTTTGATAATCCTCCATCCGCTTTTTTGCAATCGCAATTTCTGACGGCGGTGTTTTCTGAGTCTTCTTCGTAAAACCGTGGAGCAGTATCAACTTATTCCCATCCCAAATAAAATAGAAGATACGATAGATATTGCTGGAAAACTTAGAGCGCAGTTCCCAAATCGGTCCATCAATATGTTTTGTATAAGGCTCATGTAAGTCGGGAGCATATTGTGCTAGAAGTTCAATATCCCGAATCACCTTTGCCAGGTCTTTATGGGGTAGGCTATCCAGAAAATCCTGCATTACCTCTTTGCCTGATTGTGTGCAATAAAGTTCAACCTCCATTGAATCACCACCTAACTAGACCTGAACAGAGTATATCATATAAGATATGCTCTGTCAATATCATATATGATATATCTTGGTGACGTTATAGAGCTTTAGATTAATTACCGAGTCTTTCAGTTGTGGGTGGCTGTGGCAGTCTGCGATGTATTTAACGGTCAGCCCATGTACACCATCACCGAAATTGACATGCGCTGGAATGGTGCAACAGACAGAATAGTACATACTATCAAGTTGTGGACGTTATATCCCGGCAGATCCACAAGACGATGTGAGGAGAACAGTACCCATCAAACCTGACGGCGGCTAGCTGGAATGTAGCAAGAGAGGATATCTCTACAACAACGAAAACCGATTCAACTATTAAAAGATTCCGCTGCGAGATTTAAATTTACTACAACTCCTATGCACTTGCTTTTCTCGATAATTTCGATATGACGATTCAGAAAAAATATACTTGATATTTGCGCATCTGTTCGTATACAGTCTGTTCAACTCTGGTGATCACCGCATTGGAATATAATTCTCTGACAGAATCTAATATTTTGGAAATATCCCGACGAACAAATGAGAATCGTAATTGTGTTCCATATAATTCTTCTGCGGCTTCCACCTGAGCATCAAAGTCCACATCAAAAGGCTTGGCATGAACGCGGCGGATGGAATCATAGATATTCTGATCCATAGGATAGTCATTCAAATCGGACAGCAAAGCCAGACCATGATCAAAAATTGGACAGAGACGAAATTTGCCTGTTTTTTCGTTTCGAATCACGGCCAGATTGTTTGTATGGCGATCTTCATTTAGAAAAAAAGAATCTAACTCCAATAAAAAGGTCAGGTAGCATCCAATCCCGGTCAGTCCGGTGATTCTCTCGATAAATTCTGTCGTATATCGAATTCGTTCCTGGGGAGTGCTGATTTTGCTAAGTGCTGCCGCCAAACCCTGGCCTTTATAGGCGCGATGCAGACGCTCGAAAGGCACTAACATTTCGTCTTTGGCGCGAAAATTTTTGCTGACACAGCCAGCAAGTTCTTTTCCCTTATGCTGAATCAATACTGGTTCATATTCTACAAATTCGGGCGCATTGGACTGCTTCAATAACTGGGATACCAACACCTCGGACAATGCTTCATAACCCATATGGTCCGCTTTATACCACTTACCTTTGAACTGCCATTTTGGCTGGTCTCCCTTCGATGTGTGGCCAAAAATTGCTTCTCGCTCAACGGCATCAAGGTTGATTTTATTCACATATTTCTCCTCCCGCTGGGTAATAGTGGAACTTCATCCACATATCGTCTTCCGCCGTTCTTCCCTTCATCTTTTCCGCGATCTGCAAGGGGTCATAGGATGTGAGCTGAAGATCCTTCAAGATTGCTTTTGCATCACCACGTGTGGAGGGAAAGCAGCGATCCTTCAAAAATAGTTCGAAGTCATCCCAAGTTGGATGTTCTACAATGCCAAATGCACGGTGGATAATGTCTTTTGTCTTATTTTGAACGATAACTCTTTGGTTCAGAAAGTCTACATCAATGACTGTACAAGGATGCTGGTGGTACATGTAGGTTATGCGTAGTGTATAGCCGTCGGCCGGTTTTTCGTTGAGATACTTCCCAATGATTTGACGGGAGGTTTTGAATCGCTCTGCGACATCGCTGACGGTCATTCCGTTTTCGATCAGGGTCCGAATTGTCTGAACGTCCTCTGCGGTAAATTTCTTCTTCCGTCCTGCTTTGCGAGAATTTTTCTGTTTATATGTTTGAGCAATTCTTGTTAATTCATTTACATTGTCCGTTCCAAACAGCTCCAAACATAAATTGCGATAATCCACGTCCTACACCTCCTTTGTATTGATTATATGCAATTATTTTAATTTAATATCATTATAACAAAAATAAAGTAATTGTCAACTGAACAGAAAATCTGTGAGGGAGCCTCTTAACGTTCGTTGTACAAAAGACGAGTATTTTTGCCCTGCTATAATAAAAAATATTAAATTTGGAAATATAACCAGAAATATCCAAAAATGCGACCCGTCACAGACAACATGGTCATGGTGGGAGGAGTTCTGCATTGGCATGCTGGATTTGAACAAACGCCGGGGATGGTAACAGTGCGCATTGCCCAAAATTTTCCTTACAACGGTACATATCCGGGAGGGCAAAAAAATCCTGCACAAATGGAGTTTGTGCAGGATTTGCAAGGGTTGTGGGGAAAAAGTACTGTCTCCGTGTTGTCAGCGGGGGTGCAATTTGTTGTGCAGTAGCACAAGAAGTGGGGGTGTACTGTGTGTCGCCAATTTCCGCAGCGCCCCCTCGGTGGAGCTGATACGGAGCGAAGGGCAGAGTTCCCGAATGTCCTGCTTCATGAACCGGCTGACCTTCTTCCATGGCAGCCCGGCGCACAGTCACCAAAGCCGGGAATTTGGTCTCCATCAGGGCAAAGCGGTCTTCAAAGTCCTTATAGAGGATCTTGTAAAGCTGCAGGATGTAGTTTTGCGGAATAGGGGTGGCGTCGAAGTTCTCGTGGATGAGGTTCAGCATATCCCGGTAACCTGCGATTTCCTGTTCATCCCGGTTCCCCGGCGTTGGTTTCTCCTCCATAAGCTGACGGATACGGGTGTTTGTCGTCACGATTCCCTCAATGGCATTAGTTGCCTCGGTACTCTGTACTTTTGCGAGCTCCACCAGTTTCTCCAATTCTGACAGCCGCTGCTTCAGGTACAGTTTTTGCTTTCCGGCTTTTTGTGGAGAACACCCCTCCGGTCTCTTTATTCGGTTTCATCACGGCCTGACATGTTGAAAAGCACCATGGCGGTATTTCGCATTGAGAAAACCCGCGACTATACGGTGATGTCCAACCACCACCTGCGCAACGCGGGGCTGTTGCTAAAATCCAAAGATCTTCTTTCCATGATACTGTTTTTGCCGGAGGACTGGAACTACATCACCAGAAGCCCATCCAAAATCTGCAAGGATAGCACAGTCAGCATCGGCTTTACCCTGAAGGCGCTGGAGCAGGTCAGGTACATAATCCGTAACCGTCTCTGGGACAGCAAGGGTAAGATCGAGGATGTGGAGTATGTCATCTACGAAACGCCCCGCTCCTCGGACACGGGCCAGCCGTTTGAGGACGAGCCGGATACAGCTTGTCCAGATACGGAAACCCCGGATATGGATGACCCATATCTGAAAAAAGGTGATGTAACTGTAGAAAACCTCTCAGTGTGCAGTTCCCCTATGCTTGATTTTTCTCAGATAACAACTCGATGATTGGTGAATCATTTCAATCTGTAATAGCAAATGTTCTTCCCAGCACCCTCCCGTTTCAGTTCGCCGGATGCCACTAATTTCCGCAGTGCTCCTTCGATGGAGCTGATGCTGAGCGAAGGGCAAAGCTCACGGATGTCCTGCTTCGTAAACCGACCGACCTTCTCCATGGTAGCCCGGCGCGCAGTCTCCAGGGCAGGGAGCTTGGTCTCCACCAGAGCAAAGCGATCTTCAAAATCCTTGTAGGCGGAAAGAATGGTCCCTAGCAGATACTTGATGAACGGAATCACATCTTCAGTACCTTCATGCCATCCGATCTGCGCCTGGCCCAGGGCATCGTAATAGAGATCCTTGTTTTTTACGATCTTGGCCTCCAGCGAGATATATTTGCCCACATAGAACCCGCTGCGGTAGAGCAGCAACGTGGTCAGCAAACGGCTCATTCTGCCGTTTCCATCATTGAATGGGTGAATGCAGAGAAAGTCGTGGATGAACACAGGAATGACGATCAGCGGCTCCACTTCCATGTTCCCAATGACCCGGTTGTATTCCTCGCAGATTCTGTCCAGGGCCTCTGGCGTTTCATAGGGAGCCAGTGGCGTAAACAAGGTCTCCACATGGCCGTCTAGATAGGTGGCGCTGATGTAGTTCTGCACGCTTTTGGTCCTGCCCGCCATGGGATTGTTCATGTGGCTGTAAAGGATCTTGTGGAGCTGCAGGATGTAGTTCTGGGTGATGGGGATGGCGTCGAAGTTCTCGTGAATGAGGTTCAGCACGTCCCGATAACCCGCGATCTCCTGTTCATCCCGGTTTCTCGGCGTCGTTTTCTCCTCCATAAGCTGTCGGATACGGGTGTTTGTGGTCACGATGCCCTCAATGGCATTGGATGCCTCGGTGCTCTGCACCTTCGCGATCTCTACCAGTTTCTCCAATTCCTCTGGCCGCTGTTTCAGGTACAGTTCCTGCTTTCCGGCTTCTTTATAGATCGCCGCAACCAGGCCCAAGATCTCCGAATCCCACTTCTGTTCCCGGATCGCAGAGTAGTTGAATGTACGCATATCCTTATCCTCCCTTCATTCCCTTAAATTTTACAATATAATAAGGAAAAGTTCAACTCTAGGAGAAAACTTTCCCTTATCAGTATATCAGTTTTAAGGGATACTATACGTCTGTAAGGGAAATCAATCCTGTTTCCGCCATAGGTCTGCGACTGTGGTGCTTTTCATCTCCCACAGTCTTTTGAACTTAATAATCGCTCCGGTTCTCCTCTGCCGCGATTTTCCAATGGAGGTCCAGCAACTCCTGCTTCATCTGATTTCCGGTCAATTCCCCTCGGACCCACTTCTCTGACAGGAACTTTGCATCCGCAGAAACCGGCACACCCTTGATCGCGTTGATCGCATCTGCGGTTTTGACGGCCGTAAGCATTTTATGGAAATCCTCTTTCATTTTTGTTTAGCTCCATATCGTAATAGCAGAACGGGACCGCCAGCGTACCGGCGGTCCCGTGTCTTTTCATCCAAGGATTTTCATTTGTAGTAAAATTGTTGTAACTGTAGTAAACCTGATTTCTCACAAACCCAGGTTTCATGCGGGTTTGCGGGCTGTCCGTCAGTCTATTGGCTTCATGGTGGGGAACACCCCTCCGGTCTCTTTATCCAGTTTCATCACGGCCTGACATGTTGAAAAAGCACCATTTTTGCGAGGCTTTTCTAACTTTTTGGATTCCATAGGATGTCCTCCTGTGCCGTCTGGTTCGGGGCAAAAGTTGTAAAAAAGTTGTAAAAAAGTTGTAGAAAGTTGTATTGGCACAAAATCGACTCAATATCGACTTCAAATTGGCACAACGAATGGTTGCATTGTTCGAAAAGAAGCCATTGTAAAATTGCCTCATTTGCAGTAAAGCCTGTATGAGCTCTGCGCAGGATTGTCTTGCAGATTCATACAGAAACAAGTATGGCATAAGCATCAAAGATGTTCAAGTCAACATTTTTTCGTTGACGCATTCAATTTCATTACCTTCATTAAAGTAGGTTGGCTTATCATCCGTTTCAAACAACGGCTCTGAAGAACCACGATTTATGCAAATCGAAAATGTCAATTTGGATTTGCATAAATCTTTTGACAGAAGTACTTTCTTATGCAATAATAAAATCGTACTTTAGATTTGCATAAAAATATCTTTGTTGCATAAACTAAGAATGATTGAGGAGGTGCACCATGTATTACGCAAGAACCATTGAGCCAACGATAAAGAAGATCAACGAAACTTTTCCGGTATTGATTGTAACAGGGCCTCGCCAGGTCGGCAAAACCACATTATTGACAAAACTGGCCGAAAAGAATCGCAAAATCGTTTCCTTGGATAATCCTACGATTCGTGCTTTTGCCAAAAATGATCCCGAACTATTCATTCAGCGGTATGCTCCTCCTGTTCTGATTGATGAGGTTCAATATGCTCCCGAGCTCTTTGACTATATTAAGGTATATGTAGACCGAGAAAAGCATTGCGGGGATTTTTGGCTTACAGGTTCTCAAACTTTCCGTATGATGAAACATGTTACTGAATCACTGGCTGGTCGTGCTGGTATCGTTCAAATGCTAGGCTTGAGCAACGACGAGATCAGAGGCGTCCATTTTCCGCCTTTCCGTGTTGATATTTCAGAGCTTACACAGCGAATGTCTCAAGTTTCCCCTATGACTTTATCCGAAATCTATGAGAGGATTTTCAGGGGTTCTATGCCTCGCCTTTATGAAAATCCCGATGTGGATCGAGTTCAATATTATGAATCTTACCTGGAGACATACATCAGTCGTGATATTAAAGATCTGTCACAGGTCGCAGACGAAACATCTTTTTTGAACTTTATGAGTGTGGTTGCTGCCAGAACCGCCACCAATGTTAATTACGAAACTCTCGCAAATGAAGTTGGGGTCTCTGCACCTACAGCAAAGCATTGGTTATCTATTCTGGTGTCGTCTGGTATTGTTGCACTCATTCAGCCCTATTCTAACAATGCGCTCAAGGCGCTCAAGCGCGTCATTAAAGCCCCCAGGATGTATTTTCTGGATACCGGTCTTTGTGCGCACCTGACCAAATGGAGCAGCGCCGAAACTTTGGAGGCTGGTGCAATGGGCGGAGAATTCTTTGAGACATGGGTTGTCTCCGAAATCTACAAAAGCTACTTGAATGCGGGTCAAAAGCCACCATTATACTTTTACCGCGACAGTAATAAGAAAGAGATCGATGTGATCATTTATCAGGATGGCACGGTAACTCCCGTTGAGATTAAGAAGAGCTCTGCACCTAAAAATGCCGTCAAAAATTTTTCTGTCCTTGATGCAATTGAGCAAGATCCTAGCGAAGAGGATGTTTTTTCCGGGGCCACTCATTTGAAAGTTAAGGTAGGGACAGGAGCCGTTGTTTGCATGCCGGTTGATTTGATTCCGGTCGATAAGAAAAACTGGTATGTTCCGGCTTGGCTGATATAAACTCTCTCTTCCGTTGCCTTTTCACAAAAAGCGGATTACAATAGATAAAATCTTGGTATCGGGATGTTGCTTATGCTGATTCAATTTAGTGTAGAGAATTTCCTACTAATACTTGAGTTAGCAGTACGGAAATCATACCGAAACGTAAGAAGCCGCCGATCTGCAACACTAAGTTTGCAGATCAACGGCTTCTTTTTAAAAGGGAAATTCTCGTTTGGTTAATCGTCTATGATCTCGCCGGCTTTCCAGCACTCCGCAAGATATTCCCGCGGCTGATAATAGAGGTCAGAATTGTAATTGCACAGCAATTCATCTATCCAAGAGGTATACACGCTCCACAGCGTATTCTCCTGGTTGTCGTCATCCACATCCTCAATAAGCCGTGAGTAAACTTTCCCCATATCCCACGCTGAGGGAACAGTATGTCGGCAGGCAGACACATTATCATAGTCGCCTCCACGCAGGCCGTACTCTCGGCTAACATCATCAGCCACTTTTTCCAATGGTTCACAGTGGAGAATATCCGCATTGTCCAGCAAGATTCGGATACGCTCTGCCCCAATTTGTCGGACAACATCTCCACGGTGAAGATGGAGATCGCGGCCTATCTGTTCAATGAGAGAACAAGTGAAAAACAAAGCACTGTTATTTGTGTGTCCCATCTGGCACATAACTCCTCTCAAAGTGCAAACGCGCCAAGGCACGCGGCGTATGAAGACTAATTTGATGGGTAGGACGTTTCAATTTGGCCAATGCCCAGAATGCTTCCCGAGTGATGACGCCACTCAAATAATCCTGCACATAGTTGAAAATCGTATCGTCAACCATGGGTCCCTCTACCACATCATAATCGTGAGGCTGCCCAGACCGACAGGAGGCTATAAAGTCCAGCCATTCCTCTGACATCTCAGGAAAACGCTTTACACGAAGGCCATCCAAGTCATCCAGCTGATAGACATTGATAATTCCTGGTTTCCCCAACCTAGTGGCCCAGCGAGCCGCTTGTTGCTCCAGTTTTGTGCAATAAAATCCCCAATGGAAATCTTTGTGGTATTTATGGCTGCGGATTTTAGGGAACTCCACAGTTTTTCTGCTTCCATGATAAACGGTGTTCAAAATCCATATCTCTTTTCTTGGACAATTTCTTATTTGTGTTATATTGTGTTATATTATATCAATGACAGAGAAGCGTTGCAATTTGCATTTTGTCACATAAGGTTGCAATAAAGCTCAACCTCCATTGAATCACCACCTAACTAGATCTAAACTAAGTATATCATATATGATATATCCGGGCGACAATATGAAGTTTTAATTTAATATATCGCTTTTGCCTCCTTACCTACTTATAGCATATGCAGAAATAACAACTTTTTCAAACGACTTTTTTAAATAAGTGTAAGCTTTTTTAAGTCACTCCGACACAAGCACTGTGTTAAAACAACCCGAATAGTTTTTTAAAATTTGACTGAATAGAGTTGTAAAATTTATCTGAATGGAATATAATAATTTCACTGAATCCTTGAGGTGAGTGCCATGGACAAACAAAACTACAAGCCCCGCATCATTGACCGGCAGATGGAGGAATACCTGTCTGCCTTTGGCGCCGTCTGCATCGAGGGGCCGAAATGGTGCGGCAAGACTTGGACATCCTCCTACCACAGCAAAAGCGAGATCTACATCGGCGATCCTGCCGGCAACTTCCAGAACCGGCAACTGGCGGAGCTGTCCCCCGCCCTGGTGCTGGAGGGGAAGACGCCTCGCCTTATCGACGAGTGGCAGGAGGTACCGCCCCTCTGGGACGCCGTGCGTTACAAGGTGGATCAAAGCGCCCAGAAGGGGCAGTTTATCCTCACCGGCTCCGCAACACCAAACCACAAGGGCATCCTCCACAGCGGCGCGGGCCGCATTGCCCGGCTGCGAATGCGGCCCATGTCCCTGTGGGAGTCCGGGGACTCCAGCGGCAAGGTGTCACTGGAGCAGTTGTGCCATGGGAAACTGACCCCCGCCATGACCGGCGAGGTGGATCTGAAGAAACTGATTGAACTGATTATCCGGGGCGGCTGGCCGGGGAGCCTGGGCCTGCCGCTGGAGCAGGCAGCGCTGCTCCCGGCTCAATACTTGGACGCCGTCACTGACGATGACGTGTACCGAATCGACGGGGTGAAGCGGGATACCCAGAAAATGCGTCTGCTGCTGCGCTCCCTGGCCCGAAACGAGAGCACCACTGTCACCAATAAAACGCTGATGAAGGACATCAAAGCGGTGGACGACGAGGACATTGACGCCAATACCGTGGCAGCTTACCTGGACATCTTCAAGCGGCTGTTCATCACAGACAATCAGCCGCCCTTCTCCTCCGGCATCCGCTCCTCTGTACGGGTGAAACAGGCGGAGAAACGGCACTTTGCCGACCCCTCTCTGGCCTGTGCGCTGTTAAAAGCTACTCCCGCCGGACTGCTGGGGGATCTGGAAACCCTGGGTTTCCTCTTTGAGGCTCTGTGCGAGCGGGACCTGCGCATCTATGCCGAGTCCTTCGGAGCGCATCTCTATCACTATCAGGACTATAAAAATCAGGAGATCAACGCCGTAATCGAATTGCCTGACGGCCAGTGGTGCGCCTTTGAGATCAAGCTGGGGGCCAACCAGATCGACGCCGCAGCAGCGAATCTGCTGGAGATCAAAAAGCAGATCGAGGCAGACCCAAAGGGCAAGCCTCCCGCTGTACTGTGCGTTCTGTGCGGGATGGCCAACGCGGCGTATCAGAGGCCGGATGGGGTGTTCGTAGTCCCAGTGACAGCGCTAATGGCATGAAGCTGTTCAAAATTTATATTGTCTTCCTACTCAGAAGAAGCAAAAGAGTGGTTGTGTGACGTGTTCTCTGGTTTAACCGTCCCGTGGACTGGTATAGAACAATTCCTGATCGAGAGCACTATGCTCACAGAATCACAGATCATCAAAAATGTATTGAAACCACTGATTGATGCCGGAAAAGTAAAAGAGTGCAATCTTCACGAAAAGGCAAATAGTGAATTGTCAAATTAAGTGCAACAGGAATTATGGGACTTTGAACTCAATTCCTGTTGCACTTAATTTGACAATTCACTTATACCATATTTCAGGCGGCAGTCATTGTTGATGTAGCTGTGCCGTCCAGTTTTTTAGTGATTCGGATTGTCTTGCCCGTTTACTCCTTAAAATAATCTAGCAGCAAGCGCTACACGGAGCGTTCCATTTGACGTATTAACAGTATCATCTTGGTTTGTTGGTTAGAATAACTCTACACGACCAAGCAGCAGGTCTATCAGATTGCAATGGAAAATTTCGTTCGGAAAGTTTGTAATAAAGTTACGACATTTACGTCGCAAGTACAAGGTACGTGTTGAATTCCATCCGGGATAATGTCGTTGACATACATTTCATGCTTCGGTTTTGCCATGCCGGGATATTCCTTATGGCATTCCCAAAGATCAAATAATAAGCCAAACGGCAATCAGCCACACCTCATCTTGTGACAGACGAAGGTGTGCGCTCCAAAAATCCGATCCGTCACAGGCAACATGGTCATGGTGGGAAGAATTCTGCTCTGGCATGCTCGATCTGCATGAACGAAGAGGCTGGTATTATCATTGGTTTCTCCCAGCATAATAGTAGGTTAATCGTCACAGAAATCCTCATTTTGACCGTAGTAGGTATCCATGATATTCTTATATTAGCAGTAGGTCATCCAAAGTCTTAGGGTAATCATGAGCAAGGAGTGGTCAGCAAATGAAGAAAGCGAGAATCCATTATCCGCTTGCAGAGCGTCACGCAGACACCCTCAAGTATATGAACAACCTTGACTGGGATCGGATACGCAAGTGCATAGATTATAAATTTTTACAATGATAATAGAATCAGAAAATTAAACCAAAAATTTCCTCTAAACGGTACATATCCGACAGGGCGAAAAAATCCTGCACAAATGGAATTTGTGCAGGATTTTCAAGGGTTGTGGGGGCGAAGAACTGTCTCCGTGTTGTCGGCGAGGGCGGAATTTGTTGTGCAGAGTACAACAAGTAGACAGACTTACTTTGTACCGACAAGACAGATTGATGGAAGAGACGGCGTGCCGCTGCATGGGCAGGTATTGACTTTAGTTCGTACTGGGACACACAGCGATTTATTTGATCGGTAAATAGATACGCTGCCGTATATAAAAGATGATCTAAGAGATTCTCAAGGAGAGATGGATGCGCCTGAATTGCGCTTTGAATCTTCCATCTCAATAGAGGGAATTGAAAAAATTTCGATAGGACGATTCAGAAAAAATATACTTGATATTTGCGCATCTGTTCGTATACAGTCTGTTCAACTCTGGTGATCACCGCATTGGAATATAATTCTCTGACAGAATCTAATATTTTGGAAATATCCCGACGAGCAAATGAGAATCGTAATTGTGTTCCATATAACTCTTCCGCGGCTTCCACTTGAGCATCAAAGTCCACATCAAAAGGCTTGGCGTGAACGCGGCGGATGGAGTCATAGATATTCTGATCCATAGGATAGTCATTCAAATCGGACAGCAAAGCCAGACCATGATCAAAAATTGGACAGAGACGAAATTTACCTGTTTTTTCGTTTCGAATCACGGCCAGATTGTTTGTATGGCGATCTTCGTTTAGAAAAAAGGAATCCAACTCCAATAAAAAAGTCAGGTAGCATCCTACCCCGGTCAGTCCGGTTATTCTCTCGATAAATTCTGTCGTATATCGAATTCGTTCCTGAGGAGTGCTGATTTTGCTAAGTGCTGCCGCCAAACCCTGGCCTTTATAGGCGCGATGCAGACGCTCGAAAGGCACTAACATTTCGTCTTTGGCGCGAAAATTTTTGCTGACACAGCCAGCAAGTTCTTTTCCCTTATGCTGAATCAATACTGGTTCATATTCTACAAATTCGGGCGCATTGGACTGCTTCAATAACTTGGATACCAACACCTCGGACAATGCTTCATAACCCATATGGTCAGCTTTATACCACTTACCTTTGAACTGCCATTTTGGCTGGTCTCCCTTCGATGTGTGGCCTAGAATTGGTTCTCGTTCAACGGCATCAAGGTTGATTTTATTCACATATTTCTCCTCCCGCTGGGTAATAGTGGAACTTCATCCACATATCGTCTTCCGCCGTTCTTCCCTTCGTCTTTTCCGCGATCTGCAAGGGGTCATAGGATGTGAGCTGAAGATCCTTCAAGATTGCTTTTGCATCACCCCGTGTGGAGGGAAAGCAGCGATCCTTCAAAAATAGTTCGAAGTCATCCCAAGTTGGATGTTCCACAACGCCAAATGCACGGTGGAGAATGTCTTTTGTCTTATTTTGAACGATAACTCTTTGGTTCAGAAAGTCTACATCAATGACTGTACAAGGATGCTGGTGGTACATGTAGGTTATGCGTAGTGTATAGCCGTCGGCCGGTTTTTCGTTGAGATACTTCCCAATGATTTGCCGAGAGGTTTTGAATCGCTCTGCGACATCGTTGACGGTCATTCCGTTTTCAATCAGGATCCGAATTGTCTTAACATCCTCTGTGGTAAATTTCTTCTTCCTTCCTGCTTTGCGAGGATTTTTCAGCTTATATGTTTGAGCAATTCTTGTTAATTCATTTACATCGTCCGTTCCAAACAACTCCAAACATAAGTTGTGATAATCCACGTCCTACACCTCCTTTGTGTTAATTATATGTAATTATTTTAATTTAATACCATTATAACAAAAATAATGTGATTGTCAACTGAACAGAAAATCTGTGAGGGATCCTCTTAATGTTCGTTGTACAAAAGACGAGTATTTTTGCCCTACTATTGAAAAATATTAAATTTGGAAATATGACCAGACATCTCCAAACATGCGACCCGTCACAGACAACATGGTCATGGTTAGAGGAATTCTGTTTTGGCATGCTCGATTTGAACAATAGGAAGGGTTGGTAGTGGTACACAGTGACCAAAAATTTCCTGCCAACGGTACATATCCGAGAGGGTCAAAAAATCCTGCACAAATGGAATTTGTGCAGGATTCAGGCTGTCGAAAAAGTCCAGCATAGGCTGGGCTTTTTCGACAGCCTGCGGTCAGCAACACACTTGGGTTGCTGACCGGGAAAACTTTATATTTTTTACTGTCCTCTTGACGGGTAGCGGTTCAATGCGCACTGAGATGGCGGCCTTTTTATCCGCCCGGAGATTTGACGGTTACTCATTGTTCATCGCAGAACGTTGCTGTCATATCCATTCCCACTGGTATCAAAGTCGTGCGAGGTATGGGCGCGCCCATGTGTAGGGGAACATGGGAGAAGGTTGAGCGGAAACAACCTTAGGGCTCAAAGAAATGTGATAAAAAGCTGCTGCCAAAGGGAAAGGGATTGAGGGCAGTGGGGGAACCCAAAGATCAAGTGCTCCAGAGCGTGTGTCAATATGGATCAAACAGTGTGGCGTTGCTGTGGGCCGCTTATTTGAGCTGTCTACCTTTATCACGTTTATCTCGCAATGTATTTACCTGGGGTAGGATTTTGCCCGGCCGATTTTAACATAAACATAATAGTATTACAGATGGAAACATGAATGAGAAGTATAGTATCCATTTAAACTTAGATATATGTGCGAGATATATTGCATTTTTAGGGAATTAGAATTGGAAACGGCCGGATTAAAAAACCATTTGAAAAGAATATTGAACAAAAAGCTGGGACTGTGATATAATATTGGTAAATTTTGATAATACACTAGCAAATCGCGCTGCGAAACATGACAACATATGACGGAGGAATTATATATAGGGCGGGAGAATAAACATGACGCTTCAACAACTTGAATTTTCCATTGCAGTTGCAGAGCAGCGGCATTTCACCAATGCTGCCAATGAGCTGTATGTGTCCCAGTCCACCTTATCAAAACAGATCATTGCGTTAGAGAAAGAACTGGGAATTCAACTTTTTGTAAGAAACCATCGGAATGTATATTTGACCTGCGCAGGGGAGGAAATTTTGGAATACATCCGCCGTATTGTGGATGAATACGTAGAGTTGCAGCGTCAGTTATCTGATTCAAAGTGCGTGTCCGTGGATCAGATTCAATTTGGAGCAGTTCCTATTTTGAACCACTATGGGATTACCGAACAGCTGATTCAATTTTGTAAGGATAATCCAGATATTTCGCTGAAGATTTCTGAGACTGTAACGGCCGATATCTTTGATATGTTGGACTGCAAAAAAATTGACATTGGCTTAATCAGGACAGCATACCTTAAGGACAACTGCTATGATGTGCTGCCTCTGCTGAAGGATGAGCAGATGGTCTTGGTAAGTGAAGATCATCCGCTGTCAGACCGGCGAGTTGTCGACCTGACCCAGCTGGCGGAGGATCGGTTTATGCTGATGGACACAGATCCATACTATACCCGCTTTTATCGCAAACTGCTGCGGGATGCGGGCATTCAGCCGAAAATTGAATATACCGGAATGCGTGTCGAGACAATTAAGAGGTGCGTAAAAAACAATACCTGCGTTTCCTTGATGATGGGAAAGGTCGCGGATTATCCCCATATGCCAGGTACAGTATCCTTGAGGATCAAAGGATATCCGTCGCTATATCTGGCGTTAGTGGTCAAGAAAGACAGAATGCTTTCACTTGGAGGGGAAAAGCTGAAAAGCTATCTGTTGCAGACAGTAGGCGGACAGCAGCAGAAGTGATGCATGGCCCCGGATACGCAGATATAACAGAGGGGTATGGAACCAAAGATTCCATACCCCTCTGTTCATTTTAGCCAGAGTGGTTTTCGTGTATTTCTGCCGGTACGGCTTAGCGTTCAGGGCACTCGAACAGGACAGCCCCCTGCTCCAAGAGCATTTGCTGAAGCTGGGAAACGTCCTTCTCCAGCTCTCTGGGAGTAATACCCTTCTGGATACAAAGGCCGGCGGCAGTACCGGCGGCCTGACCGGTCACCATGGTCTGATGCAGGTAGCGCAGATAAGCGGGACGGTCGGTGGACACGCACTTTCCGGCAGCAAGCAGATTGTCGATCTTCTTGGGGACCAAGCAGCGGTAGGGGATATCATAGGAGCCGCCATCCTTTGGCCAGGACATACGGGGATCGTCGATATTGACGTTCAAAGTATTGACGTTTGTCACGTGATACCCACCGGCCTTGAAGGAACTCTTTCCGATGGTATCGGGGAACTGGCGGCACTCAGACACATCTTCGCGGCAAAGCACATAATCACCCACAATACGGGGACCTTCCCGCAGACGCAGTTCGGTGCACACCTTGGTGATATAGGCGTTCTTGAAGCCGGGAACATAGTTCTTAAAGAAGCGCCAGGCGATCAGATTCTGCTTGCGGCACTCAACCATACAGCGGGTCAGATCCCAGGCATCGGTGGGCAGAGAGTGGTCCCACTGAGAAGAGTGCTGGAAGTGGGCCTGGATGTGGCCGCCTTCTCTGGGAATCAGGAAGAAGCCAACACCAGAGTAAGGATGCCAGTCGCCATTTTTCATAGCCATATCCCGCAGCTCATAGAAGCCCATCAGCTCTCCGATCTCAGTGATGTCATGGCACTTACGGTACATATCCATGACCCCTTCGTGAGTGCCGTCAGTATAGGGATTGAGAAGCTGCTTGAAGGCAAACTGCTCAGGATGCTCCCGTACATAGGTCAATAGCACATCCCAGTCCACGCCGTCAACGGTGAATGCCAAGGTATGGGGCTGGATCTCATCTCGGTTGACACAGGCCATCTCACAGCCGGCCTGGGTGGACACATAGCCCTCACCGGTGCAGTCAATGACGATCTTGCCCTTGATCTCGTTGCGGCCATTGGCGTTTTCTACCACAATGCCCGTGACGGTATCGCCGTCCTTGGTGACACCCACCACCAGGGTGTCCAGCAGCAGCTGCACGCCTTCTTCGTCCATCATCTCGAACATCAGCATGGTCCACCACTCAGGGTCCACATAAGAGAAGGTAAATCCGGCTTTTTCACGGACGGGATACCGCTGGTGGGGCATGGCGTGCCCCATCTCTAACAGACGGTGATGAGTCTCTTCCACAATGCCGCCCACATCCCGTTTCCCTTGCGGGTTAAACAGACGGGCGTAGGCAAATCCCGGAGGGCCGGACAGATTCATCTGTCCGCCCATGGTACCAGTCCGTTCCACCAGCAGAGTTTTGACGCCAGTTCTTGCCGAGGCGATTGCCGCAGCTACACCGGAGGTTCCGCCTCCACATACGATTACATCGTATTGAACATCATATCCGCTCAAATGAAAGACCTCCTTTTCGCGGCTTGTTGCAACGGATTATTTGATCACACCAAATTATTTGCGCTTAAAGTCCTCGATGCTCTTGGCGACGGTTCCGTCGGGAAGCGTGAGCGCCTCCACACAGCCCTCGCTGTGCAGTGCCCAAGGCAGAATCACACCGGAGTGGCCGCCGCGACCGCCGATGGTGACCACTTCCACATCCTTGGGGGAACGGGTAACAGGCAGGGGGTGACGGTTGGCCCACTCCTTGGGCCGGACGGGCATCAGGCCACGGCCATTGACCATGGGAGTCTGGTGGTAGACATACTGATGGATGTGCTCCTGAATCATCTCCTTGGTATAGCCCGCCTTCTTCAGCATCATGGCATGGTCAGGAGTCAGACAGACGATCAGGGGGCCGGGCATATAGGCGTTGTTGGAGCCCAGCGTAGTGCAGCAGGCGGTAATGGTGTCCAGCAGGTCATAGCCGTTCAGGCTCAAGAAGTCGATGATGTCATGGATGGGTTCCGCTTTCAGCAGGTAAACAGTGGTGGTTTCGGAATTGAAGCGATCCTCGTTGATCATGTTCCACTGGGCCAGGGAAGGTTCTTCAGCAAAGCAGTAAGTAAACTCCGCCTGGGAAGCGATACAGTCAAGGTCACATACACCGGGAACCGAGCGCAGCACATTCATGATAACCAGGTTGATGGCGCGGCCGATGGTGGCGTTGGCAGGCCAGCCGGGGCCCTGGCAGCCCTGTTTGCCGGAGATGCCGATCTCCTGAGCGATGGGGCCGGAAACGATACACAGGTTACCACCGGGGTGAGAGGTGGTGACAGACTGGTTGAAATTATAGAGGGGGCTGTTGAGTGCCTTAAAGGCGGAAACCAGAACGGGCATCGCCTGGGGAGTACAGCCGGCCATAATGGCGGCAATGGCCACATCCTTTACAGTGATCTCACGTCCGCTGGGACCGGAGGGATCTACCAACTTCATGGACTCGTCCCAGGGGCAATACTCCATCATGGCCTCGTAGCGGCGTTTGGTGGGAGGAATGATGGGCAGGCCGTCAGAGATGTGCATCTCATTGAAGTAGCGGTTGATCTCTTCCATGTAGGCGCCGGGCTCTTTCGACTTCTCCTCGTCGTATTCAGGAACGAAGGGCAGAAGCCCATCCTTGGCGGGAGCCACTTTGTCCATCTTAAAGTCGATATGCGCCAACTTGGCGAGTTCCTCACCGTTGCTGGTCAGGGACTTGAGAATATAATCCCACTTCAGATCCACCTGGGCGGCGACTTCTTCTACGGTGCTTGCCTGGTAGATATCCACGGAGCACAGACACAGGTTTCCGGCACGGTAAACGCCCACACCTTCGGTGATGGCGGTTCCCGGAGGTGCGGTCATATATACAGCGGGAATCCCGATTTTTTCCAAAGCAATGGTCAGAACAGTGGTGGAGGAGGAAGTGCCCATATCACCAAATGCGACGATGGCCGCTACCGGCTTCTCTTCTGCCAGCATCTTGGCATACTCCATCAGCTTATCTGCGTTTTTGCCACGAACGGTCTCGGTGTACTCTACCCACTTGGTATCGTCGCAGCCGATCTCGCGCAGGCGTTCTTTGATGCGGTCAAAAACGGTGTAGTAGTTGCAGAAGCCCAGCTTAGTGTTGTTGTAAAAGAGAATCTTTCCGTTCTTTAACTCATCAAGCGAGGGACGCTTGGCGAGCTGAATGATCTCTCTTTCCTGATAACCGCGGGGATCCAGCAGCGCATGAAGTTGATTGCTCATGAGTGATTCTCCTTTTCCAAACTTATTTATGTCCGGCAGACAGCAGCGGCGCGGTGCTTGCTTCAGTGACATCATTCTAAGGGGAATCAAGGAAAGGAATCAATTCCGTTTGCCGGGGATAATCATTCTGGAATGGAATAAAAGGAGAGAAAAGATCCTAAAATTTACCCTGAAGGGAGGTAATATTCCAGTTGAGAATAAAAGGGAGGGGGAAATCGAATTGTGTTAGGAATATGAGAATGATATAGTTACTTTGCCGTAGAAAAGCAGTCCGGCCCTTAAGCACGGCGCGGTGCTTCGATTCAGGGAATTAGGACAGCCTATCTACCTACTATTTATTCTATTAACCGTGTAAAAGGAGGGTCAATTATGAATCGAAAAGTCATCGCTCTTGCTGTTGCCAGTGCATTGGCGGTTTTGTGCCTCAGCGGTTGTAATTCTGGGAGTGAAGCTGGCCAAAGCAATGCCTCCGCCGATGCTCCCGCAGGAGTTTCCAGTGTTAACATTGGCACCCAGGCGGTAGGTACTTCCTACTATGCCATGGGCACCGGAATTGCCAAAATCATAACTGAGAACACTCCCATCCAGGCGACCATCCTCCCTTACGCCGGGCCGGATGCCTGGATGCCCGAATGGCGGGACGGTACCATTACCTTAGAAGTTATTTCCGCCATGGATATGTACTGGGCCTACACCGGTACGGTGAACTACACCGAGCCCTATGAAGATACCCGACTGCTGCTAAGCGGCAACTGGTCGGAGCACTGCACTATGACAGTGTTGGAGAGTTCCGGAATTACCTCCGTTAAGGACCTGGCCGGAAAACGGGTGGGCTATGAGTACGGCGGCAACAAGCTGACCGTAAATCTGATTGACGCCGCTCTTGAGGCGGTGGGACTGACCATTGATGACTGCGTGGCCGTTCCCCTTGCCGACCTGTCCAGTGCCCAGCGTGCTCTGCAGGAGCGCCGGGTAGATGCCATCTTTGCCGGCTCCAGCACGACCCCCTCCTCCGTACAGTTGGATGAATCCATCGGGATTCGGGTGCTTCCCTTCGGTGATTTGAAGCCCGAGGATATTGCCGATGGCGTTCCCGAAGATTTGCAGGCCATTCTGGATAAGTATGTGCCGGGTGCCACGGCAAAAGTAAGCCCGGCGGCAGGTATCCTGGATGAAGACACAGTATTGATTACCTATCCGATCCAGATGGGTGTTTCTACTCAGTTGAATGAGGACGATGTTTACACCATCATGAAAGCGATCTATGAGAACTATGAGGAGCTGGCCGACGTGCACGCCTGGGGCCAGCAGTGGACTCCTGAAAACTTTGTGGCTGAGGACTTTATGGTGCCCTATCACGACGGAGCAGTGAAGTTCTATAAGGAAGTTGGCCTTTGGACGGATGAGGCGGAAGCCACCCAGAACGCTTTGCTCTCATAATAGGGCAGAGACTGGTAAGCACCTCGACTGGCCGGAGCTTTGATTGAGAGGTGAATTTTTTCATAATGATTAACAAGCTGTTTGAGCGGATTCGGTATGTTTCCTATCCGATTATGGCTGTGATCGGCCTGCTCATTATTATTGACGTCCCCGCATATTTTCGTATTTCCATTTATACTGAGCAGTATCTGGGCATTTATCTGGCCATGATACTTTTCGGCACCTTTATTTCTAACCCCTGGAAAAAAGGAGCGAACTACAACGTGGTGGATGTTGTGTTCGCGGTACTGTCTGTGGGGGCCGGTCTGTATATCACGGTTGCCTACCCGGATATCGCACTGAATATGGGAGTCGTTACCCCGGAGCGCACGGTCTTCGGCGTGATTGCCATTCTGCTCATCCTGGAGGGACTGCGGCGCTCCATGGGAATTTCTCTGACCATTGTGTGTACAGTATTCTTGCTGTATACCAAGTTTGGAGAGTATTTACCCGGAATCCTCCACTGCCGGGCCTTTACCATTCCCAAAATGGTCAGCTATATCTATGTGGACCCCAACAGCCTGATGTATATGCTGAGCTTCGGTGCCACGGTGGGTGTAGCGTTTATCTTCTTTGGACAAGTACTGCTTCACTACGGCGGCGGCAGATCCTTCATCGATTTTGCGCTTCTGTTTTGCGGCAAGTCTCAGGGCGGCAGTGCCAAAACTGCCGTGGTGGCCTCCAGTCTGGTGGGAACCATTACTGGCGCGCCCATGTCCAATGTTCTGCTGACCGGCAGCGTGACGATCCCTATGATGAAGGAAGCCGGTTATCCTCCCCATACCGCAGGTGCGGTGGAAGCGGTGGCTTCTTCCGGCGGACAGATTATGCCGCCGGTTATGGGAATCGCAGCCTTCATTATCGCTGAGACTCTGGGTGTACCGTACAGCTCTGTGGCATTGGCGGCATTGATTCCGGCACTTCTGTTTTATATGGCGACCTTTGTGCAGGTGCATATGGATGCCGGTAAGCTGAAGCTAAAGAAGATCCCGGTGGAACAACTCCCCAAGCCGAAGGATGCCTGGACGCGGGGCTGGTTTATTATCCCTCCCATTGTGGTTTTGCTGGTATGTATGTTTACCCTGGCGCTTCCCGCCTCCATTTCCGCTATCATTGCCGGCGCTGTGGCGCTGCCCTGCTTGGCCATGAAGCCGGAAAACCGCAAGAATTTTGTGGGACAGTTTGTGGGAGCCCTGCGTGAATGCGGTGAGCTGATGATCGGTATTGGCATTGTGATGGCCATGGCTGGCATCGTGGTGGGCTGTATCAATGCCTCTGGCTTGGCGTTCAGCCTGAGCTTGGCACTGACGCAATTGGGTAACGGCAATGTGCTGCTGCTGCTGGTTTGTGCCGCAGTTGCTTCTCTGATCCTGGGCATGGGCATGCCCTCGGTGGCCGCGTATTCCCTGGTGGCAATCCTGGTGGCGCCCTCCCTGATCGAGTTTGGAATTCCTGCTATGGCGGCTCACCTGTTCGTGTTCTATTTCTCGGTTATTTCCAACATCACTCCCCCCGTGGCAGTGTCCTGTTTTGCTGCGGCACCCTTGGCGGGAGCAAATCCCACAAAGGTTGGTACTACGGCGTTCCGATTGGCTATCGCGGCGTATATTGTCCCCTTTGTATTCTGTTTCGAGCCTACCCTGATCATGATTGGAACTCCCGTCATGATCCTGGTCAACTTCCTGTTGTGTACCTACGCAATTTTTGCCGTGTGTATTGCTCTTTCCGGCTACTGGCAGGATGTTGTGTCGATGCCCCGCAGATTGCTGCTGTGCGTCGTAGCGGGCGTGATCCTTTGGCCGACCACGCTGGTTATCAATCTGGCGGGTGTCGTTGCGCTGACTGTGCTGCTGCTTCCTGATATGAAGCGCTCACTCCATAAAATGACCCATAAAGAGGCCGTAGATTAGACGGAACTGTTTCATTTTGATGAATAAGGAGGAATTAAGCCATGAGTTACAGTACCATTTACGATGTGATTGTCTGCGGTGCAGGTACGTCCGGTGTTTCTGCCGCCATTGCCGCCGCTCGGGCGGGTGCCAAGACTCTGCTGGTGGAGCGGACTGGTACCATGGGCGGACAGATGAGCCTGTCTGGCCCTCCGGGATTTGCGTACGCCCGTCTGTTTAACCCCCAGGGCAAGCGGGACATCGGCGGCATTGTGGAGGAGACATACCAGAGACTGTTCAAATCTGGTCATGCGCTGCCTCACCTCCGTTATCCTATCCGCGAAAAAGCCGGATATTCCTTCTCCTATGTGGATCCTGAATGGTGGACCATGCTGATGTTCGAGATGATGGACGAAGAGGGCGTGCAGCTGCTGCTGGATACCCTGGTGGTGGGTGTTACCAAGGATGGGGACACCGTCAACGGTATCGTGGTGGAGAACGCCAATGGCCGTAACGAGATCAAGGGCAAGATCGTCATTGACTGCACCGGCGAGGGCTATGTGTCCGCCCATGCGGGCTGTGAGATGGCTTGTGTCAGCCGGGATGAGATCCAGCCCCATACCCTGGCATTCACCGTTGACGGCGTGGACTGGGATGTACTGCTGACCTATATCCGGGAGCATCCCGAGCAGTTCTCGTTCCGCCAGCTGATTTTCCCCTATGAGAACGCCAATACCCAGGAAGATGTCATGAATATGTACCGCAAGTGCCATGATATCACCGAGCTGGGCGAGCTGATGGGCTTCTATGAGCTGCGGGACATGGCGCTCAAGAACGGTGACTGGCACCCCTACTCTGGCGCGGGATTCTTCCTGACGCCTAAGGAGGGCGGCCATATCCAGGCGCACTTCCAGCACTCCTCCCAGGTTGACCACGCACTGCCCACCGACGCTTGGGATCTGACCCGGTGCATGGTAGAGTGCCGCAAGCAGAACATGATTGCCTGGCGCTTCTTCAAAAACTACGTGCCTGGCTTTAAGAATGCCTATATCACCAAGGTCTGCACCGAGCTCCGCTTGCGGGAAGGTCCCCGTATCGTAGGTGACTATGTCCTTACCCGTGACGATGTGGAGGCTTGCCGCCAGTTCCCTGACACCATCGGCAAGACCTCCTTCAAGGCCGGTGCCTACCATGTGTCCTCCATGGATACCCTGAATGCCTGCGTTACTTATAAGACAGACATCGCCTTCCCCAAGGACGGCGGATCCTACGACATCCCCTACCGCTGTCTGGTCCCCAAGAAGATCGACAATCTGCTGGCTGCCGGAAAGTGCGTGTCCACCGACCGTCCCGCTTACCTGCGTTACCTGCACCAGACTATGGTGACCGGTCAGGCCGCCGGTACCGCCGCTGGCTTGTGTATTCAGAAAGGAATTACCCCCAGAGAGCTGGAGAAAGACGTCTCCCAGCTTCAGCAAATGCTTCTGGATCAGGGTGCCATTCTGTTTGAGTGCCCGGAGCGTTAAACAACGCAATAATAAAATCAGGCCGCTTTTCCGTTTTGTGAAAAGCGGCCTGATCTTTTTAGCTAAATCTGCTGCGTCCTTGAAACGCCTTGCGGAGATACTGGACTAGGCACTGGCAACTTCCTGAGGCACCGTGCTTGGGTAAAATGATGCACAAGGTCAGCGTCAGCGGATGTGAGAGCGGAAAAATCGGGACCTGAGGTGCGAAGACTTTTTCCGCCACCTGTTTCATCATGATAGAGACACAGTTCTTTTTCAAAATGAACTGAACCAGAGAATCCATTTTTATATTCAACAGATGTACATTATCCTGATGTAGGTCGGAATGCAGGATTTGAAGGTGATAAGCCGCCACATTAGGATCGGAATTTTGAAGGACAATGTATTTGTTCTTTAGCTGAGCAATAGAAATTTCGTGGGTTCCGGGAGGAAAGAGAGCCGGACTGGCGATCAGAACCTGCTCATCATCAATGAGAGGGATTAGGTTCAGCCGTTCGGATTCACGCTCCATGGGTAATTGAAACCAGCCGATTCCAATATCCAAAGAGTGGTCGTACATTCCGCTCAGAACATTGTTGGTTTCTGTTTCCCAAATATCAATGGAATAGGAGGGATATGCCCCTTCAAAGCTAATCAGTGCTTCTGTAATGCCGTATGTATTTAGAATGGATACTCCACCCAGCGTAATGGTTTCCTGCTTAGCACGCTG
Organism: Lawsonibacter sp. LCP25S3_E2; assembly: GCF_052117285.1. NCBI lineage: Bacteria > Bacillati > Bacillota > Clostridia > Eubacteriales > Oscillospiraceae > Lawsonibacter > Lawsonibacter sp. LCP25S3_E2. The sequence continues at coordinate 24,322 of NZ_JBQKJL010000019.1, forward strand.
GCGGGCGGCACAGTGAAGAATTTCGCGGTAGTCCTTAGCCATCTGGAGTGCGTGAGGCAGCAGAACTTCTCCGTGGGGGGTAAGCTTCATGTGGTGTGCGTTGCGGACAATGAGCTTAGAACCCATTTCCTTTTCCAAAGCTATCATCTGCTTGGAAAGGACAGACTGGGAGACACCTAACTCCTTGGCGGCGGCAGTAAAGCTTTTGTTCTTGTATATTGTTATGAAGAAAATGATCTGCTGTAAAGTCAAAACAATACCTCCCGTGTGATAGGCTTAGGCGTGCCGAGGTTGAAGCAACGGTATATTCTGGAGCGGTAAATATGGAATTTATTTCTGACGGTACGGTAGAAAGGAAGTGAGTTGTGTGACCTTGATGAATAGAAAACAAGTGATCGGTTTATTTGGCGGTGTTGCCGCGGCTGTGGTAATTTATACCTTGCCCCTGGAGGGATTGACGCAACAGGGGCAGATGTGCCTGTCTTTGACCATTATGACGGTATTATTTTGGGCCTTTCAGGTGGCTCAGGCGGGATATGTGTCCGGCTTGCTGTTGGCACTGTTTGTAATATTCCGGGTAGCGGAACCCGAGGTGGTATTTTATTCCTGGACAGGAACGACTATGTATCTCATCGTTGGGGCATATCTTATCGCAGCGGCGGTTAAAAATTCTGGGCTGGGAAACCGGATTTCTTACTGGTTTATCCTTCGCTTTATGAGTTCTTACCGCAGCGTTATTATATCGGTTTTTTTCATGACTCTGATACTGAGCCTAATTATACCACATCCCTGGCCCAGAGCGTTTTTGATTATGTCCGTCATGTCAGAGGTGATTGAAAACGCACGGGTTCCTCGAAAGGACGCAGTTTCGATTGGATACTCTGTATTTGCGGCATCAGTGCCTATCTCCTGTATCTTTTTAACAGGGGATAGCACGATCAATCCGTTGGCGGTGCAATACTCCGGCCTGGAGTTGGGGTGGTTTGGCTGGCTAAAACTTATGGGGGTGCCATGCGCTGCCTCATCGGTGCTGACATGTGTGGCCTTTTTACTGTTTTTCCGGCCCAGTCAGCCGATGACCATCGATAAACAGGCGGCAGAGAAAAAACTGCATGAGATGGGACACCTTTCCCAAACGGAAATCCGGGCTGCAATCTGGCTTACCATTGCGGTCATTCTGTGGATGACAGACAGCCTGCATGGTCTTGATATTGGATGGATTACATTGGCCATTGCCATGTTGATGTCTTTGCCGGTGGTGGGAGAGCTGCTGACGCCTGGTTCTTGGTCAGAGGTTCCGACCAATGTGCTGCTGTTTATTACTGCGGCAATGGCCATTGGAAAAGTGGGGGCGGTGACAGGGATGAACGAATGGATTGCGTCCACCCTACTTCCCGGAACCATTCCGTCGAATCCTTTTGTTCTGGCTGCTTTCGTGGCAACGATCTCAGTGATCATCCATATGTTGTTGGGCAGTGTGATTGCTGTTATGGGTGTGGCGGTTCCAGCTGTGCTGAGCTATACATCAGCCATGGGAATCAATCCCCTGGTACCAGCGTTGTGGGTCTTTACAGCAATTGTGATGCACTATGTGTTTCCCTTTCAAAATATGTCAATTCTGGTGGGGCAAGGGGAGAAAAATGGCCTATATTCCTCCAAAGAGACGATCCGCTTCAGCGTGCCGCTGCTTGGAATCACATTTGTTACAATTGTTGTATTTCAGGTGCTGTGGTGGAAGATTTTAGGCATTCTATAATTATAAAATCAAGTAACATTATATACTGAAGAAGAAAAATAGGCAACTGAGGAGACAAGCTTTTCTTTGATGATCAACGGACGGCTGTCGAAAATAAGTATGATTTGGGCTCCGCACTGGTCAATATGGTGCGGAGCCCTGGCTCTGTTTGTAAGAGGAGAATCCTTCGAAGGGCAATTCTCCGCTGCGGTTTGAAGAGTAGGTTTGAAATGCTGGTTTTCTTGTTTGGCAGTAGGCTTCATACTGGCGGCAAACAGGCAAATTGGGATATTCGTCAATCATCAGAAGATTGAGAACTCGAGTTGCGGTCTTGCTCCTCTTTGGAAGCATTATCGACCGTTAGAGCCTGCTGTTTTATGGCCTGGATATATGTCCGACACAGCTCTTGCTGCCCCCGGGCCACTGCCTGAAGGGGCTGGCCGATGAGCAGGTCGGCGGGAATACCCGTAAAAGAGGTGGGTACATCGTCTTTTAAATTATGATCGTTTTCAGCTTTGACATCACGCATGGGTTGCTGCCTCCGTAGAAGTAAGATTTGAATATAGCATGGGCCATTTCTTTGGGAGTGTTCTCTGGATGAGCGGAAAGACACCCCTTCGCTTCAGGGTGTTCCTGCTCTAACAGGTGGTTTGTAGGGAATAGTATAGCATTATTTCCACAGACCGTATAGTAAAACTGCGGCAAAAGCTGGGCGGCTTGAAGGGTCATGATGAAAGAGAACTTCATTATGAGTCTGACAAACGGGAAAGTCAAGCAGTACGATTCCGGACATAAGCGGAAGGAGGAAAGAATGATGGAAAACCCAGACGGTTTTGGTTAAAATACGCTGGCTTTCCGATCCTTTACGCCTTGCGTTCCATAGGGGAATGTGGTACTATAAAGTGATATTTTATGGGGGTCAGACTCCTGACCAAAATGCCAGCGGGAGGAATCACAATGAATGATCGAATCTTCCTGTCCTCCCCCACCATCCATGGGGAAGAACAGAAATTTGTCCAGGAGGCCTTTGATACCAATTGGGTGGCGCCTCTGGGCAAAAACGTAAATGAGTTTGAGCGGGAACTGGCTGCCTATGTGGGCGTAGGTCATGCCGCCGCCCTGGTTTCCGGTACGTCCGCACTCCATCTGGCGGTAAAGCTGGCGGGGGTAAAGCCCGGAGACAAGGTGCTGTGCTCTGATATGACTTTCTCCGCTACCGTCAATCCGGTGAGCTATGAGGGCGGGGAGCAGGTATTCGTGGACAGCGAGCGGGAGACCTGGAACATGGACCCCAAAGCGCTGGAGCGGGCTTTTGAGAAGTACCCCGACAGCAAGGTAGTGGTGCTGGCCCATCTGTACGGTACGCCCTCCAAGCTGGATGAGATCACCGCCATCTGTGAGGCCCACAATGCTGTCCTCATTGAGGATGCGGCGGAGAGCCTGTCCGCTACCTACAAGGGGAAACAGACGGGTACGTTTGGTAAATACAGTGCGGTCTCCTTTAACGGCAACAAGATCATCACCACGTCCGGAGGCGGTATGCTCCTGTCGGATGACGAGCAGGCCATCCAGAAGGCCCGCTTCTGGGCCACCCAGGCCCGGGAGCCGTTCCCCTGGTACGAGCACAAGGAAATCGGCTATAACTACCGCATGAGCAACATTGTGGCGGGCATCGGCCGCGGGCAGCTGCTCCACTTGGAGGAGCACCGGGCTAAGAAAGAGCAGATTTACCGCACCTATGAGGCGGCGTTCCAGGGGCTGCCTGTAAAGATGAACCCCTACCTGCCCGAGAGCCGTCCCAACTTCTGGCTCTCCTGCATCACCATCGACCCGGGCTGCGATGTGAAGCCGGAGGATATCCGTCTGGCCCTGGAGAGCGAGAACATCGAGTCCCGTCCCATCTGGAAGCCCATGCACATGCAGCCGGTCTTTGCCGGACACGACTTCATCACCGCCGGGGACAATGTGGGCGAGGACATCTTTGCCCGCGGCCTGTGCCTGCCCAGCGATGTAAAGATGACGGCGCAGGAGCAGAACCGGGTCATTGAAATCATCAAAGGAATGATACTGTGAGTCGAGGAAAAAACGGAATTTACTGCCGCTACATAAAAAGACTTCTGGATATCCTGTTGTCCGGCTGCGCGCTTATCGTGCTGTCTCCGGTGCTGCTCATTGTAGCTATTTTCGTGCGGACGAAATTGGGCAGCCCGGTGATTTTCTGCCAGGAGCGCCCGGGCAAGGATGAGAAGATTTTTAAAATGTATAAGTTCCGTTCCATGACCGATGAGCGGGACGAAAACGGAAATCTTCTGCCGGACGAGGTACGGCTGACCAAATTTGGCCGCCTGCTGCGCTCCACCAGTCTGGACGAGCTGCCGGAGCTTTGGAACATCTTCAAGGGCGATATGTCCATTGTGGGCCCCCGGCCGTTGGCGGTAGTATACCTTCCTTATTACAGTGAAGCTGAACACCATCGACATGATGTTTTCCCTGGATTGACTGGCTTGGCACAGGTGCATGGCCGAAATGCCATAAGCTGGGAGGAGAAGTTTTCATATGATCTTAAGTATGTCCAAGAGGCTTCTTTTTTGATGGATTGTTCGATTGTTTTTCTGACAGTAAAGAAAGTGCTGGTACGGGAAGGAATAGGGCAAGCGGAGCAAGCACCAGAAAGTTTGCATATACAACGCTCAAGAGAGAAGGCGGTAAAGTGAACCTTTATGGAGAAAAAGTAATGCTCCGGGCTATGGAACCGGAGGATATGGAAATGCTCCGAGAAATGATCAATGATCCTGAGGTTGAACGTATGGTTGGAGGCTGGAGCTTTCCTGTCTCTAAACACACTCAATCTCAGTGGTATGAAAAGGTAGCAAATGATCAGCAAAATTTACGCTTTGTGATTGAAGTTCAGGAGAGCGGTGAAGCTATAGGTCTGATTACGCTGACAGACATTAATTGGAAAGATGGAGTGGGAGAAGAAGGAATCAAATTAAGATCGGGAGCTCCTAAGAGAAAAGGGTATGCAACGGATGCGTTGATGACACTTGAGTGGTACGTTTTTGAAGAACTCCGGTTCCATCGCTTGGAAGCAAGATGGTTAAGTCATAATGAGGCTTCCAAGCGGTTACATGTGAAATGTGGTATGAAGCATGAAGGAATACGGCGCTCGGCTATTTTTAAGAATAATCAATATCTCGATCAATATTGTGCGGGAATCCTCAGAAATGAGTATTTTGAAGTGAAAAAACGACTGGGATGGCAAGGCTATGGCGAAAGAAGAAATTGGCAGTGAGTTTTTTGAGGTTCCCCTAGGAGAATGCAGCAATAATCATTTTCCATCTTCTACGGTTTGGTACCGTTCTGGCCGTACAGCGCTGGGGGCCATCATTGATTGTATCCTTTCACGGAGAGAATTTCACTCTATCGCACTTCCCTCCTGGTGTTGCGAAACAATGATCGAACCATTTTTGGCCAGAAAGATTGATGTGTTTTTTTATTCGGTTGTTTTAGATGTTGAAGGGCATTTGTGTCAAAAGCTTCCAGACCCGGAATTTTGTGATGGAATCCTTGTGATGGATTATTTCGGCTATGTTCGTCAGCCGGAACTTTCTGCCAAATGGAAGATTGTAATTCGGGATGTGACCCACTCTGTTTTTAGTGCGGTTTACAAAGATGCGGATTATATATATGGCAGTCTGCGTAAATGGGCTGGCTTCTGGACAGGTGGATTCGCGTGGACAAAAGAAGACACTTTGCAGCAAGCAGTCTCGAAAGATATCGAGGATGTATATGTGTCGCTCCGAAAGCAGGGAATGGAAGAAAAGCGGAGATACCTTTCTGGTGAAATAGAAGAAAAAAAGCATCTGAAAACATTTGCCTTGGCAGAAGATTTGCTGGAAAAGCAGCCTGAGGGTGGAGCTGACTGCCAGGATATACAGGCTGCGTTAAGACTGAATGTACCGCTTATCCGGGAAAAACGTCGGAATAACGCTGCACAACTTCTGGATACCGTAAAGGAATTTGCATTGTTTCCCGAATTGCGACCAGATGATTGTCCCTTGTTTGTTCCTGTCCGGATACCGGGAGAGAAACGTGATGCATTGCGGCAATATTTAATTGAACAGAAAATATATTGTCCGGTTCATTGGCCTGTATCTTCGCTGCACCGCTTAGATGAGAAAGAACGCCAAATCTATCAAGAAGAACTGAGTCTAGTTTGTGACCAGCGCTATGATGCAGATGATATGCAGCGCCTGTGTGAGGCGGTGGATCATTTTTTGAAGGGAAACAAGTGACATGGAGTTCAATGTTTATTCCTTGGAGCAGGGAGAAGTGTGGGACCAGCTCGTGCGAACTTTTGCTCGGCATGATATTTACTACCTTAGTGGTTATGTAAAGGCATTTCAACTGCACGGAGACGGTGAACCGTTGCTTTTTTATTACCAGGGTAATGATGGCTTACGTGGAATCAATGTGGTAATGAAACGGGACATTGCTAAAGACCTGCACTTTGCCGGAAGGCTATCCAAGGATCAATACTTTGATTTTGCCACTCCCTATGGCTACGGAGGTTGGCTGCTAGAAGGCAATGGGGCACCTGACCATCTTTTTTCTGCATATGAAGAGTGGTGCCGAGCTAATGGAATTATCAGTGAGTTTGTGCGGTTTCATCCGGTACTGGAAAATCATAAGCAGTGTCAGGGGCAATATGAAGTTGTTCGGCTTGGAAATACCATTGTGATGGATGTTTCTTCTGATACGATTATTTGGGCCAATATTTCAAGCAAAAATCGGAATGTCATTCGCAAGGCGTTGAAAAATGGAGTCCACATTTATAGTGGCAGATCTCCTCAGCTATTCGATACATTCCGCACCATTTATAATGCCACCATGGATAAGGACCAGGCTGCGGATTACTATTATTTTGAACCAAGCTTTTATCAGAGTATTTTGAATGATTTACCGTATAATGCACAAATTTTTTATGCAGAGCATGAAAGAAAGATAATCGCAGCGTCTATCATGCTGTGTGCAAATGGCCGAATGAATTATCATCTTTCTGGTTCTGTGCGTGAGTATCAAAATCTTGCACCTACCAATCTTCTCCTTTATGAGGCAGCACTTTGGGGCTGGACAAACGGGTATAAAACTCTTCATTTGGGCGGAGGTGTAGGTGCTGGAGAAGATAGTTTGTTTGCGTTTAAAAAAGCGTTTAACCGGGGCGAACCGTTGCCTTATTATATTGGGAAAAAAGTATTTGCACCAGAAAAATACGAAGAATTGATTCGATTACGAACGGATTTGCTGGAAAGTAGGTTTTTCCCCCGCTATCGGGCGTAAAGTCCCATTGAAAGACAGACAGGAGCAAGTTGAAATGCTATGAACCTCATATTTTTATCTCTTTTTCAAATGAACTCCCTAGATCAGAGCGGTATTTATCCTGATCTTCTGCGGGTGTTTGTAAAAAAAGGTCACTATGTGCGCATTGTCTCGGCGGAGCCAGATTGTGAAACTCATGATGCCCCCCGAAATGGATACTCCATTCTGCATGTACGTACACAGCAGATGACAGGCGTCTCTTTTATTAAAAAAGGTATAGCCTCTTTACAGATCGGCCCCAACATCCAGAAGGCCCTGGATCGGTACTGCGGCCATGAGCACTACGACCTTATCCTGATGGCCACGCCGCCCATTACTCTGGCCGGGGTGATGGATCACATCAAAAAGAGAGATGGGGCAAAATTTTATCTAATGCTGAAAGATATCTGGCCCCAGGGAATCGCAGATTTGGGGGCCATTTCTCAGGGAGGGCCGGTGTACCGCTACTTCCGGGCTAAGGAGAAAAAACTCTATGCCTTGGCGGATTTTATCGGTTGTATGAGCCCAGCTAATGTGGATTATGTCCTCTCCCACAACCCAGGCCTGCGAGCCGACCGAGTGGGGCTTTGCCCCAACACTGAGGAGCCGAATTTCCGTACAACTACGATGGAGCAGCGCACGGCAGTTCGGGCCCGCTACGGGATTCCCCAAGATAAGACGGTGTTTTTGTACGGGGGTAACTTCGGCCGACCGCAAGGAATTCCATTTCTCCTGGATTGCCTTCGTCGGTGCCGGGAGGATCGCCAGGCATATTTTGTCCTGTGCGGAACGGGGACGGAATATCCAAAACTGCAAGCCTACGTAGAACAAGAACGGCCTGAACATGTTCTGCTGCTGAACGGACTGCCTCGGAAGGAGTACGACGAGCTGGTGCTGGCCTGCGATGTGGGAATGCTTTTTCTGGACTACCGCTTTACCATTCCAAACTTTCCCTCCCGGCTGCTGTCCTATCTTCAGGCAGGACTGCCGGTGATTTCCTGTACAGATCCGGCCACCGATATTGGAGAAATTACCGAAGCTGGCGGATTTGGATGGAAATGCCCCAGCAACGATACAGAGGCTTTCTATACAGTGGTGAAGAAGGCGTACAAGGCGGATTTGGCGGCTATGGGAGATGCAGGCCGGAAATACTTCTTAGATCATTACACGGCGGAACAAGGTTATGAAATCATCATGCGAGGATTGGAGCGCTGAAGCGTATGTTTCAAGGAAAGACTTTATTGATCACCGGCGGTACCGGCTCCTTCGGCCACGCCGTACTGGACCGCTTTTTGGAGACGGATATCGGAGAAATCCGCATCTTCTCCCGGGACGAAAAAAAGCAGGATGATATGCGCCATGAATTTCAGGCGAAAATGCCTGAGGTGGCGGAAAAAATCAAGTTTTTTATTGGCGATGTGCGGGATCTGGCCAGTGTGAAAAACGCCATGTATGGAGTGGACTACGTTTTTCACGCGGCTGCGCTCAAGCAGGTGCCCTCTTGTGAGTTTTTCCCCCTGGAGGCGGTCAAGACCAATGTAATTGGAACGGACAATGTACTCACGGCGGCCATCGAGGCAGGGGTGAAGTCTGTGATCTGTCTTTCCACGGACAAGGCGGCCTATCCGGTGAATGCCATGGGCACCTCTAAGGCCATGATGGAGAAGGTGGCGGTTGCCAAGAGCCGCACGGTCAGTCCAGAGCGTACCAAGATCTGCTGTACCCGCTATGGAAATGTCCTATGCTCCAGAGGCAGTGTGGTTCCTCTCTGGATCGATCAGATAAAGGCCGGAAAGCCCATTACCATTACTGAGCCGGAAATGACCCGCTTCGTTATGACCCTGGAAGAAGCAGTGGATCTGGTGCTCTTTGCCTTTGAGCACGGGGAGAGCGGCGATGTTCTGGTTCAGAAGGCCCCGGCCTGCACCATCGCCGTACTGGCTCAGGCGGTGCGGGAGCTGTTCTGCCCGGAAGCAGAGACTCGGGTCATCGGAATCCGTCACGGGGAAAAGCTCTATGAGACGCTGCTGACCAATGAGGAATGCGCCAACGCACTGGATTTGGGCGACTTTTACCGTGTTCCTTGTGACAAGCGGGATCTTAATTATGATAAATACTTTACTCAGGGAGATCAGGAACGTAATATCCTGACGGAGTTCAATTCCAACAATACCGCCTTGATGGACGTAGAGCAGGTGAAGGCAAAGCTGCTGACCCTGTCCTATATCCGGGAGGAGTTGGCAGAGTGGGAGAAACGGGCATGAAAATACTGGTAACCGGAGCGCGGGGATTTGTAGGGCGCAATTTAGTGGAGACCCTGAAGGCAGTCCAAAGCGGAAAAGAACGTACAAGAAATATCGATGTGGAGGAAATCTACGAATTCGATGTGGATACTGTGCCTAAACTGCTGGATGAGTACTGCCAGAAGGCGGACTTTGTGTTTAATCTGGCCGGCGTGAACCGTCCAAAAGATCAAAGCGAATTCATGAGCGGGAATTTTGGGTTTGCTTCCACACTGCTGGATACTCTGAAAAAGCACCAAAATACCTGCCCGGTTATGCTTTCCTCTTCCATCCAAGCCAGCCTGTCAGGACGCTATGCCGGAAGCGAATACGGACGCTCCAAGCGGGCGGGAGAGGAGCTTTTCTTCCAATATGGGGTGGAGACGGGAGCAAAGGTTTTGGTCTACCGGTTCTCCAACCTGTTTGGAAAGTGGTGCCGTCCCAACTATAACAGCGTGGTAGCTACTTTCTGCCATAATATTGCCCGTGATCTGCCCATTACGGTCAACGACCCCAATACAGAGTTGAACCTGGTTTATGTGGACGACGTGGTGGATGAGATGTTCCGGGCTCTTCGGGGAGAGGAGACACGCCAGGGAGAGTTTTGTACAGTCCCCGTAAGTCATACTGTGACCCTGGGACAGATCGTAGAGCTGCTCCAGCGTTTCCACGACCAGCCGAAAACCCTGGAGATGCCCCAGATTCCCCAAGGGTCTTTTGCCAAAAAACTCTATTCCACCTATCTTTCCTATCTCCCTGAAGAGGCTGTCTGTTTTCCGCTGAAGATGAATGCAGACGCCCGGGGCAGTTTTACAGAGCTGCTTCGTACCGCTAACTGCGGTCAGTTCAGCGTGAACATCTCCAAGCCCGGCATTACCAAAGGCCAGCACTGGCACCACAGCAAGTGGGAATTCTTTATCGTGGTGTCTGGCCGTGCCCTGATCCAGGAGCGCCGGATTGGTTCTGACGAGGTCCTGGAGTTTGAGGTCAGCGGGGACGAAATCCAGGCGGTACATATGCTGCCTGGATATACCCACAACATCATCAATCTTTCGGAAACTGAGAATCTCGTTACTGTGATGTGGGCCAATGAGGCCTTTGACCCCCAGCGCCCTGACACCTATTTTGAGGAGGTTTGAGCCATGTCCCGGCTGAAACTCATGACCATTATTGGCACCCGACCGGAGATTATCCGATTGTCCGCCGTCATCAAAAAGTGCGACCGCTACTTTGATCAGATTCTGGTCCATACCGGACAAAATTACGACTATGAGCTTAACCAGGTTTTCTTTGATGACCTGGGACTCCGGGCACCGGACTTCTATCTGGATGCGGTGGGAGCGGACCTGGGGGAGACCATCGGCAATATCATTGCCAAAAGTTATGCGCTTATGGTCAAACAACAGCCGGATGCTCTGCTGATTCTTGGGGATACCAACTCCTGCCTTAGCGCCATCGCTGCCAAGCGGCTCCACATCCCCATCTTCCACATGGAGGCGGGCAACCGGTGTAAAGACGAGTGCCTGCCGGAGGAGACCAACCGGCGGATCGTGGACATCATCTCCGATGTGAACCTGGCCTACTCCGAGCACGCCCGGAAGTATCTCCACGAGTGTGGCCTGCCGAAAGAGCGCACCTATGTCACCGGGTCCCCCATGGCGGAGGTGCTCCACGCTAATCTAGAAAAGATTGAAGCATCCGACATTCACCAGCGGCTGGGGCTGGAGAAAGGAAAGTATATCCTGCTCTCCGCCCACCGAGAGGAGAATATCGATACGGAGAAAAACTTCTTCTCCCTGATGAATGCAGTAAATGCGCTGGCAGAGCGGTACGATCTGCCGATTTTGTATTCCTGCCATCCCCGCAGCGCCAAGTATATTGAACAGCGGGGCTTTATCTTTGATTCCCGGGTTCGGCAGCACAAGCCTCTGGGGTTCCACGACTACAACTGCTTGCAGATGAATGCCTTCTGCGTGGTGTCCGACAGCGGAACCCTGCCGGAGGAGTCCAGTTTCTTCCTATCGGTGGGACATCCCTTCCCGGCGGTGTGCATCCGTACTTCCACCGAGCGGCCGGAGGCCCTTGATAAGGGCAATTTTGTGCTGGCAGGTATTACCACGGAGCAGGTACTTCAGGCGGTGGAGACCGCGGTGGCCATGCACCAGAACGGGGACTACGGGATTCCGGTGCCGGATTATGTAGAGGAAAATGTCTCTACCAAAGTGGTGAAGATTATCCAGAGCTATACCGGCGTGGTCAACAAGATGGTGTGGAGAAAATTTTGATCAGTGGTATCCTGGTGAGGGAATCGAGCAGTTACTGCCAAGTTTGATGGGATTCCCCCTGATAAATCGGAGCTTATCTCCATGTTCAAAACCAAAAAAGGAGAGTAGTCATGAAGCCTGCCGTCAGCGTAATTTTTCCTGTCTATGGAGTAGAGGACTACATTGAAAATTGCCTACGTTCCGTTGCCGGGCAAACATTCCGGGATATGGAACTGATTCTGGTAGATGATGAGAGCAGGGATGGATCCATCTCTGTGGCGGAAAAGTTTCTGGAAAAGACAGATCTCGAATGGCGGGTAATCCGCCAGAAAAATGCGGGGCAAGGAGCTGCCAGGGACTATGGAATCAGAGAAGCACGGGGGAAATATGTAGTCTGCATTGATGCGGACGATATGGTTTCCCCAATTTTTCTGGAATGCATGTACAAAGAGGCAGAATCTGGCGAATACGATGCGGTGTTTACAGGCTTTCGGTCAGCGAAGAGTGGAGATCCGTTCTATATGGGACCAGTGACCTTTCAGCCGATTAACCGGGAGGAACTGCTGTACCAGTTCCTGTGCCGGACGCTCATTCCCATCTTGCCGGCAATGTTGATACGGCGGGAGATCATCCTGGAATACGACCTGCGGGCAAAGGATGGTTGCCGTTTTTCAGAAGATGTTTACTTTATGTGGCTGCTTTTTTCCCGGGCAAAAGATATTGCATACACACAGGCACCACTGTATCATTATCTGAGACGGCCCAATTCCACAATGACGGCATCATCTGCTGCCCGCATTATCACAGGATATGAGGCTTTTTACACTTTGTCACAGGACCCCAATTTCACGGGCGATTTTCAAGGCGTTTCTTATCTGTTACCTAGGTGGGTTCTGGGATCTTTGCGGACAGCTGCGGGGATCTCCTCTTATCCGGTATTTTACGAGTTGGCGCAGAAGATGGATTATCGCACGCACGCACAGGCACTGCAGGGGTTTCCAGAGAGAAAGGCTCGGATTCTGGCTATCTGCCTGCGCATTTCTCCGCGTGTGTTTTACAATGTCGTGAAACGGTTGGGGTGAGAGGGATATGTCTGGTTTGTTCAATAAACGCTATTCTATCATACAGAAATATATGGAATTGCGGCTGAGCCAAGCGGAGCCAACGGGAACGGTACTCATGTTTCATGATATCTATGCCACAAGGAGCACACCGCCGGAGCCGGGGATTGCCCTCTCTGCCAGTAATTTTGAACAATTGCTGGATCAGATAGAAAAAACGCGCAGGGTTGCTACCATCCATCATTTTTCCGATGTAGAGAGATTAACCGCTGGCGATGTTGTCCTTACCTTTGATGATATGTTTGACTCAGCCTATGAAAACGCGGTACCGCTTTTGCGGGAGCGGAAGATCCCGTATGTGGCCTTTGTTGCCACGGGGTTGGTGGGGGAGCCTGGATATCTGACAAGGGAGGCACTTGCGGATCTACAAAAGGACCCGCTCTGCACAGTGGGAGCCCATTCGGTTCATCATCAGTTATTTCGATTCCAGCCTGAGACCGTGATAAAGGAAGTACAAGAAAGTGTGCAGGCATTAGGAGCGGATTTGTTTGCGTTTCCCTACGGCAGCATATATGCATGCTCTTCTAAAAATCAATTGGAGGTCAGCCGTAGCGGCTGTGTCTCTTGCGCCTTTTCTACGCTGGACGCACCTCTGTCGAAGCGTGCGCTGCAAAACCGTTTTTTTCTTCCCAGACGAAATATGAACGATACCCGGTTTGAGGCAGGTTCCCTTATATAATAAACTCTACTATCAATTATAGTCGTTATCATAGATGGAGGATATAGTGAAGATCGTACACATAGAGTTAGCTGGATTTTATAATGAAGGAATGTCCTATCAGACAAATATGCTTGTTTCACAAAATTGCCGTGATGGACATGAAGTTCTGGTCATTTCCAGTAATTATCAATTTGTAGATGGAGAGGTTTGCCGTGTTACTTCAGGACAACATGTTATGGCTGAAGGTGCAGTATTAATTCGACTTCCTTATTTCCCTTCCTTAAAACGATATTCTTTTCAAAAACTTCGATATGCTCGAGGAATATATAAATTATTAGAACAATTTAAGCCAGATGTTGTTTTTATTCATTGCACGCAAACCCTAGCTATATTTGATATAATCCACTACAAGAAGGATCATCCAGAGGTTAAGCTTTACGCTGATACCCATACCGCCTATTACAACAGCGGCATGAACTGGCTGTCTCTGCATGTGTTGCATCGGATACTATACCGCTACCTGACACAAAAAGTCCTGCCCTACTTGGAAAAATACTTCTATATCGGCCAGGGGGAGAAGAAATTTTCCATGAAGGAATATAAGGTTCCAGAATCCGTGATGGAGTATTACCCCCTGGGAGGCACCTTATTCCCTGAAGAGGTTTATGAGGAAAAGCGAGCCCGCCGACGGGCAGAACTGGGGCTTGCCCACGGGGAACTGCTGCTGCTACATTCGGGAAAGATGGGGGCGTTAAAAAAGACCGCTGATCTGTTGCGGGCCTTTGCTGCTGTACCTAAACTGAAGGCAAAGCTGGCGGTAATTGGTTCCATTCCCAAGGACATGGAGTCTACCCTCCTACCTCTGTTGGAGCGGGACAGCCGGGTGGTCTACCTGGGGTGGAAAGCCTCGGAGGACCTGCTGGAGTATCTCTGTGCCGCAGACCTATACTGCCAGCCGGGCAGTGTGTCCGCCATCATGCAGAACGCCATCTGCTGCGGCTGTCCCGTACTGTCGTTCCCCCATGAATCTTATGTAGATACGCTGGACTGCAGCGAGTTTTTCTGGGCTCGAAGTCAGACGGATATGGAATCGGTCTTTTCCAAGCTGGCATCTACGCCAGAAATTTTGAAGCCTATGACGGAGGGCGCCTGGCGCTGTGCCCGGGAGATCCTGGACTACCGGCAGCTAGCTGCCCGGTTGTATCAATAATTCAAAAGAGCAGAAAGGATGCTGGCCCCATGGACTTTTCATACACCGGCTATGTTCGGTTGCTGTCGTTGCTGCGCCAACACGCTTATGAGATCGTGGACTATCACGATTATGAGGAGCATCCTCGCTGCGTAATTCTCCGACATGATATCGATACGGACTTGGCACAGGCTGTCCGCTTTGCAGAGCTGGAAGCGAAAGAGGGCGTCAAGAGCACATATTTTGTCCTGCTACGGACGGATTTTTATAATCCGGCATCTAGGCAAAGCATGGAACAGCTCCGGCGCATCCAGTCGCTGGGCCATGAGATCGGGCTGCATTTTGATGAAAAGGCCTACCCAGAAGGCTCCGTCAGCGAAACGACGGAGCATATTCTGAGGGAACGAGATATCCTTTCCATGATTTTGGAAGTTCCGGTCACGACCGTTTCCATGCATCGCCCTTCCAGAATGACGTTGGAAGCTGATTTAAAAATACCCGGTATGGTAAATTCTTACGGTAAGACATTTTTCCATGATTTCAAATACCTCTCCGACAGCCGCCGCAGATGGCGAGAGCCTGTGGAGGAAATTATACAGTCCGGAGAATATGATCGGTTGCACATTTTAACCCATGCCTTTTGGTATCATGAAAAAGATGAGTCCATTGAGGCTACGGTGGGAAGATTTGTACGTTTGGCCAATAGAGAACGGTATGGGCAGATGAAGGAGAACATTACCGACCTTCCGTCGATTTTGAAAGAAGATGAGTTTTTCGATGAAAATCACTGAGGTATTATTTTTTTTAAAAGACCAAAATATCCCTTTCGAATTTCACGGAAATTCTGATCTGGAAGTGGAAGGTTTTTCGGCACTGACCCGCTATAAAAAGGACAGTTTTACCTGGATCAAAACGCAAAAAAATATTCCTGATGGCTTTGATCTGTCTCAGATAAAACTTGCTTTTATCTCCCAAGAGGTACAAGTGAACAATGTGAATAATATCATCCGGACCCCAGAATCTAAAAGAGCATTTTTCTCTACAGTGGAACATTTTTACGGTCAAGAGGTGAAGAGACCTCCAGTTGGAGAATTTACATACATCTCTTCAAAAGTAAAGTTAGGTAAAAATGTTCGTATTGGTCATAATTGCACCTTGGATGGAGAGATTTCTATTGGAGATAACACTGTGATATGGAATCATGTGACCATTGTTAACAAGGTGCATATTGGCAAGAATTGCGATATACGCTCTGGTGCGGTGATCGGACATGATGGATTTGCTTATACAGAGGATAATGAGCATAAAAAGACAATGGTAAAGCATTTTGGCGGTGTGGATATCGGAAACAACGTTTTGGTTGGAGAGAATGTCTGTATCCATAGAGGAACGATTGACGATACGATTTTAGAAGACGGAGTGAAAATTGATGCACTCTCCCATATTGCACATAATTGTTACTTTAAACGCAACTCCGCTGCTGCTGCCCCATGCAGGACAAATGGAAGTGTAAAGATTGGGGAAAACGCCTACCTTGCGGGTGCGTTAGTACGAAACCAGTGTGAAATTGGGGATAATGCTTTTATTGGGCTCGGTGCGGTTGTAGTGAAAAATGTGGAAGAAAACCAAACTGTTGTTGGGAATCCGGCAAGGCCCTTGGTAAAGGAGAGGTAAAATATGCAATTCATCGACTTAAAGGCCCAGTATCAGGCTCTGAAACCTGAAATCGATGCTAACATCCAGGCCGTTTTGGACTCCGCTCAGTTTATCGGCGGTTCCTTTGTAAAAGAGCTGGAAAATAAGCTGGCTACCTTTGTTGGGCGGAAACACTGCATTACCTGCGCCAACGGTACGGACGCGCTCCAGCTGGCCTTTATGGTCTACGGCGTTGGAGAGGGAGATGCGGTGTTTTGCCCGGATATGACCTTTATCTCCTCCACGGAGCCCGCCAAGATGTTTGGGGCTACTTCTGTATTTTGTGACATTACTCCGGATACCTACTGCCTATGCCCCCAGAGCCTGGAGAAGCAGATCCAGGCGGTGCTGGCCGAGGGTAAGCTGAAGCCCAAGGCAGTGGTGGCAGTGGACATTCTGGGCAACCTCTGCGACTATGAGGCTCTGACCGCTGTGTGTGAGAAGTATGGCCTTGTGATGATTGAAGACGCCGCACAGAGCTTTGGCGCTTCCCAGAACGGAAAAAAGGCCTGTGCCTTTGGCCATATTGCCACTACGTCCTTCTTCCCGGCCAAGCCTCTGGGCTGCTACGGGGACGGCGGCGCAGTGTTCACCAATGATGACCAGGTTGCGGATCTGTGCCGCTCTCTGTGTGTCCATGGCAAGGGCCCAGGCGGCAAGTATGACAACGTACGGGTGGGGATGAACTCCCGCTTGGATAACCTCCAGGCAGGTATCCTGCTGCCCAAATTGAAAGCTCTGGGAGATTATGAGATTGACGCCCGCCAGACAGTGGCAAAGCGGTATAACGAAGCTTTTGCGGGCAAATTTGTCGCACCTTATGTGGCAGAGGGGACTGTTTCAGCCTGGGCACAGTATGCTATCCTGGCGGAGAGCACCGCCCAGCGGGATCACATCATTGCACATCTTAACGAAAAGCACATTCCCAACATGGTGTACTATCCCACCCCCCAGCATGCACTGCCGGTGTTCCGGGATGAGCCCCACTACAATGAGCAGTTTGCCAACGCCAACGACTACTGCGCCCGCACCTTCTCCCTGCCTATGCACCCCTACCTGACAGCGGAGGAGCAGCAGGAGATCATCGACGCGGTTTTGGAGGTCCTGTGATGGACAAGCCGTATTTTGTGCATGAGTCCAGTTATGTGGACGAGGGATGCTCCATTGGGGAAGGAACTAAGATCTGGCACTTTTCGCACATTATGAAGGGGTGTTCCATTGGGAAGGGGTGCAACATTGGCCAGAATGTGGTGATCTCCCCGGATGTAGTTCTGGGCGATGGAGTGAAGATCCAGAACAATGTGTCTGTCTATACCGGTGTGGTCTGTGAAGACGGTGTGTTTCTGGGCCCGTCCTGTGTATTCACAAATGTGATTAATCCCCGAGCCTTTATTGAGCGGAAAAGCGAATACCGGAAGACTGTGGTAAAAAAAGGTGCCAGCATTGGAGCCAATGCCACTATTGTCTGCGGTCACGATGTTGGTCGGTATGCCTTCGTGGGCGCTGGTTCTGTGGTGACACGGGATGTGCCGGATTACGCTATGGTCTATGGTTCTCCGGCCAAAATTCGAGGCTATGTGTGCCGTTGCGGGGAGAAGCTGGTATTTGAGGAAGGAAAGGCTGTCTGTAAGGCTTGTAGAATGCACTATATAAAAGAAAATGAACAGGTGAAGGAGAGCAAATGAAATGGCTCTGAAAGAGGAACTGCTGAAGAAAATTTCGGATAGAACCCTGATCTGTGGTGTAGTAGGTCTGGGCTATGTGGGTCTGCCCCTGGCGGTCGACAAAGCCAAGCACGGATTTAAGACCATCGGTTTTGATGTGCAGCAGCAGAAGGTGGATATGGTCAATGCTGGACAGAACTACATTGGTGATGTAGTGGCTGCCGACCTGCAGGAACTGGTAGCCTCCAATATGTTCCATGCCACCACTGATTTTGGGCAGGTCTGCAAGGTGGACTTTATTGCCATTTGTGTGCCCACCCCTCTGGATCAACACCAACAGCCGGATATCAGCTATGTCCGTTCCTCGGCTGAAGCCATCTCCAAGCACTTGACTCGGGGTACCATTGTGGTGCTGGAGTCCACTACCTATCCCGGCACCACGGAGGAACTGCTCAAGCCGATTCTGGAACAGGGCAGTGGCCTCAAATGTGGGGAAGACTTTTATCTGGGATTTTCCCCCGAACGGGTAGATCCCGGTAATTTAATCTATAAGACCAGTAATACGCCCAAGGTGGTGGGGGCCATCGGGGAGGAGGCCACCGAGGTGGTATCTGCTGTCTACCGTGCCATTCTGGACGGGGATGTACATACCGTTTCCTCTCCCGCTGTGGCTGAGATGGAAAAGATTCTGGAGAACACCTATCGGAACATCAACATCGGCCTCATCAACGAGATGGCCATCCTCTGTAACCGCATGGGAATCAGCATCTGGGAGGTTATTGATGCTGCCAAGACCAAGCCCTATGGCTTCCAGGCGTTTTATCCAGGGCCCGGTTTGGGCGGGCACTGTATCCCTCTGGATCCCTATTATCTGAGCTGGAAGGCCCGGGAGTACGGCTTCCATACCAGTATGATCGAGGCCTCCATGATGATCAATGACCGTATGCCCGAATATACTGTGGAGCGGGCAGGAAAGATCCTCAACCGGTACAAAAAGGCCCTCAATGGCTCTAAGGTACTGGTGTTGGGGGTGGCCTATAAGCAAAACATTGATGACTATCGGGAGAGCCCTGCCATTCGGGTTATTGAGGAATTTGAAAAGACCGGGGCCCAGGTGGATTTCTATGATCCCTTTGTACCTAAGTACCGGGAGCAAGGTGAGTGGCACAAAGGTCTGGAGGCCATCAGCCCTAAGGTCATCAGTCAGTACGATTTGGTGACCATTACCACCGCTCATACCACAGTAAATTATGAGATGGTCTGTGACTGCGGTGTGCCGGTGTTTGACTGTAAAAACGTATGCAAAAATATTCAGAATCGGGAAAATATTGAGGTATTGTAATTCCTACAAAGGAGATAACCATTATGAAGTACGCCCTCATCGGCTGCGGCCGCATTGCGGTCAATCATATCAAGGCTGCGCTGAACAACCACCTGGAGATCGTCGCCGTGTGCGACGTGCTGCCGGAAAAAATGGAGGCTCTGTTGGCCAAATATGACCTGGCGGGAAATATCTCTATTAAGCGATACACCGACTACCGACAGATGTTGGATGTGGAGAAGCCCACCCTGGTGAGCATCGCCACGGAGAGCGGCATCCATGCCGAAATCGCCCTGGCCTGTATCGACGCTGGGGTGCATGTCATTATCGAAAAGCCCATGGCCATGAGCATGGAAGACGCAGAGGAGATCATCCGCCGCAGTGAAGAGAAGGGGGTTAAGGTATCGGCCTGCCACCAAAACCGGTTCAATGTGGCAGTGCAGGAAACACGGAAAGCATTGGAATCCGGTCGCTTCGGCAAGCTGTCTCACGGGTCTATCCATGTCCGGTGGAATCGGAACAAGGACTACTACGACCAGGCTCCCTGGCGTGGCACCTGGGCCCAGGACGGCGGCTGCCTGATGAACCAGTGCATCCACGGAATTGATTTGCTTCGCTGGATGATGGGCGATGAAGTGGAGGAGGTCTACGGCGTCACCCGTCAGCAGTTCCACCACTATCTGGAGGCCGAGGATGTGGGCATGGCGGTTGTCAAGTTCAAAAACGGGACCATCGGCACCATTGAGGGCACCACCAATGTTTATCCCAAAAACCTGGAGGAGACTCTGTATTTATTCGGGGAGACCGGCACGGTGAAGATCGGCGGTACTTCCACCAATAATATTGATGTCTGGAATTTTGCTGACGAGGGAGAGGCCGATGCAAAAAACAAAGGACTCCAGGAGGCCACCAGTAATGTTTACGGCAACGGACACACCAGCCTGTTTGCCGACATGATGGAGGCCATCGAGCAAAACTGCAGACCTTATGTGGACGCGGTGGCAGGCCGCAACGCGCTGGAGATGATCCTGGCGATTTATCAGTCTTCGGTGGAGGGAAAGCCGGTGAAGCTGCCTTTGACGGACGTGGCCAGTGTAGATTTTGAGGGGTATTTCGATAAATGAATATTTTAGTTGTAAGTGGTTATGGGCTTTACTTCAACCTGTCCAGTTCGTTTGTTCACGCTCAGGCAAAGGCCTATGCGGAGCTAGGTCATCGGGTCCGGGTGCTTATTTTTCTCCCAGTAGGCAAAATGTGCAACGGTAGCTACCTCTTTCCACCTGTGCAGTTCATCCAAAAGGACAGAGTAGAGCTGTGTTATCTACGCTATTTCTCTTTGTCGAACTTTGGAGGGGCTTGGTTTAACACCCCAAGTGCACTGATGGCACTGAAAGTCAACCTGTCTAAGGTAACGGAAGGATTTGCACCCCATGTGATCCATGCTCATACTTTGGGACTTTCCAGTGAAGCAGGAGCTTATCTTAAAAAAAAACTAGACCGGCCTCTGGTAGTGACCACCCACGGTTCCGATACGTCTGTGCCAGTCTTACAGGGAAAAGCTACTCACTTAAAGACCTTTGCAGAGCGGGCGGATCATATTGTTGCCGTAAGTTCCGCGCTGGTCAGAAAGCTAAAAACTTGTGGAATTACGGTGCCTATCTCTGTTATCCTAAATGGATTTCGTTTTGAGAACATATCAAAAGCTTTAGAAAAACGACGATTTTCCATAATACAGGTGGGCAATATAATTGCGCAAAAAAAAGTTGATATCACTATCCGTGCCTTTGCCAGTCTGCACCGCCGATACCCGGAAGCTACGCTGGAGATTGTGGGGGCTGGCGGTGAGTTGGAGCAATTGCTTAGGCTGTGCCGAGAATTGAACGTGGAGCAGGAGGTTCATTTTTGTGGAGCTGTCCCCAATACAGATGTTCTGGACTGGATGGCAAAGTGCGAGTTTTTCTGTATGCCGAGTGTAGATGAGGGGTTTGGTATTGTGTATCTGGAGGCGATGGCCGCAGGGTGCATTACTATTGGGACAGAGGGAGAGGGAATCGCTGATGTGATCGAACATGGGAAGAATGGTTTCCTCGTGCCAGCTGATAATCCAGATGCCATTGTAAATGTAGTTGAATGGTGTGTTGCTAATCCAAAAGAGGCTAACATTATTGCAGGGCAAGGAAAGCAGGATGCGATGGCCCTTACATGGGAGAATAATGCAAGGCAGTACATAAGATTGTTTGAGAAGTTGATTAAAGGAAACAGTTAGGAATGCAAAAAATTTGATACACTAGACGCTAAAATCGTTTTCACAAAATATTATTCTACATTTTTGCGTACAGTGACAAGCGAAGTTTTAGAACCATGTTTAGAAGAGTACATGTCAGTTTAATTCCGAGCATTTAACCACAAGTCAGATGTTAAGAGGTGGAGCACTATGAATTATCCTATACAAAGTAAATTGATTTCTTTGCTGTTAGAACCTTTGGCTGTTGCTGTATCTAAACTTTCGGGTAGAGCGAGGCATTTAATATTTATCTTAGGTGGATGTATTATATCGGCTCAGATGCTCTTGATGTCTGCAGGTATTTGGCAGGTTCGATACCTCTATCAGTATACAATCGGATGTGTGGGTTTAGGATTAATGATTTTAATGCTACTGAAGCCGGAACTCTCCCCAGTGGAGTTTGATTATAAGGTCATGATTCCGTGGTTTGGGTTAGGATTAATGGTTCTTATCTCCGGAGTTGTCCAAGCATATGATTACCTTCCGGATGCATTATTATATCTGTTCGCATATCCTGTTTTTTTTATTGTTGCGGCAAATAACTCGAGAGATCAAGTTTTTAGTTGGTTGCATCAGGTTGCTGACCTCTCATTTTTAGCTTTTTTTATGATTTCAATGCTCTTTTTTCCCATGCAGGGAGAATTTTATGCTGGCTTTTTTGCTAATCAGAATGGAATCCCAAAATTCTTGTCTGTTTGTTACTGCTTTGCGTTGAGTTCGTTGTTAAGCCAAAGAGGTTCTATTTTTGAAATTTGCAAGGATTTTATTGTTCTTGGGTTGAGCGCTGCCTTCATATATCTAACTACTTGTCGTGGAGGCATTATAGCTATCCTAGGATCTACAGTGGTAGCGTTTGTTTTAACAGCTGTTGTATATAGAAAAAAAATATTCCTGTTGCTCATGAAACGTTGGATTCCACTGGTTGTGGTGATATACGTTGCTGTCCCAAGCGTAGTTTTTATGAATGATAAAATTTCATATTTCTGGGTACCAGCGACTCCGCCTGTAACTGATATCTCTTCGCAGTCGTCTGTGGATGTGCCCGAGCAGCCTTCTGTGGATGTGCCCGAGCAGCCTTCTGTGGATGTGCCCGAGCAGCCGCCTGTGATTGAGGAACCTAATTTTCTTGAAAATATAGACAAACGTACAGAGCAGAAATTTAATGTAGATAGATCTCTCAATAGTATATCATCTGGTCGATGGTATGTGTGGAAAGGGTATTTAGGGGAACTAAATATGACGGGACATTCTCCTGAGTATCGTTTTAAATACTATGTAGGGCCGGAATATGAACATTTGGGAGAGAATGGAATTCTTGAAATGGATGTAACTGCACACATGACAATTTTGCAGTTTGCATATTCAAACGGAATCTTAGCAGGTGTATGTTTCCTGTTGATCAATCTGATTGCCGGAATAAAATCCGTAGGGTATTTGTTGAAACATAAAGAAGAGAGATACGTTTTTCTTCCGCTGGTTATAGCTGTGGCTTATGGGATACAATCGCTTTTAGCAAGTATGAACTCTCCTTTTGGTACACTTATCGCATTTTATTATTTTGCGTCTCTTATCCCATTAGTGTTAAAGAAATAAATTGTTAAGTATTTAGATGGTGAATTATGTTGAAGATAATAATTGTTACGTTTAATTGTGCATATAACTATGGAGCGTGGCTCCAGATGTACGCACTTCAAAAGTTTTTGAAGAAAAATCATTTTGAGACGGAAATATTAAACTATCGGCCGGCTTGGAAAGATAATGTACCAACAACTAAAAGCGTAAAGCGCTTAATTATTGATGCGATAAATAAGATGCGCGAGCATAAGTTTAGAAAAGACAGCAGAAGATATCTCCAAATGACACCTATATGCCAATCTGTTGGAGATTTAGTCAAATGGAAACAACCAGATGTGTATATTGCTGGAAGCGACCAAATCTGGAATCCAAAACTTACACATGGTTTCGATGATATTTTTTATTTAAATTTTTCCACATCCGCTCGCAAACTATTTTATGCTGCCAGTGTTGGCTTTGACAATATTAATGAAAATATGCTGCGAAAAATGGAAGCAAAAATCGATTTAAATGCCATTATTTCTGTAAGAGAGCGATTACTATATCAAGTTCTTCATGACAACACAAGTTTGCATGTTACACATGTGCTTGACCCAGTTTTTTTATTGGAGCCATCGGATTACAAGCAACTTATGGTACCAAGTCCCTATAAGAATTACTTATTGCTCTATTTAGTTGAGGATAATGAAAATTGTTATAAGCTGGCAAAGAAAATTGCACAGGAAAAGAAGTTGAAGGTAATCCAGGTTGGAAAAATCAGAAAAATGGATGGCATAGAAAAGACTTATGCAACGTTATCACCGACAGAGTTCTTAGGAATGGTGTATGGAGCTGATTATATTGTAACTAATTCATTTCATGGAACAGCTTTGTCAATTTTCTTTCGGAAGCAGTTTGCTACGATACCAGTTTCAGTTTATCAGTCCAGAATTGCGTCTCTACTTGCTACGATGGAATTGGAAGATGTTCTTGTAGAAAATATGAGCACTTTTTGCTTGAAAGAGATTGATTATGCAGCACATGAACAGGTAATTTCCGATGTGATTCAGAATTCTAAAAACTTTTTACTGTGCTCTTTGAAATGCATAAGGTGAGAATAATGCGCACACAAAAATTCATTTGGAACACCATTACAACAGTATTTTTACAACTCGTAATGGTTGCTTCAGGGTTGATCGTTCCTAGAGTGATGCTATTGGCTTATGGGTCTGAAATCAATGGCCTTGTGAATTCCCTTTCGCAGTTTATTAATTATTTCAATCTATTGGAAGCTGGATTGTCCAGTGCAACCATATATGCGCTATATAAGCCTTTAGCTGATCACAATACTTATGAGATAAATCGAATCTTGTCTGCCTCGAGAAAATTCTACATTCAAACAGGGTTAATTTTCCTGGTTATGGTAGGGGGCCTCGCCGTCTTATATCCTCTCTACATTCAGAAGAATGGATTTTCAAATTTTGAGATCTCCTTACTGGTGTTAGTGTTAGGCATCAATGGAGTGCTGGAATTTTTTACTTTGGCGAAGTATCGAACCTTATTAACGGCAGATCAAAAAACGTACATTATCTCTCTTACCAGTATTGTACAATGGACAGTATATACTGTTATTATTGTTTTATTAACAATGCTACGGTATAATATTATTTTAACTAGAGCAATTGCGTTGTTGGCGATTTTTATAAGAACATTTTTGCTTATAATATATTGCAGAAGACGGTATAAGTATTTGGATTATTCTGTACCACCTAATGTTGAAGCGCTCAGTCGTAGATGGTCTGCGCTGTATAATCAGATTGTAGGAATGCTACAAGACGGTGGACCTGTGATTATTTTAACAGTTGTTAACAAAGATTTAAAGTTAATTAGTATTTATACGGTGTACAATGTCGTGATTGCTGGAATTAGGACAGTTTTAGACATTTTTTCTTCTGGCTTAGCGGCTTCTTTTGGCGATGTAATTGCTCAAAAGCAGACGGAAATATTGAAACGAGCATACACCGAATTTGAAACTCTTTATCATTTTGCAATAGGTATCGTTTATACTCTAAGCCTGATTTTGATTATACCGTTTGTAAGGATATATACATCTGGCGTGACAGACACAGAATATGTTCAACCTACTGTTGCAGCATTATTTGTATTAAATGCTATGTTCTATAACTTTAAGACTCCCCAGGGGATGATGGTTGTTGCTGCAGGTATGTACCGTGAAACGAGAGCACAGACGACCATTCAAGGAGTAATTCTGCTTGTTTTCGGTTCCATGCTATCTTATTATTATGGGTTACCTGGATTGCTTATCGGAATAATATTATCTAATTTGTATCGTACAATTTATTTAACATTTTTTGTCCCTCGATACATCACGCATACACGGATTTGGAATACAGTTAAACAGTATTTAATCATTGTTTTTGGACAAAGTATTGTTTTATATTTTTTTTACCAATCATATTTGCTCGATGGTATTGATAACTACCTAGCGTGGAGTTTAGCTGCAATAAAAATTGGAGTTTGGACAGTGGCAGTTTTTGCTATCCTTCATGCCCTATTTAACCGTAAAGAATGGCTTGGAATATGGAATCGCGTAAAGCTGCTGTTGTTAAAAAGGTAGTAGATTAATATATAAATTTTTTATTAAACATATGAATTGAAAGGTGACAATGAATATATTTAATAATTTATCTAATCCAAGACATACCATATATAAATTAGCGAGCGCCTGTAAAGTAATGATTCCTCCAAAAGTAGCTGCTATATTATCGTTCAGCAACAGATATGATGAATTCCTTAAAATGGATACATATGATGGTTCGGGACAGGCGGTCCACCCCTCGGTGGTTGAGTATAATGGAAAACTGTATATGGCAGTGACGCCATATCCATATGGAGTGGAGTGGTATGAGAATCCTTCCATTTATGTATATTACGATGAGGTGTGGAAAGCAATTCCAGGCTTGTCACCGGTGATAAAGCCAAATAAATTGGGATGCGAACATTACTCTGATCCCTGCCTTTATACAGGAGAAGCAGAAATATCATTGCTTTTTAGAAAATGTGAACGTAGAGAAAATGGAAAAAGAGATCTCCTCTTTGTTATGCACTCTAAAGATGGATATAAATGGGATGCTCCTCGTCTATTAGCAGACAGAGCAGGGGATACTTTGATTTCTCCGGCCGTAGTGGGAAATCAGATTTGGTGTGTGGAAGCAGTGAACAAGCAAACTTCTTTGGTAGTTTATAAATTTGACAATAATTGCATTGAATTACCTACACCGGTACCTGTAATTTTGTCAGAGAAATGGCGTATTTGGCATATTGATGTTCAACAAACCTTAGAAGGTAAAGTTCAGGGATTATTTATGCTCGTAAAAACTGATAGTAGACAATACGAAAGTAAACTGGCATTGTTTAGACTTTTAGATGGCGTTTGGTGCTATCAGCATGATATAAAGATTCCCGATACAATAAGACTGAAGATTAAGTATATTTACAAGTCTGCTTTTCATCCAAATGGAGAAGATATTATCTGCTCAGCTTGTGATTTGAAGGGACGCTTTTTCCTTTTCCAGATGAAACCATAATAGAATAGTATAAAATCATGTATAAGGGTTAACGTGAAGGCCTAGTTGAACTGAGGTGAAGATAGGTGAAAACAGAGATTGATAAAGAACGATTAAGAGATGCACATCAAGTATTTTGTAAGACGTTCAATGTACAGATGACTTACGACAAATTTTACTATAAACATTATTGTAACCCCGAGGTAGATATGAACGTCGCAACTTTTGTGAGGTATGAGAACGGAATCCCTTGTGGAACAAATTCATTTATGAGTGGTACCCTATATATTAACGAATCTGCTGTACCAGTTACATATAGCTGTGACACTGCCGTGTTACCTGAATTTAGAGGGCGGGGAATATTTACGTCAGTAGTGCAAGAGGCGATACAAGCCTGTAAAAACGGTCGGCCGGCACTAATATGTGCGGCACCTAATTCTAATTCCTATAGAGGGTTTCAAAAACTGGGATTTACAGAGCTATTCAAACTTCAAAGTTGGAGCGCAATATTACATCCAGTTCACCTGGGATTGAGAAAAAAATTGCGTTGGAAACATTGTTATCAAGAATTTAGGGAGGAACAATTTTTTGATCGAAATGGTAATTGTTGGGAAAGCTTTGAGGAGTGTCCGTTTACAGATGAGGAAATCCAGACATTAAATGAGCGATCGGGAATTTGCCTAGGCCGTAGCCGAGCATTTTATCAGTGGAAAGTAGACCAAAATAGCGATCACAATTTTCTGTATTGGAAAGTTACGAAAGATCATGAGATGGTAGGTTTTTTTCTCCTCAAAAGAGAAACTCATGGATCGTGCTGCCTTTGTGACTGGTGGATAAATCGGGATGCAGGCAGACTACTCAAGACATTGCGTAAACACAGTAAAAAATACGCTGATGTGCTAAATGTTCTGGCTATTAATCCCGAAAGTAAAGTAGCTATATATTTAAAGAAGGGAGGCTTTTTCTGTAGAATAAAGCAAGACTTACCGTTTATGATATATAATACTGGGGCAGATGCTGAAGTGTGGCAACAACTGAACGAATTACAAGAATGGCAAATATATCAGATAGATTTTGATACTATTTTAAATTAATTAATTGATCAATCAAAGACTGGATATTTGGACTACCAACTATTTGTATATTTCAGATGGAGGAATATACCACGACTTAACATCTTTGGATCTAGTATACTGCTATTTGGGAGTTTATGAATGATGGAGGCTAAAATAAATAGAATTAAGTATTTCCTTGGCTGGATAGGATATAAAATTTATTGTGCCAGAATTTATTACAGACAAGTAAAAAATACTGTGTCTGTCAACATTGGGGAGAATAGTGTGCTTACTGGATTAGTCAATATAGCTTATCCGGAGAATGTTCATATAGGGAATAATACCTATGTAAATGGTGGTGATATAGTAGCATCAAAAAACGCCCGCATTAGAATAGGGGATAATTGTTTGATCTCATATAATGTACACCTACGTACGGATATGCATTTATACAAAAGCAGGAATACATTAATTAACCATCAAGGACATAGAGAGGATTCCATTACAATTGGAAATGATGTTTGGATTGGATATGGTGCCCAAATTATGGCTGGAGTCACTGTAGCAGATGGAACAGTTGTCGCGGCTGGAGCTGTTCTTACTCATGATACAGCTCCTTACAAAGTTTATGGCGGTGTCCCTGCAAAAGTTATTGGGCAAAGAGGATGCTTGGAATGAGTGGAAAATCTCGTTACGAAAAATTCCGAGCCTGCTGCCCGGGCGGTTGTGGATATAATAGAGATAGAGGTAAAAGGGAGTAAAAGGCCAGCGACTGCTGGGGAAGAACCTCGGTGCTGTGTGGTAAAATACAGCGGTAATATCATTAAAAATGTAAAGGCACGTTATCGTCCCCTGCTCCGGCGTAACATAACCGTCAAAGGAGCGGGCGGATAAACTTCTATGAGATAATAGTGCTGGAATGTAGCGGAACGTTCGTAACCGTAAATCTCCCGGCGTATAAAAAGACCGCCATCTCATTGCCTGTGGCACTGAGATTGCGGTCGGCATTTCCTTTATGGTTTTGAAAATTTACATTCCTGGAGTGCGTTCACCGGGAGAAAAGATGGTCAGGTAGAATAAGTTTCACAAAAGCAAAAAGAGACATGGTTTGCAGATCTCTGGTAGAATGAAGTCGCGACACACAATTCGAAAGGAGACAGCAAACCATGTCGGAAAAGATTGTACAGCTAGTATCCCTTTCATACGAATCCTTTCTACTGGGTTGTTTGGTCACTAATGGCTTTCTCTTTTGAGCTCGGATTGGTGATTCCTGTTGGACGCTATGGGGCTATTTCAGTTGGGCCCAAACAGCCTGTGAGATAGTTACCATTTACGGGGTGCTTGTGGCAGTGTTTTTCTTGCCTTCCATGGAGAAAATGATACCACAAAATAAGACCAAAGCCAATGGTTTCAGTGCTTCCAGGCATCAGATCACACTCAGACCAGATACCGCTTTATTGCCGTCGGCTGCTCGTTCTCCAGTCCCTCCATCAACCAGTGGTACTGTTGGGGCGTCAGGGCCTGCACTTCATCCGGACTCCGGGGCCATTGGAAACTGCCGTTCCCCAGACGCTTATACAATGTTATGAGACAATAAGATATCCCTGAAAATGCCAACGCAAAATCCTTGAAATTGCCAAAAAAATTCCCTGGTCTTGCCACAAGAAAATCCCTGTAAAGGGAAAAGGCAGA
>NZ_JBQKJL010000020.1:0-47409 GCF_052117285.1 Lawsonibacter sp. LCP25S3_E2
GATACTAATAAACTTTACAGCCGAAAATAGCAGGTGGAATATTAACATATTTGCGAAAGTTTTTCCTGCGAAATCACCTCAAATACACCCTACTATATCTGAATTTGCCGAATGGGAATGACGTAAGAAAAACACCTGCCAGGCTCTCTATTGCAGAGTTTGGTGGGTGTTTTTTACCGTCCATAAACATATTGGAGCGCTATCGGAAGACCAGGCACAGTTTCGGAACTTGCCCAAAGGTACAGTGCAAATTATGTACTGATTCGTGACAAGCACCAGATAGATATTGACAAACAAATCTCTGTTGCATATACTAATCATATCAAAAGTTTTTGATGTGAGGTGAACCGATGGGTAACCACCAGGAAGACGCCAAGGTGTTTAAGGCGCTGTGTGATCCCAAGCGCCTTGCCATTTTGGAACAATTACGCAGCGGGGAGAAGTGTGCTTGTGTCTTGCAGGAACCCATGGATCTGACGCAATCCGGGCTGTCCTATCACATGAAAATCCTGTGTGATTCTGGTATCGTAGTCAGTCGGCAGGAAGGTAAATGGACCCATTACCGTTTGAGTGCATCGGGAGGGGCATGGGCAATGGAACGGCTGCGGGCCATTCTGACCCCCGATACACAGTAAGAAGATCACTGCCCTTTCTGCGGCAGATAAACGCCATCTCATACTGATGGCGTTTATTTCAGGATAAAACATCAAAATTTTTTGATTTGTTTTTGATTCTGAGCAAAGTGAGGTTTCGGGAATGAATATATGGAGATTTTTTCAAGACGAGATTTTAGGAATGAAGTGGTTGAACCGATTGATCGGCAACGGTCTGTCCGTATTGGGGCTGGACATAGATGGGCGGATAGGCGGCAGCGTTCAGTTTTTCCTCTACGATGTGATCAAGATCACCGTGCTGCTGTGCTGCCTGATTTTTGTCATTTCCTACATTCAAAGTTACTTCCCCCCGGAACGAAGCAAGAAAATTCTGGGCCGGTTTCATGGCATTGGGGCAAATATCATTTCGGCCCTGTTGGGGACGGTAACACCGTTTTGTTCCTGCTCCTCAATTCCCCTGTTTATTGGCTTTACCAGTGCGGGGCTTCCTTTGGGGGTGACCTTCTCTTTCCTGATTTCCTCCCCGATGGTGGATCTGGGCAGCTTGGTGCTGCTCATGAGCATCTTCGGAGCGAAAGTAGCTGTGATTTATGTGCTGGTGGGATTGGTGATTGCCGTGGTTGGCGGCACCATCATCGAAAAGCTGGGCATGGAAAAGTATGTGGAGAGCTTTATCTTTTCCGCCGGAAGCGTGGATATCGAATCTCCCACCCTTACCAAAACAGAACGTGTGCAGTACGCAAAAGAGCAGGTTGTTTCCACCTTCCAAAAAGTGTTCCCCTATATTTTGGTGGGGGTGGGGATCGGCGCAGTGATCCACAACTGGATACCGGAAAGCTGGATTACAGCTGTATTAGGCAGCAGCAATCCCTTTGGTGTCCTTCTGGCGACCTTGGTGGGCGTTCCCATGTACGCGGATATTTTCGGCACGATCCCAGTGGCGGAAGCCCTGCTGGCAAAAGGTGCACAGCTTGGTACCATTCTGTCCTTTATGATGGCGGTGACAACGCTGAGTTTGCCCTCCCTCATTATGCTGCGAAAGGCCGTGCAACCGAAACTGTTGGCCTTATTTATCGGCGTCTGCACCGTTGGCATTATCCTGGTAGGCTACTTGTTCAATGGATTTCAATTTCTTTTTATCTAATTTCAGGAGGTATGAACGATGGGACTGTTTCACAAAAACAAAAAAGAGAAAGAGGCTTCTTGCTGCTGTGGTAGTTGCACGCCCGAAGCCATATCTCAGGCAGAGGCGGTCAAAGCGTCCAGCGGTGTCAAAGTGCTTGGCTCCGGCTGTGCCAAATGCAACGCTCTGGAGCAAGCCGCCCGTGAGGCGCTGGCAGAACTGGGCATGGAAACAACCATTGACCATGTGACAGATTTTACCCAGATCGCCGCCTATGGTGTGATGTCCACCCCGGCGCTGGTAGTGGATGGCAAGGTTGTGTCCTATGGCAAAGTTCTCAAAAAGGACGAGGCCAAGGGGCTGATCCAGAAGGTGCGGGGGTAAGTCATGTCCCAAAAACCAAAGGTAGCCTTCGTATGCGTCCACAATTC
The DNA here is from genome assembly GCF_052117285.1 of Lawsonibacter sp. LCP25S3_E2. Taxonomy (NCBI): domain Bacteria; kingdom Bacillati; phylum Bacillota; class Clostridia; order Eubacteriales; family Oscillospiraceae; genus Lawsonibacter; species Lawsonibacter sp. LCP25S3_E2. Next base: position 2,169 of record NZ_JBQKJL010000020.1, read on the forward strand.
TTGCCGCAGTCAGATTGCAGAAGCGCTGGGTAAGCTGCTGGCCTCTGATGCGTTTGACAGCTATTCCGCAGGGACGCAACTCAAGCCGCAGATCAACCAGGATGCCGTTCGGCTGATGAAACAGCTTTATGGTGTAGATATGGAGCAGACACAGCGCAGCAAACTGCTGTGGGAGCTGCCCCCGGTGGACATTGTGATCACCATGGGGTGCAATGTATCTTGTCCGTCGCTGCCCTGCCGATACCGGGAGGACTGGGGACTGGATGACCCCACCGGCAAGGATGATGGATGCTTTTTAGAAGTGATCCGCAGCATTGAGAAAAAGATTTTTGAACTGAAAGCCAGCGTAGCGGATGGACTGTTGTGGTAACGCAAACCATAACTGTGCAAGTACCCATCCCAGCCATGGCCGCCATTGATCACTCCACCCGGCCTTGCACTGTGGCAATAATAAGGCGGGCAAGCTCCAAAGGTGCTTGCCCGCCTTGTTTGCGTTTGGAGCCAGGCCAGCCGTCAATCGCTCACCGCTCCGGCGTCCTGGCGCTTATCCTTTTTTCCCTTTTCCCATAGCAGCAAGCACCGATTCCTCCGCTGCCAATTGGGCTGAAATCACCCGGTCAAACCAGTCATCCAACTCAGGTTCCTCGGGCATGCACTCAGGATGGGAGAAAATATACTCGATCGCCTCCCGTGCTCCGTCCGCAAAACGCACGGCAGTACGAAAATCGGGAACCAGCCGTTTTAGTTTACTGTTGTCAAACACAGTGCTGTTTGACTTATCTCCCCACATGCCGCCCTGATTATCAAAGGGTGTTGTATGTTCCAGAAAATCACACGGCACATGGACTGCCTTCAAGGGGACCCCAATGGCATCCGCTACCATTTGGTAGATCTGGTTCCAGGTATAGACCTCATCCCCGACAATATTGACCGCCTCACCAATGGCATGCGCGTTTCCCAACAGTCCCACAAACCCCACAGCAAAATCTCGGCTGTGGGTCACGGTCCACAACGAAGTCCCATCTCCTGGAATGATCACCGGCTTTCCTTCCCGCATCCGCTTAACTACAGGATAGGAACCCCGATTTCCCACCACAGCCAAGGGGAGTTTGGTTTGGTTATAGGTGTGGCTGGGGCGGACAATTGTGACGGGGAAGTGCTCCTCTCGGTAGAGCTTCATCATCATCTCCTCACAGGCAATTTTGTCTCTGGAATACTGCCAATAAGGATTGTAGAGCGGGGTACTTTCATCGATCAGATAGTTGGACAAGGGGGTCTGAAAGGCCGAAGCGCTGCTAATGCCGATATACTGCCGTGTACGGCCCTGGAACAGGCGAAAATCCCTCAGAATATCGTCCGCTTGAAACGTAAGGAAATCTGCCACCGCATCGAAGGTCAGCCCCTCCAGTTGACGGGCCAATTGTGCCTCGTCCTGGATGTCACCGACAATCCCATGGGCTCCCTCCGGCAAAGGACGGTTTCCCCGGTTTAAAAGCCAACATTCATGTCCCAGCCGGATGAGCAGTTCGGAAATCGCACTGCTGATAACCCCCGTACCGCCAATTAATAAAACTCTCATTTGGATGACCTCACTTATTTCTACACCTTTGTTTCATAAAACTACTTTGCCCAAAAACCAAACTTGACTTCTTCCCCCCTAAGCAAGGGGGAACGGAGGAAACATTCCTCCCAGGAAAATTTGATTTTTTGTCCCTTTGGTTACAGTTGCAATTCATCTATGAAACCAATATAATTTTAATCGTAGACCGATCAACTTACCAGAGGTGTTTCAAGATGGAAAAACTGAGCAAACAGTTCCCATTCCGTATCACACTGCAAACCACATACCGCGCAGCAGAAGAGCGCACTTCTTTCGAGGCTCTTCTGGCGCAGCTGCAGCAGTTGGGCTTCTATGGCATAGAGCTCAATCTTCCTGACCTGACACTGATCTCTCCGGATGATCTGACCGCTCTGCTGGCCAGATATCACCTGGTCCTCACCTATTTAGCTACCGGTGCTTATGCCAAAACCAACGGCTATTCCCTTTCCACTGCAGACAACGCACTGCGGGAACAATCCATACAGGGGTGCGTTGACAACATCGAATATGCGGCGAAAGCGGGGGCCGGCGTCATCTTAGGCTTCTTGAAAGGCGGACCTGGGGATATCCCGGAGGCCGCAGAAGCCCGACTTACGGATTCTATTGGCCAGATATGCCAGCGGACAAAAGCGGATGTTCCGGTTCTCCTGGAAGTAACCAACCGCAGTGAGAGCAGTTGTGCCTGCACGCTTCGGGAAGCAGAGCAGATCGTAACTGCCATCCGAGATCCCAGGCTCTATATTTTGCCGGACACCTACCACATGGCTGTTGGAAAAACGGACACCATGGAGGATGTCAACCGTCTGCACTCCTATGTGCGGAACATTCATCTGTCAGACGACACTCGTTTTCTCCCCGGTTTGGGAAATCTGGATTTTTCCAACATCGTGGGGGCCCTGAAAGACATGGGTTACCAAGGAACCTGCGGTTTGGAAGGCAATATTCGAGACAGCCTGTCTGCCGATTTGGCGGCCAGTGCCGCTTACCTATGCCGTGTGGGAACAGGGATTTCCGGGTAGCGCAACAGCATTTCAAAACAATTCTCTCTTTGTTAAGAAGCCCAGCCTGTGCATATAAAACACAGGCTGGGTTTTCATCTATGCGCTTTCGCGTCATTCCATCTTCCAAACGCGCGGATTTCTGAACGGATGGCCACGCCGTATCCGGCTTTCCTCGCTTCCATCGTCGTTTGGTTTTATGATAGGCGCGCCTTTTGCTGGTCTAACCGTGCCCAGACATGCTCAATGCCCATGCGTCCCTCTGCAAAGAGCTCGGCAGGCATTTGCCTTAACTGCTTCGATACTTTGGGAGCAAACTCCATCTGTTCCAAAATATCCCGCTGCAGATCAACCCCCGGTGCTATCTCAGTAAGTACCAGCTCGTCCTCTCCCAGATGAAATACGCCCCGTTCGGTAATAAATACCACATACTGGCCCTTTTTTATGGCGGAACGGCTGCTATAGGTGATCTGCTTCACTTGATTGACAAACTTCTTTACCGTACCTTGCTGCTGGATTCTCACAGTTCCGTTGTCCAGAGACACCACGCTGCCCACGCACATCGATCCGGCAAAAATAATCCGTTTGCTCTCCTGGGAGATATCAATAAAACCGCCGCAGCCTGTGACGTTCCGTCCCAGCTTACTTACGTTCACATTTCCAAAGCGGTCGATTTCCCCAGCGGATAAGCATGCTGCATCCAAAATTCCGCCGTGGTACATATCATGTTGGATGGGCTGCTCTACGATAATCCGCGGGCCGGACATGGTTCCCGCATCGGGACCCATAATGGGGACTCCGCCGGACTGTCCCTGTTCCAGAGAAAACACCACTTTGTCCCAGACTCCCTCCTCTGCCAAGATGGCAGGGACACCATTGGAGATTCCAAGACCGATGTTTACAACCATGCCAGGGCGCAGTTCCAACGCTTGCCGGCGGGCAATGAATTTTCGTATATCCAGTCCCGGATTGGGCCATGTGGGAAGTTCAGGCTCTTTGCTGGCCCCGCAGTAGGCCGGGCAATAAAAGGAATGCATACTCTGCCGCTGGTCCGGAACTTCAACCACATAATCTACCAGAAATCCGGGAACTTTCGCTTGGGCACAAGGGATCTCGCCCCGTTTTTTCAGGTATTTGACCTGTGCAATGACCAGACCGCCGTTATTTTTTGCTGCGGCAGCCATAGAGGCCACCTCATCATAATGCACTTCTTCCTCCATGCTGATATATCCGTCTTCATCCGCTGAAGTACCCCGAATCACAGCAATATCCACCGGAAGTGGCCGATAGCGAAGCCAGGTCTCCCCATCCAGAGTAATTCGCTCCACAAGCTCTTCTTTGGCCGACTTGTTCATCTTGCCGCCTTCTTGGGTTGGGTCCACAAAGGTGTCCAGGCCTATTTTCGTGATAACGCCCGGTCCTCTTGCGGACATATCCCGCAGCATTTGAGCCATAACTCCTTGGGGAAGATTGTATGCCTCTATCTGCTCTTCCTCTGCCAAGCGGCTCATGGCGGGGCTCAGCCCCCAATGGCCGCCAATGACACGTCTGCAAAGACCCGGATGTGCAAAATGGGCCACTCCGCCGTGCTCTTTGTCTCCAATTCCCTGTGGGTGGAATAACGTAAGTCCCCTGGGTCTCCCCGTACTTAGGAACCGTGCTTCTATTGCAGCCAAGATTTGCTCTGCAACCACATTGACGGCGCCCGATCCACTCAGTGCAACGGTGCTATTGTCAGTAATCAGCTGTGCAGCTTCTTCTGCTGTGATTACTTTCATGTCCTGCTTTCCTTTCCTTATGCAACATCTGTCCAGTGAGCAAAAAAAGCCACGACTTCTTCCGCGGCCTTTTTTGCAGGGGGATCACTTCAGCTCTCCGCTTGCCTCCTGGGCCCAGTGATCCACAACCATCTTCGGTGCATAAACAAAAATAGTGCGCATCTCGGTATCACCTGTGTTCTTCAGCTCGTGCGGCTGCCAGGGCTTCAGATGAATGACATCATCCGCCTTAACGGGAACCTCTTCCCCTTCAATGGTCATGATCCCGGTGCCCGACATGATCAAATAGGTCTCCTCGGTCTCGTGGGAATGCTCGGGCACGCCGCCGCCTGGATGCACCATGGCGGTGCCTACAACATAGTGTTCCGCCTGCAGCGGGCTGTCCACACCTACCAGCACCCGCGTACGGCGGCCGGCCGGATACTCAGTCCCTTCAATATCTTCATAAACATTTATCTTCTGTACCATAATCGTTCTCCTTCTTGAATCTCTGTTCAAAGCGCCAAACTCTGCTGGAACTCTCCAATGATAAATGGCCGGTCTTCTTCCTTCGAACCCACACGGCGGCATTCCACCTGAATGGTGACCAATTGCTGTTCCTCGTCCACCGCAGTCACAACGCCTTCCACATGGACTGTGTCATTTAACAGCACCACGCTTCGAAACCGGATGTTTTGAAAATGTGTCATGGAGGCTTCTCCACACAACTCGGTCAGCACGGGGCCAACCAGCCCCACCACCAGCATTCCATGGGCAATCCGGTTATGGAACATCGTGGTATCCCCAAAGGTCTTGCTCACATGCTGGGGAGCATAGTCACCGCTGATTTGAGCAAACATCATCACGTTGGCCTCAGTAACCGTCTTTTCATAGCAGGCTGTGTCGCCTACATGAATATCGTTGATGTGTTTGATCGTTACTGCTTCCATTTTCATCGTATCTCACTCCCGAATGTCCATCGTTTCGACGCTTGCTCCGTTCAGGACCAGTTCATTGGCGCTATTGAAAACCTCCAGACGCAGCGTCACCTGACACTTCTGCGCATCAATTTCCACGACTTCGGCCCGGCACGTTACGGTATCGCCTGCAAACACAGGCTTTACCACGTCAAATTTTCGCTGCAGCGGAAAAGCATCCGGGCTGAGCAGACGGTAGACTGCACCGCCAAGCATGGACGCCAACAGCATCGGAGGGACAACCTGACCCTGGAATTTGCTTTCCTGCCCAAATACGGCATTTACATAAACAGGACTCAAATCCCCTGTGTTGCCGGAGAACATCATAACGTCAGAAGCACTGACCGTTTTGGGGAACAGGGCAAAGTCGCCTACCTTCAAGTCCTCCGGTCTCTTCTTTGCATACACAGAATTCATCTTTTTCCCCCTCTTACGAATGAACCCGCATCAGTTCCAGCACAAAGCCATCGGCGACCATTTCATCATTCTGGTTATAGATCGTGGTCTGAACATAGACAAACTTTTTCTCCAGCACTTTCTTGGTCACTTCGCCGACCACCGTCACCGTATCGCCTACATAGACTGGTTTAAAGAAGGTCAGCTCCTGACCAATGGTCACCGCACCGGGGCTGGCAATCATGGTGGACACCGGCCAGGTAAAGCTGGCCAGCAGCTCACTTTGAATGGGGCAGCGTCCCAGCGGCGTCCGGGCCGCAAAAGAGGCATTGGTGCTTAAGGCATTTCCATCGCCAGTGATCCCCTGAAAAATGGCCACGTCCGCCTCGGTTACTGTTTTGGAGTAGTAGGCTTTCTGGCCCATGGGAATCGATTCCACCGTTTTCTCTACTTCTGTCAAGTTGTTAGTATTCATTCTCCTGCCATCTCCTGTTTGGCTTTATTTTCCGTTACGTAAACAGGGGGACGAATCTGGCCACATGCTCCTTGGAGAAGGTAATCTTCCCTTCGCTGATATCCTTTACGGTCCGAACTGCCATATCGCTAAAGGGTGTGGCGATTCCATGTTCCCGCCCCATCCGGCATATGACGCCCACCAGAGCATCGATCTCGCATGGTCTTCCCTTTTGCAGATCACCCAGCATGCTTGGCACCCCAGGATGATATTTGGAGAAACACTCCGGCGCCAATGCAAGGCTGCGCTGTTCCTCTTCCTCCGTCACAAAGTCCAGTTCCTTGGCAAAGTTGCAGCCTTGGATTTCTACAAATTCCACCCCAGCCGCATGGCCCACCGTCACGCACTCGTGGAGGATATGCATAGCCACACGGCGCCATTGGGGATCATCCAGTACATCGCCGCACTTTCCGCCCAAAATGGTGGCAGGACAGCTGAGACAGGCATTGATGATCAGTTTGCTCCAGCGCAGCCCCATCAGATTATCCACAATCTCGGTCATGCACATCTGGCTCAGCACTTCCTGAACCTTCAGCAGCTGGGGCGTCCTTGCCCCGGAAATGGTGCCCACACTAAACGACAGGGAGCTGGCCGGAGGCGACACAAACACGCGCCCCGCCTCGGTCCGCACTGCGTTCCAGGTCACAATTCCTCCGATCACCCGGTCTTCCCCTATACATTGGGCAAGTTCCGGCTCAGGGATCCCATTTTGCAGGACACAGATCACGCCATCCTCCGACAGATAATTCAGCAGAAATTCCGCATCCTTCCGGTTTTGCATCTGCTTGGTCATCAGGAAGATAATGTCATACCGTTCCTGCATCTCATCGGGCGTCATCGAATGCACTGGAATCGTTTCATTGATCAGTCCATAGATGACGGCGCCGTGTTCTTTCATCGCACGGGCATGTTCCGCATTGCGGGTGATCAGGTCGATGTCCACTCCCTTTTGGGTCAGCAAGGCTCCCATAACGGTGCCCAGAGCTCCCGCTCCATATATGGCCGTCTTCATTGTTTTACAGTCTGCGGATATGGAAGCCGCCGTCAACATCAATGTAGTTGCCAGTGGTGTAGACATAGCGGTCGTCACAAACAAGGCTTACCACGCTGGCCACATCCTCCGGGGTCCCCCACCGGGCAATGGGGAACTGGCCTTCTGCAATCAGCTTAGTGTATTTCTCATGAACGACCTTGGTCATATCAGTATCGATCACGCCAGGACGAATCTCATGGACCATAATGCCATCGCCGGCCAGACGCTCGGCAAACACATTGGTCAGCATCACCACGCCGGCCTTTGCCACGCAGTACTCACAGCGGTTGGAGGAGGACACCGTGGCAGAGGCGGAGCCGATATTCACAATCGTCCCGCGCTTGCTTCCCTTCATAGGCTGCTTGAGCATCTGTTTGGCTACCAGCTGAGACATAAACATCGTTCCCTTAAGGTTTGTGCCAACCACACGGTCAAAGCTCTCCTCCGTCATGTCCAGCAGGTCCATCCGGACTTTTGGCGCTACCCCGGCGTTATTGACCAGCACATCAATCCCGCCAAACCGCTCTACGAGCATGGCGACAAAGGCTTCCCGGTCTTTCTGCTCGCGGGTATCTCCCTGCATGTAGAAATATTCGGCCCCCATGGCATCCAGCTGATCCAGATTTTTGCGGTAGTCCTCCTCGGCATTGATATCCAAAATGCCGACTTTATAGCCTTCGCTGGCAAACTGCTTCACAATGCCAAATCCGATTCCGCGGCTTCCGCCGGTGACCGCTGCTACTTTACACATAAAAATTCCTCCCTAAACAGATTCACTAAAATTAATAGGATCGAGAGGTCCCGATTCTTTTTTGATTTTTTCAGGCGCAGGCCCAATTTGACAAACAGAATTCCGCTCAATCAAACGACCGTGGATGACGATCTTTCCGTCCCAGTCGGTTTCTCTTCCCTCAATGTGGTCGATTAGCTTTTTTACTGCAATCTGCGCTATGGTTTCAATGGGGTGGTGCCAGGTAGACAGCGGCGGGATCATATACGCGGAATCTTCCACATCGTCGAATCCCATGACAGAAATATCTTTGGGAATGGAATAGCCGCCCCGGATCACTCCGCTGTAAACCCCCATGGCCATCCAGTCACTGGCGACAAAGAACGCTGTCACGTCATGATTTTCTTCCAGCGCTCGGCAGGTTTTATCATAGACCTCCTTTGTGCTCTGGGCTTGGATAAACACCCCACCCTCGGAACCAATGCCATAATCCCGGAATGCCTGAAGACAGCCCGCATACCGCTCTCGGATATGCTGAACTGAGATATCGCTCATGATGCATACAATTTTCCGGTGACCGTGAAGAATCAAATGCTCTACCGCTTTATACGCACCGAAAAAATTGTCGTTTGTTACGCTGGGCAGCCCCAGGTCCCAGGATCGGTTCACTAAAATCATGGGAATCCCATAATTTTTCATTGCCGTAATATGGTCGCAGTCATCTGTACTGGCAACCAGAATGATGCCATCCGCCGAAAACTCACGCGCCCGCTGGACGCATTTCAATTCCTCGCTTTTGGATGACTTAGACACACTTAGGAATGTGGCATACCCATACTGGTCGATCTCTTTGCTGAAGCAGTCAATCAGCTTCGGGAAAAACGGGTTGGTAATGGTAGGGACTAACAGCTGGATCATTTTGCTTCTACGTTGTTTTAGACCTCTGGCCATCTGTGTGGGCACGTAGTGGAGTTTATTCGCAGCTTGTAGAACTCGTTTTTTGGTCTCATTGTCAACCACAGTACTTCCTGAAATAGCCCGTGAAACGGTGCTACAAGACACACCAGCAAGTTTAGCAACATCCCGGATCGTTGCCATTCTCCTCACCTTACCTTCCTTTCAATCGTTTTTTGTTACAAACATCATGTATAGGCAGATCCAATGCCATAAATCCTAAGTATATATTAGCACTTTATTGTCGTTTTGGTATTATATTTTTTATTTTGTGCACATTTAATGGAAGCCTACTCCATTACGCCAGTCACTCCATACTGTCTCAAACCACTCGTTCTCCTCCGGGATGGGACGGCGGTTGCGCCACATAAAATGACAGCCGGCCGGATCGTACTCCACTTCTTGAATCTGATCGGAAAGTGCTCCGTTTTCCAAGGAATAGCGGAACTCTTCCTCCAGCTCGTCCAGCGGTTTCACTCCTTCGGGATCATAGATAAGATAAGACCCTCGGCTCTTGCCGCCGTGGGCAATATAATCCGCTATGGCGGACAAATACGTTACTTGGCTCACCGCCAAATCCCGCAGCCGATACACCATGTGCAAATACTTCGGCTCTTTCACCAAGGCCTGGGTTTCAATACGGTGAATTTGTTCTTTCGCCTGTTGGATCGCCTCTTGTATCTCACAGGTATTGCGAATAACTGCCGCGCAGCGGCTCATCCGTTCCTGCAATGCATGGTACTCACCAACCAGGTCAAAGCTCTCCGCGTTCCGCTCCAGCACCATATGTCCAAATTCCATCGCCGCCTCGATGCTTTGTCCGGCCACACGCTCCAGTGCTTCTCGGTCATAAGGCTGCTCACGATAGTTATTGGCGATATATTGGCTGACGCGAATGCCGGCCACCTGGCCGGAATTCAAGGCGCTTCCACCCGGACGATAGACACCGTGTGTACCATTTACTTCCCCTACCGGGAAGAAATGCGCAATGTTGCTTTCCCACCAGCAGTTGCCCACAAGGCCTCCATTGTTGTGCTGGGCACAAATGGCAACCTCCAGCATCTCATGATAGAGGTCAATGTGGTGAGACCGGTACAATTCAATCGCAGCCGGGTTCATATGGGCCAGACGCTCAATGGGAGTCTCCTGCAGCGCATTTGACAGCGTCAGGTACTCCTTGCTCTCCTCGTTGAGACGGCTAAAGTCCATCTTTCCATCCTTCATGGCCCAGGAAGGATTGCGGCGATAGTCCAAAAATACACGGCGCTTTTTCTTTACCGTCTCAATATAGATCAGTACATCGATGAGGGAAGAGCCATAATGTTCAATTTTTCTGGGATCAAAGGGCCACTGATACCCCTTGAAGAAAATGGCCGCAAGGAGCTGCTCGGGTGTTTCAAAGTAATCCTGAAGAAATTCCCGCTCATCGTTGCCATCTTTATCCGTAGACACATAGCGTGGAAGAACCTGCTGATAGCTGCCAGACAGATTCCACCTAAATTTGATCGATGCAATTCCAAACTGTGATTCTGTCAGGTTTTTGCCCCGGACTCCCGCCCGCAGCGCCACACCGGTGCCGCCGGTCTGAACAGCCGGATACACGGAAGTCTGATACATCCCTGCTTCGCCGCCGGTCGCATAGACCACATTGTTGGACGAGATCACGAAAAACTCAGGCAGGTCTTGGTTTCGTTTCATCGCCAGAACACCCACCGCCCGTTTTCCTGCCTCCGTTTGCTCGGTTAACAGTTCGATGACCTGCCAGCCCTCAAACACGGGAATGTTCCTCTCTTGAATCTCCCGGATGAGACACTCCGTCATATATTTCGAAGTCAGGGGACCAGCTGAGATTCCCCGCTTGCAGGGATCATGGTCTGTCTTATAGCCTACATACTCCCCATAGGGGGTGCAGGGAAATGGGACACCAATCTCCACCAGATGGTAAAACGCCCTTGTGGAAGCTGCAGCCTCCGCAAGCGCCAGATCGCCGTCCATGCAGCCTCCTGAAAAAAGGGCCTCTGCCATACGACGGACACTGTCGGGCTCTGAACCAGATGTGGTCAACTTATAATAGGTCTGTTTATCAGAGCCGGTATTCCGGGAGGTACCATAGTTCAAGCCTTCCGAGAGGATCGCAATGTCCGTGATCCCCTGCTTCCAAAGCATCAATGCCGCATTCAGTCCAGCTGCACCGCTGCCCACCACAATGGTTTGGAAGGCTTTGAATTCCACTTTTTTGTTCCAATGAGCATCCATCTGTATCGTTTCCTTTTCTTACATTAATTGCTCTGTGCTGCATATTCCCATTTCTGTTCCGGGAGCGCTTTTGCTCCAACTTGTAGCACATAACGTGATCCTATTGTTTTACCTTTTTCGGCTCCATAATTGAAATCACAAACCCCACCACTACAATGATAGAACCCACCATAAAATTTCTTGTGACATCCTCGTGCAGAAACAGGATTCCCATCAAAGAAGCGACAAGGGGCTGCAAGGGATAAAATGCAGAGCAGAAATTGGCATCCTCGCGGGCAAGGCACCAGTTCCACAGCATGTGGGCTACCCCGGTACACACAACGCCCATGTAAATCAGCGCAAGCACAACCGTCCAGCTGAATTGAGGAGGACTGGCCACCCACTCCAGCGAAGCAGGCACCACATTCAGTACTGTGGCAATTGCCACACCATAGGCGGTGACTTGAATGGGGGAATAGCGCTGACTTAACTGCTTGTTTACAATGGAAATAATACTCCATGCCAATACAGAGCAAAGAGACATCACCACACCCGCCATCTGGCTTCCAGCCTGGACACCGCCCAGAATGATATAAACGCCTATCACAGCCAGCACAATGCCGCATGTTCTCCGCGCCGTCAGCTTTTCTTTCAGGAACACAGCCGAGATCATCAGAATTACCAGCGGGTTAAGTGAATTAACCAAGGCCGCCATAGCGGCACCGGTATATTTCGTTCCTAATGTCTGGAGTCCCACAGACAGGAAATACCCCACCACCCCGGCCAGCAGGTAATACTTGATATCTTCCTTCTTGACGGGCTTTGCCGTGCGGCTTATCTTCAGCAGTGCAAATAGGGCTATGGCCGCAATGGCACTGCGCAGGAAGATGACCGAAAAAGCCGGGATCTTGTCCATGGTATATTTGCTGATTACATAAAGACTTCCCCATATGGAAAACGTCACAATCAGGACAACTATGTTTCTTAAGCGAGAATTATTCACATCTCACAGCTCCCTGATATGAAAGCCACCATCCACATCAATATAATTTCCAGTGGTATAGGTGATTCTGTCACTGCACAATATGGAAACCATATCTGCAACATCCTGTGCTGTTCCCCACCTTGCAATGGGAAACACTCCGTTTTCGATCAGATGATCGTATTTCTCCGTTACCTTGCTGGTCATATCGGTTGCAATTACGCCAGGGCGGACCTCATGCACCATGACGAGATCTCCCGCCAAACGCTTTGCATAAAGCTTTGTCAGCATAGACACGCCAGCTTTGGAAACACAATACTCCCCTCGATTCAGAGAGACTACTTCCGCAGAACAGGACGATATATTTACGATGGTTCCCCGTTTTTTCCGTCCTTCCAGCGGCAGAGCGATCATGTGCTTGGCTACCATCTGCGTCAGGAACATCGTTCCTTTCGTGTTGATATCCACCACATAGTCATAGCTCTCTTCGGTCATTTCCAGCAGATCAGACCGCTGTTTGGGGGCTACTCCGGCGTTGTTTACCAGGACTCGAATCTCACCCAACGCCAGAATAGCTTCCTTCACGATTCTTTGCCGGTCTTCCGAATTCCCAATATTACCCGAAAGCCAGCAATAGTCTACCTTTGCTTCCCGCAGCATTTTTGTCGCTTCCGGATACCGTTCTTCCGGGCCGGTTCCAACAATGCCTACACGCATCCCTTCCAGACCCAGCTGCCGGGCGATCAGCAGGCCAATTCCCCGGCTGCCGCCCGTCACCAGAGCAGTCGTTTTCCTTTGCTCCATCGGCTCACTCCTCCAGGCCTTTCCGCATTTCCTCCTCAAAGCGCTTGCAGGCGGACACAATTCCGTCTTCCTGGTGATAAACGGTGTAAATTCCCGTAACAAACATATTCGCACCGTTTCGGACGCAGGGAATGACATTGGGATAGTTGATTCCGCCGTCAATGGAAATCAGAAAATCATTGCCCGAGGCCTTGCGCAAGGCAGATAGTTCGGCCACCCGCGGAATGGCTTCCGTCATAAACGTCTGTCCCGCATAGCCAGGTTCCACCGTCATCAGTACCACATAGTCTACCTTGTCAATGTAAGGAGTCAGCACATCAACGCGCTGGGAAGGATTCAGAACCACTCCCGCTTTCATTCCGGCTTCCTTAATGCTCCTTAGTAAACGTATGCTGAAGTTCGTACTGTCCACATGGAAGCTAACATAGTCCGCACCGGCTTGGCGTAATCTCTCCACATAGTCAGCGGGGTTTGATACCATCAGATGGACATCCGCAATGGCATCAGAATACTTTGCTTTTAGGTCGGAGATCAGGCGAATCGGATAGCAAAGATTCGGCACATAGTGTCCATCCATAATATCGATGTGGAAAAAGCGGGCGCCCCCTTCCCAAAGCTGAGCTACATCTCGTTCCAACTCCAAAAGGTTGCTGTTAGCCAGAGAGGGACAATTTATCAACTTATGTTCCATACTATGACAATTCCTTTCCGCTGCGAGCTAAAGCATATATGGACCATTGTGTCTCTAACGCAGCAGCATTCCGTGTGCAAAACATGTCCATGCCAGTCTGCATCCAAAATCTGTGGTTTTGAGGCAGCCGTTTCTCTGCCTGGCCCCAATCTGCTTTGGACACAGCCCTTAACTTGACCGGCTGCCGCCGCTGGGCATTCCGTTCCACCATCCGGTGCGGCAAGCCTTACTCAAGTCTGTCTCCGTAGATCTTCTGTGTCCGCAGATCCATAAAATTGCGGTCCTCTGCACTTGTCGAAACCATGACATAGGCATAGAAAATACCGCCGCAGGGGCTTCCCACACTTGGATGATAGCCCCGAGGTACACTTACTACATCGCCGTTTCGGACCAGAGCCACTACATCGGGGTTATCCATGTCATCATAAACAAACTGGGCACCAAAGGAATCTCCCATGTTAAAATAGACATAAACTTCCTCGCGCTCCTTGCCGTGCTCATGCGGAGGCCATGCCGTCCATCCGCCGTCTACTCCCCGGCAAATACCGGTGAGGAAGCGTGACGAATCAAACGTTTCGTCAATGAAGTTCCACACATCCCGGCGGGTCCCATTCTCTACCTTACCATAAACCTTATGGCGCTCATCTTTGTCCACATCCTCAAAACGGATATGGCCAAACTTTGTCTTCCGGGTACAGGGTGCGCCATACTTCATAATGACGCCGCCTGTTTCGGAAGAGAAGGTAATTCTGGACTGAATGGGCACATACAGCATGTCCAGCATAACCGCCTCACTTTGGAGCTCTTCCGTCTCATAATGTACAGCGCCCTCAATACACAGCAGGCACAGCTCCTCGTCACCGCTTTCCACGGTTACAGGCTCTTTGCCGATTTCCAGACGGCGCAGCGATGTGTACACCATGCCAATATCTTCCGGCTTCAATTGCTCCAGCAACTCTGGTGCTTTCCAATACTGTTTCATATCATATGGCTTCCTTTCAGCGAATCATAATCTGAGCGAGATTCCACGTCTTTCCCCCATACGAGTATGCACGATGCGGGAATTCCGGTGTGATCGTCAACAGACGATTTTCATGCTCCCCAACCAAAAGCATGTCTTCCGATTTAAAGCCAGTGCAGGATGGATTCCATGCATAGAGCTGGTTTGCCTGTACCTTGCCGTCAGAGCTGGGCATTAACCGCAGCTCCCGAACCTGGAAACCACCCAATCCACCTTGATGGTGGAGCTTGAATTCCTCTGCAATTCCCAAGTCCTCATAGGCACAGCCCAATTCCTTATAAAGTTCACTCCACGTTTTGCCCACAGTTGTTTCGGTATAGATCCGGGCAGCCACGCTGCAGGCCATCTCCTGTGCCCTCATGGTGACGGCATCCGGCTGACCAAAGCTGAGAAAACGTGTTATGCTGGCATAGAGTCCATTGTAATTTGCCCCCAGAGACAGCATAACCAGCTTTTCCATCTTCTTGCTTCCAGACAGTGCATGGCGATAAGCGCTGATATGACTGTCTGTGGGGGTGAACAAAACATTTGGAACCAGACCGCGGGATATGGCTTCTCGGGACAAAATTCCAGAGATCTCAAATTCCGTCATCCCAGGTTTGATCTGCATGGCCGTCTGCGTCACAGCTTCTCCACACAGACCTGCTACTTCCTCTGCCTCCCGGATCTGTTCCGGAAGCAGCACCGTGCGGATGTTCCGCAGAGAAGCTTCGCAAGCCGTATCCAGCAGCGGATTTTCACCGGATAATTCACGCTCTGCTGCAGCGCTTTCCACTTCATCCGCCCATGGAAAAGCAAGGATCTCAGGAACTTCTCCCACTTCTTCGTCTCTCAGACGTTGGGCCTCAATATTGTTGGTCAAGATCACCACGCGCTCATCATTGACCACAACACGGCAAATACCGTAATCCCCTGCAATTCCAACTTGAACCCGGCCGCCCAACAGCCAATACAGGTTGGCCGCCCGTGTTAAAATCAACGCGGTATGGCCGCTTTCCTGGTACAGCTTACGCAGGCGTTCCACTCGGATATCATTCTTCTGTATTTTCATACACTTATTATCCCATCAGCAGCGTCGGCAGAGCCATACTGACCGCCGGGCAGAATGTAACAATCAGCAGACCAACAACCATTACAACATAGAAAGGCAACAGCTCTTTGGTTACTTTTTCAATGGTTGACCCGCCCACCGCACAGGCTGCAAACAGGCAGGAGCCCACAGGAGGCGTCAGCAGACCGATCGCCAGATTGTAGATCAGCATAATGCCAAACTGAACCGGATCCATGCCGAACTTGGTCACCACGGGCAGCAGAATGGGAGTCATAATCAGAATCAGGGGCGCCATATCCATAACGCAGCCCAGCAGCAGCAAAATCACATTGATGAGAAGCAGCACAACAATCTTATTGTCGCTCACGGTCAGCAGCAGGTTGGTAAACTTCGCGGGGACGCGCAAATAGGCCAGCATCCAGCCAAACGCACCGGCCGCAGCAATCAGGCTGTATACCATGGACAGGGTCATAACCGTGTTCCACAGAACCTTCTTGATCGCCTTCAGCTTCAGCTCACGATAGATGAAGGCGGCTACGAGGAAGCTGTAGATACAGGCAATTGCAGCAGCCTCGGTAGCAGTGAACCAGCCCATAACCACGCCGCCTACCACGATGATGACGGTGCCAAGAGCAAAGAGGGCGTCTTTTGTAATGTACAGCGCCTGCTTAACACTGATCTTCTCTCCCTTGGGATAGTTGCGCTTAATGGAGAAATAAGCACACAGGCCCATCAGGCTCAGACCAAGGAGAACGCCCGGTACGTAACCGGCCAGGAACAGCTTTCCGACCGAAATTCCGCCGGCCGCCATAGCAAACACGACCATGTTGTGGCTGGGAGGAATCAACAATCCTTGACATGCACTGGAGGCAGTTACTGCAATGGAAAACTCTTTCCCATAGCCTGCACTCTCCATCATGGGGATCTCAATCTTGCCCAAAGAGGCCACATCGGCAACAGCCGAACCGGAAATGCCGCCAAAGAACATGGAAGCAAGAACATTGACGTGAGCCAGTCCGCCCCGGAGCCAGCCCACCAAAACGTTGGCAAACTTAAACAAACGATCGGATATTCCTCCGGCTCCCATGATCTCACCCATCAGGATGAAGAAGGGGATTGCCAGCAAAGAGAACGAATTCACCGACTTGGCCATTTGCTGCACCATGGTCATCATCGGGATATCCAGGAACAGCATAGTGACTGCGGTGGAAATAATCATTGCGAATGTGACCGGCAAATGGAAAATGGTCATCGTTGCAAACAAAGCCAACAGAATTATGATGGCAATCGTTTCAGGACTCATAAATAGCCTCCCTTTTCTAATCCTTAACTTCCCCGGTGTCTACTGGTATATCGCTCAGGGAAGTTCCTTCTTTTCTTCTTCCGACTCCTTATAATCCGGATCATATTTTTCCACGTGCTTGTACTTCCCCAGCCCCAGCAGATTCATCAGGGTGAACAGGGCAATACAGAATCCGCCTACAGGAATCATAAGATACAACACACCTGCGGGAAGTTTACTGGCCGGAAGCGTAGATGTCCAGGTGTTCATCACCAGCAGGCTTCCATAGTAGGTAAAGAAGATACCGACAAAGAAAAAGATAATCTGATTCAGAATATCCAGAAATTTCTGCATTTTCTTCGGGAACATCATATAAAACACTTCAATGCTGATATGGGTACGGCGTTCCACACCCACAGCCATGCTGACAAAACACATCCACACAATCAAAAGCAGCGAAATTTCCTGGGCCCACATCACGCTGCCGCCCAGCAGATTACGCCCGATTACATCACAGGTCACAACGCCCACAATAACCAGCAGAACGTATTCTGAATAACTCAAAAGAATACGATAGGCCGCGTGGAAAATTGCTAAAATCAGATTTCGAATTGCTTTCATGATTTACCAACCTCCAATCTTGTTTCTATGGCTCTTTTCATTACCGCAACCGGTGCATCCCGTTTGGTGAAAAGCCGGTAGGCAAGAACGCCCTGATACAGCATCATTCCGTCGCCCCCGGCCGTTCTAAGTCCTTTTGCCTGTGCCTTCTTAAGAAACGGCGTTTCCACAGGCTTGTGGACTACATCTGCACAGATCACGGTTGTCTTCAAGTCATCCCACGGAATCCATTCTACATATGGCGACGGGCTTCCGTTCATCCCCATAGGAGTGGCATTGATAATGAAATCAGACTCTCTGCATCCATGCGCCACCTCTGTGCTGCTCAGAGAGACAAACTCCATTTCTGTATCAAACTTCCGCCTCAATGTGTCAAACATTGCCCTTGCCATAGCTTCATCTTCATTGCAAACCGTCAGTTTCCGGATCCCGGCATCCAACAGCGAATAGCTCAGCCCCCTGGCTGCACCACCTGCGCCAAAAAGGAATACATCCTTTCCCGATGGCTGGCCGCCATGAACTCTCAAGTTCTGGATAAACCCGTCTCCATCGGTATTGTATCCTTTCAAGATTCCGTTCTCACAGGTCACGACGTTTACCGCTCCAAGAAAATCTATCTTTTCTTCACACTCATCCAAAAGCGGTATAATACAGGATTTCAGCGGCATAGTTACCACTAATCCTGCCATATTTACTGCCCGAACTCCTAGAATTGCTTCTTTCAGTGTCTCCGGTGTGACACGAAGTCCCACCATAACTGCATCTTCACCATCAAATTCAAATGCAGCATTGTGAACAAGCGGAGACAACGCCTGTACGATAGGGTCCCCTAGAATCGCATATAGCTTTGTTGATGCAGTTACCATAACAATATCATCCAGCCATCATAGTTTTGTTAAATGCGGGCATTGTTCCGGCATCCGGAACAATGCCCGCAAATAATTCCTATCGACACACTACCATATTGCGAAAGTTCAAAATTTCAGATCAAATTTCATCCAATTAGGATTAGGCCTCAGCCAGAGCGCGGACCTCCTGGATAATGTCCATGTACTTGCCGCCCTCATACTCTTCCCACATGGGCTCGCAGGCGTCCACAAAAGCCTGGAACTCATCAGGAGTCAGATCGACAAACTCAACGCCCTGCTCTTCCAGCTTGCCTCTGGCCTCAGCATCCACCTCGGCCCACAGCTCACGCTGCATCTCCCAGGACTCCAGAGCCGCATCGGCGATGATCTGAACGTCTTCCTCAGACAGGGTCTCACGCACCTTCTCGCTCATGATCAGCATGTCGGGAGCGCGGGTATGACCATCGAGGGTGATGTAAGGAGACACCTCATAGTGGGAAACCTCCAGGTACTGAACCACGGAGTTCTCGGCGCCGTCAATAACACCAGTCTGCAGGCCGGAATAAACATCGCCATAAGGCATGGCAGTGGGCTTGGCGCCCAGGGCCTCGATCATGCCCATCATCAGGCTGGACTCCTGCACACGGATATTCATGCCAGCCATGTCAGCGGGAGTGTGGATGGGCTTCTTGGAGTTGTAGAAGTTACGGGTGCCGCCGTCATACCAGGTCAGGCCATAGAAGCCGGCGTCCTTCATCTCCTGAGAGGTCATCAGCTCCATGCCGACGGTCTCCATAGCCTTCCAGAAATGCTCGTCATCATTGTACAGATAGGGCATGCTCAGAGCATTGAAGCCGTCCACAAACTCACACATGGGGCTGATGTTCACGCGTGCAAACTCAAGGCCGCCATACTGGCACTGCTCAATGGCAGACTTTTCGTCGCCCAGAACGGCGTCGTAATAGATCTCAATATTGATTCTGCCGTCAGTGCGCTCTCTGACCAGATCCGCCCAATGGCGAAGGGCAACGGAAACGTTAAAACCTTCGGCATGGTTTGTGCTGCAGCGCATAGTGATCGTTTCGCCGGAAGTGCCGGAACTAGAGGAGCTCGCAGCCTGGCTTCCGGAAGCGGCGCTGCCGCCGGACTGGCTGGAATTGTTGCCACCACAGGCAACCAGGGACAGAGACATTGCAATTGAAAGGGCCATAGCGATTAGTTTCTTCATTCTTCTTTCCTCCTATTGATTTGATTTTTTCGCAAAGGTATGTGCGTCAAGATCGCTCAGTGTTTCATCAGCAGCCGTGGAATTCAGGTGTTCTTTTCTCCAAAAAAGCCGCAATGCCCTCACGGGAATCCTGCGTTGTAAAGCAATAGGACAGAGCCAAAGAATCCGTCACATCGTTATGGGTAAAGGTGGAGCGGTTGATCAGCTCTTTATCCATCTGCATGGTAATGGGGGCCTTGGAAGCCAGCTCTACTGCCAACGCTTCCGCGCCGGCCCGCAGGGCGGGCACATCCTCATATACCTCGGTGACCAGGCCATACTGCAGCGCCGTCTCGGCGTGGATCCGTTTGGCCCGCAGGATCATATCCTTGGCCCGTCCTTCTCCGATGATACGCGGCAGACGAATGGTTCCGCCCCATCCAGGAATGATTCCCAGTGCAATTTCAGGCAGCGCAAACCGAGCATTTTTGCTGGCGATTCTGAAATCACAGCACATGGCCAGCTCCAGGCCGCCGCCCAAGCAGTACCCGTTGATGCAGGCAATGGTCGGAATCTTCAGCCACTCAATACGGTTGTAGACTTTGTACCCGCAGGTAATCAAATAGTGCGCGTCTTTCGGCTGATAACAAGGAGCTCCCATCATACCAATATCCGCGCCTGCAATGAAGGACTTTTCTCCCGCTCCTGTAAACATCAAGCAGCGGATCTCAGGATCGTCCTCCACCTGATCCAGCAGCCCATCGATCTTTTCCACAATGTCCGTATTCAGTGCGTTCATTTGCTTTGGCCGGTCAATGGTAATAACCGCCCAGCCGTTTTTCTTTTCCAAATATACTTCTGCACTCATTCTTTTTATCCTTCCTCTAGACTGTTTGTGGTTTAATCTTTACAATTCATCAACGATACTTCAAAAATCCGGGCATCCATCGTCTTTAAATTCTCAGAAATCTGGGGCTTGAAATCCATCTGTCCCAGGATATCCCGTTCCAGATCGATACCAGGGGCAATCTCAGTCAGGATCAATCCCTCTTCTCCCAGCACAAAGACACAACGTTCCGTCACATAGACGACCTTTTGTCCTTCCTCATGTGCAAAGCGGGAACTGAACGTGATTTGCTCCACATCCTGGATGAATTTGTGAATCCGTCCCTCCTGAAGAATCTTTACCTTTCCATCCGACACCTCTGTTTTCAGGCCGCCGGTGGTAAAGGTACCGCAGAATACCACTTGCTTTGCGGACTGAGAGATATCAATGAATCCGCCGCTGCCCGAGATCGTGGTGCCGAATTTACTCACGTTGACGTTACCCTTCGCATCCGCTTGGGCCAGTCCCAGGAACGTAGCATCCAGGCCCCGTCCAGAATAGAAGTCGAACTGAGCACACTCATCGATTACAGCCACAGGGTTGCTTGCCACGCCAAAAATGGCTCCCTGCGCCGGAACGCCGCCATAAATTCCCTGCTCGATGGTCATGGTAACCTGGTCCGAAAATCCCTCTTCGGCCGCGACTGCAGCTACGCCATCCGCCATGCCAAAGCCCAGGTTGATGACCGAGCCTTTTTTCAGCTCCATAAAGGCTCTCCGGGCTACCACTTTCCGCGCTGACAGCGGGAACGGTTTCAAATTTTTCAGAGGAATCTCCATATCGCCGGAGAAAGCCGGGTTATACTCGCCCTCGCCCGTTTGCATTTGCTCTGGGTCTACCACCACGGCATCAACATAAACACCGGGGATTGACACGCGCTTTGAGCCCAAGCTATTGGCCCGTGCAACATACTTGACCTGAGCAATCACAATTCCTCCGCTGTTGTGGGCTGCCTGAGCCGCCGCCAGCAAATCAAGCTTAGCAGGCTCCTGCTCCAGACTGATGTTCCCATCTTCATCGGCATACGTTCCGCGAATAATGGCCACGTCTACCGGGAAGGTCTTATAACGAAGGTACTCCTGTCCATCCAGCTCAATAAGCTCTACCAGGTCTTCCTTGGTAACTTCGTTCAGCTTGCCCCCGGACAAGCGGGGATCGACAAAAGTATATTTTCCGGTCTTTGTAATAAGACCGGGGCGGTGCGCTGCAATTTCACGATAAAGATGGCACAAAACTCCCTGAGAGAAGTTATAGGCCTCAATCTCGTTATTGACCGCCATGGCCTGCATTTCAGGTGACCAGCCCCAGTGTCCGCCCACCACACGGCGAACCATACCCTTATGGGCAAATCTGGTAATACCGGCACGCTGCTTATCTCCAATTCCAGAGGCATGTACTAACGTTATATTTTTGGGACTGCCAGTTTCCAAAAAGCGGTTTTCTATACCTTCCAGCAGAAAATGGGGCTCCATGACCCCACCACCGCTGCCAGTTAAAACCACGGTATCTTCGTCCTTGATCAGGGCAGCCGCCATTTCTCTTGTCATAACTTTCGACAAAACCTCTCGCACTCCCTTTCTATCAAACCATTTTGTCTATCACAAAAGAATTTTCCGTATCACTTTTTATTCAACAAGCCGCCTGCTATCACCAACGTTCCAAAGTTTTGTTTTAAGTACACGATTTCCTTCTTGTGATCTTGTCTATTTCTACCAAATGTCTCATTTATGAAATCGTTTGCATTTGTTGAGTTCATAATACTCTTTTTTGGCCCCTTGTCAAGACATATGGTATGTTTTCTCCTCTTTTTACAAAATCATCTTCCATTTTTTGTAGCAATTCCAAAAAACTTTTTTTCATACATCTCTCCTACGTTCTCAATCTCTTTTCCGGCTTGAAAACGGGGCTATTTTTCTCTCTGGAAAAATTCTACGTTTTATATAAATATTTGTTTTTTATCTATATTTATCGAAAAATTTCACAACTCATGATTGCATTTTCTCATCAATGTATTACAATATAAGTCAGACGTCCGTTTGGTTTATTTTGTGGCCATCGGCAGCTATTTTTCTACCCTTATGTCTCAATCAATACGTTTGCATTTATATTTATGGCTTTAATTGACACAAATTACCTCTTTTTCCAAATTTAACCAAAACTTTCTGGAAAACCCACGCCAATTGCCCATAATGATCGGCTCAAAAGCCCCTTGCAGGGCCAAATCGGCCTTTTGTCCGCATGGCAGCTTTTTGCAAATTGCCAGCAACCGCTAGTTCATTTCATTTTTTGCAATCATTTTCATTCTATTGCCATCCCCCCTAATTCGAATCAAAAGGAGGAACCTCGTCAGAGGGAAAATTTTATGAAGGCATTTATGGATCATGATTTTCTTTTGAATACCAAAACCGCTCAGCACTTATTCCATGACTACGCAGAAAACGCGCCTCTTGTTGATTATCATTGTCACATCAATCCCCGCGAGATTTATGAGGACCGCCGCTTTGAAAATCTCGCCCAAGTCTGGCTGGGCGGCAAACAGCCAGACGGTTCCTATGCAGGCGACCATTATAAGTGGCGCGTCATGCGCTCCAATGGGGTCAGTGAGGATTACATTACCGGCGATCAGCCCGATTATGAGCGTTATTTAAAGTTTGTCGAGTCTTTGCAGATGGCGATCGGAAATCCCATGTACCACTGGTGCCATTTGGAGCTGAAAAAATTCTTCGGCTATGACAAGCCTTTGACTCCGGAAACCGCAGAAGAGGTCTGGAGGCACTGCAACGACAAGCTGCAGAACGACCCCAACATGACCGTCCGCGGCCTCATCCGTCAGTCCAATGTGGCCTTCATCGGCACTACGGACGACCCGACGGATTCTCTGGAGTGGCACAAAAAAATTGCCGCTGACCCCACTTTCACCGTGAAGGTATGCCCGTCCTTCCGTCCGGATAAAGCCATCAACATCCAGAAACCCGGCTATCTGTCCTATATCGATCAGCTGGCCCACTGTGTGCAAAAAGAGAGTCTGGACTCTGTGCAAGAGATCTGCGACGCTCTGGAACAGCGGCTGGAATACTTTGTCAGCCTGGGATGCCGGGCCAGTGACCACGGCCTGGATTATATCCCCTTCCGCCCCTGTACCGCAGAGGAGGCCAACGCCGTTTATCAAAAGGTCCGCGCCGGCCAAGCCATCTCCGAAGTGGAATCTGAGCAGTATCAGACCTACCTTCTGATCTGCCTGGCCCACCTCTATCATAAAAACGATGTGGCTATGCAGCTGCACTACTCCTGCCTGCGCAACCCCAACGAGAGCATGTTCCCCATTCTCGGACCCGATACCGGCTTTGATGTGATTTCCCAAAACAGCTGCGGCGCCAATGTGGCTGCCCTGCTGTCCTGCCTGTACAAGACCCGCCAGTGTCCCAAAACCGTTCTCTACTCTTTGAACCCATCGGATAATGCTCAGTTGGGCTCTATTTTGGGAGCATTCCAAACCGATGAGCTGCCCGGAAAGATTCAGCACGGCTCTGCCTGGTGGTTCAACGACACGAAAGTCGGCATGATCGACCAGATGGTATCCCTGGCAAATCTGGGACTGCTGGGAAATTTCATCGGTATGCTCACCGACTCCCGTTCGTTCCTGTCCTATGCGCGCCATGATTATTTCCGCCGTATCCTCTGCAACCTCATCGGCGACTGGGTGGAAAATGGTGAGTACCCCGCTTTGGAAGAGAATTTGAAGCGCATTGTTGACGGCGTTTGCTACAAAAACGCCTTGCGGTACTTTTCCTTGGAGACGGACTGATTTTCCTGTACACTTTCGAATCAGCTGAGAATCTTCTAAAAAGAAACAGATGGGCCGAGAAATGAAATTCTCGGCCCATCTGTTTTTGTTCTGGCCATGTTCCTTTTCGTTTTCTGCCGGTTTATACTCCTGTACCGTGCTTTTTACAGGGTCACCCCGTCTTTGAAAATAGCAATATCCCGGAATCCATGCTGTTCTCCCAACGTCTGTCTCCCCGATGCCACTTCCAGAATATAGCGGAAAAAGTCCCGGCTCATGTTCTCCATGGAACCATTTTCAAGCAAGGCGCCCGCATTGAAATCAATCCAGTTTTTCTTCCTGTGATATAAGTCCGAATTGCTGGATATCTTCACGGTAGGGACAGGAGAATGGAAGGGAGTGCCTCTTCCCGTGGTAAACAGCACAATTTGTGCGCCTGACACAACCAGCGCTGTGGTAGCTACCAGATCGTTTCCCGGTGCCTGAAGCAGGTTAAGTCCCCGGATGCGGACCGGTTCCCCGTACTTCAGCACATCTACAACGCTCCCTCTTCCGCCTTTTTGAATACATCCCAACGATTTGTCTTCCAGCGTAGAGATCCCTCCCGCCTTGTTTCCGGGAGACGGATTCTCATATACCACCTGTCCGTGCCTTGTAAAATAGTCTTTGAAATCGTTGATCAGCGAGACCGTTTTTTCAAACACTTCCTGGCTCTGACAACGGTTCATCAAAATAGTCTCTGCGCCAAACATCTCCGGAACCTCGGTCAGGACAGCAGTTCCTCCCTGAGCCGTAAGAAGGTCGGCAGCCGCTCCCACCAGCGGGTTGGCAGTAATGCCGGAAAATCCATCGGAGCCGCCGCACTTCAAACCCAAAATAAGCTCCTGCGCAGGGCAGGGCTCCCGCTTGCATGTCCCCGCATAGGCGATCAGTTTACGAATGCATTCCACTCCCTGGTCCACTTCATCCGGGTAGTCCTGACAGTTGAGAAAGCGAATGCGCTCCGGATCATACTCACCCAGAACAGCACGAAATTCCTGAATGTTGTTGTTTTCACAGCCCAGGCCAAGTATCAGCACACCACCGGCATTGGGGTGCTTTGCCAATCCGGCCAGCGCTTCTTGGGTCATGGCGTGGTCCTCAGACAGTTGGGAACACCCATAGGGGTGCTGGAACGCACAGACATTCTCTACCGTACCCGTGATCAGCGGCCGGGATTTCTGCTCGATTTGCTGTGCGATGGAATTGACACATCCCACGGTAGGAATGATCCAGATCTCATTTCGAACGCCTACTTTTCCATCGTTTCGCCGGTATCCCAAAAAGTACTCGGTCTCTTCCCGCCGCTGCTCCGGCAGCACAGGGGCGTAGGTATAGTCCAATTTTTGGTTGAGATTGGTCTGTAAATTGTGGGTATGGACCCACGCTCCGGCCGGGATCATCTCCTTGGCACGGCCAATGGGATAACCGTACTTCAGGACATTGCTCCCTTTCTCAATGGAACAAAGAGCAATTTTGTGGCCTGGGGCAATGTCTTCCAGAATCACCAGTTCCTGATCTCTGACGGAAATGGTCTCTCCCTTATGAATAGGGCGCAGAGCAATGGCTACGCTGTCGTCTGGATGGATCACAATGATATCGCGCACAAAACCACCTCTTTACATCAACTCACGGGCCGCTGCCATCATTCCACTATCCAGAATCCTCTGCAAGTCGGCGGATACCTGCTCCACAAAGCCGGGCAAAGCACGCAGATCTTCTTCCCAGAAGGCACTGTGCGCCGCCGCAGCTTCCACATACTGGGGTACGGAGTCGGCGGCAGAATGGGCCGCAAAAAACTCCATCACTTCCCGGTCATCCCGAATCGGGTATTCTTCCCCGCCTCTTGTTCCCTTCAGACCGTCCTTGTCCCGCGCCCCACGGTAAAACGCCAGCAGAGCGGCAAAGGAAAACGTCAGAAGACGGGGCAGCCGCTCTTCCCTCTGGAAGAAATCCTTCAGCGAAGGCAGCACGCGCGTTTTCCATTTGGATACCGAATTGAGAGAGATATCCAGCAGGCTGTGGCGGAGAAAAGGATTTCCAAAGCGCTCAAAAACCGCGCTTGCATATGCGCTGGCCTCTGCCTGAGGCAGGGGCACTGTAGGAACAATTTCTTCATAAACCATTTTCTTAAGGTACGAGGAAAAAACAGGGTCGGCCATAAGCTCGCCCACCGTATCAAAACCCGCCAAATAGCCAGCCAGGGCTGTGGCTGTGTGGGCGCCGTTCAAAATACGAACCTTGCGTTCCCGGTAGGGGGTCAAATCCTGTACAAACAATACCGGAAGCCCCGCGCGATCCAGTGGGAACACCCCCTGCACATCCGTTCCCATCTGCTCAATCCCCCAAAAGGAAAAGGGCTCTGCAATGTCCAGCAGCGGGTCCTCATAGCCCAGACGCTGTGCAATGGCCTCCCCTTCGTCTTTCGGAGCACCTGTAACGATCCGGTCCACCAGGGTGTTGCAGAAGGTACAGCTTTTTTCCACCCAGCACCGAAAGCCGTCCCCCAGCTTCCACAAATCAATATATTGATTCACGCAGCGCTGAAGCCGCTGGCCATTTCGTTCATTCAGCTCACAGGGAAGCATGATAAGCCCACGGGTAGGGTCTCCGCGGAAATGCTCAAACCTCTGGTACAGCAGCTTCGTCAGCTTTCCCGGAAATGTGTCTGGAGGACACAGCTCAAAGCGGTCACTTTCCTCGAATACAATACCCGCCTCCGTGGTATTGGAGACCACCAGCTTCAAGGTCTCAAGCCGCGCCAGCGCCTCATATTCCTCATATTGGCCATAACATTCGATCGCCTTCTGAATGCTGGTAATCACCCGCGCTTCATCCACCACCGCTCCGTTCTGATACCCCCGAAGCAGGACGGTATACAGCTCATCCTGTTCACGGAAACGGCTGAGTGTCCCGTTCTTCCGCGGTTTCACCATCGCAATTCCAAAGTCGGTGATCCCCTGCTCATTGGCAACGTCAATCATATGGTCGGCAAATGCGCGCAAAAAATTTCCTTCTCCATATTGAAGGACCACAATGGGCCGTTCTTTCTTTTCAACCTGTGCTTGATTCAGCCTTTCCATAGTGATTCTTCCTTTCTTCGCAGTCCGCGCTCACGGCTGCTGCATCCAGTTTCTTGCCTCTTCTCAAACCTTAGTCCGTAAAATAATCCGGATAGGCAGAGATAATCGCTTGGGCGCATTCCAGCCACCGCCCCAAGTGCCGTTGGCAAAAAACACTGATATCCACGTCGGCCGGGATCCCCAATGACAAGTAGTAATAAAGTTTTTTGTGCTCCTCCAAAATCAAGTTTTGGTCCGGACGGCTGACCGCGCTGTCCAAATAGCGCACCCGGTCAAAGTGGGCACACATCTTATGGACGCAGTCGCCAATCCGTTCCCGCCCGCTAAATTTGTACAGAAACATATGCATAGCGTCATCCAGGAAGAAAAATTCCGGACTAATGCTGCCTGCACACTTATTCAAAACTTCCTCTTGGTTTGCCAAATTCTCCTTTAACAGGCTAATGCAGTCCGCGGACAATTTTCCTGCCAACTCCTGCACAATCACATTTTCCAGCACCAGGCGCATAAAGTAGCCCTCGCGTACACTGCTCAGGCTGATCCGGCTCACCTTACTGCCACGCTGGGGCATAATATCCACAAGTCCCTCATCTTTCAATAAAATCAGGGCTTCCCGGATGGGAGTGCGGCTCATTTCCAGGCACTCGATCAATTCCGATTCATTGAGGACAGTGTCGGGCGGCAAGCACATTGTAACAATGTTATGGCGCAGCACCCGGTAAGCATACTCCCGCCCCCGCTCGCCATCGCGGCGTTCATCCATACATTCCAGTTTCATCGTTTCTCACATCCTCCTCAGCCAGCCCCTTGGACCCGTGATCGCATTTTTTCTATCGGTCCGATATAAAAGCCGGGGAGCTTGCGATTCTTTCAGCTCCCCGGCCCATTTGCAGCTAATTTACCCTCTGCACTCTTTGACGATCTGGACCGCCTCAGCTGTCAAAGCACGTATCTTATCAAACTCTCCCGCTTTGATCATATCTCCCTTGACCATCCAGCTTCCGCCGCAGGCCCAGATCCGATTGTAGCCCAGGTATTTCCGAACATTATCCGCATTGATGCCGCCCGTGGGCATAAAGCTCATATCTACATAAGGCGCCGCAATCGCCTTAATGTAATCCAAACCGCCAGCCTGCTCCGCCGGGAAGAATTTCACCACATCCAGACCAAACTCCAACGCCTGCTCCACATCGCTGGGGTTCGCGCAGCCAGGGGTAATGGGAATATTCCGATCCACACAGTACTTGGTCACTTTGGGATTGAGACCGGGGCTGACAATAAACTTGGCCCCGGCAGCCACGGCCCGGTCCACCTGCTCTGTGGTCAGAACCGTTCCAGCTCCCACCAGCATCTCAGGGTATGCCTCTGAAATCAGCCGGATGCTCTCTTCGGCAGCGGCCGTGCGGAAGGTGACCTCTGCACAGGGCAGGCCGCCCTCCATCAGCGCCTTAGCCAGAGGCACGGCGTCTTTGGCATCATTGAGCACAACAACCGGTACGATCCCCAGTTCATGAATTTTCTCTAAAACTGCATTCATTTTATATGCCTCCTATTGCACAAGTAACTTTGCTTTCCTGCTCAGCGCTGGACACGGGCACCGGCGCCGCCCATAATGGCCTCTACCTCTTTCTTGCGGGCCATGGTCGTATCACCGGGCGTGGTCATGGCCAGGGCGCCGTGGGCCGCTCCGTAGTTCACAGCCAATTCGGCATCGCTAGTCGTCATCAGGCCGTAGATCAGACCAGAGGCAAAGGAATCTCCTCCGCCAACCCGGTCCATGATTTCCAGGCCCTTGTAATCCTTCGCCTTATAAATCTCACCATCGGCCCAGCACAAGGCGCTCCAGTCATTGACAGTTGCAGTCTTGACCTGACGCAGGGTGGTGGCCACGGCCTTGAAGTTGGGGTACTCCTCCACCGCCTTGTTGATCATCTTCTTGTATCCCTCAATATTCAGGGTCTTGAGGTTTTCGTCGTTGCCCTCGATCTGGAATCCCAGACAAGCGGTAAAGTCCTCCTCGTTGCCAATCATGACATCGACATACTTGGCAATCTCCTTGTTGACCTCCTGGGCTTTGGCCTGCCCGCCTATCGCACTCCACATAGAGGGCCGGTAATTGAGATCGTAGGACACAATCGTGCCATACTTCTTGGCGGTCTTAATGGCATCCAACACGGTCTGGCAGGACTGTTCAGACAACGCAGCATAGATGCCTCCTGTGTGCAGCCAGCGGACCCCCAGCTTTCCAAAAATATACTCGAAATCAAAGTCCTCACTGGTCGCTTTGGAAATAGCAGTGTTGGCGCGGTCAGAACATCCCACAGCCCCCCGAATACCAAAGCCACGCTCTGTAAAATTCAATCCGTTGCGGCAGATGCGGCCAATGCCGTCTGTCTTCATCCATTTGATGAGGGAAGTGTCCACTCCGCCCTGGAGGATCAGGTCCTCCATCAGCAATCCCACTTCATTGTCCGCAAACGCAGTGATCACACCGGTC
Source organism: Lawsonibacter sp. LCP25S3_E2 (assembly GCF_052117285.1). NCBI lineage: Bacteria > Bacillati > Bacillota > Clostridia > Eubacteriales > Oscillospiraceae > Lawsonibacter > Lawsonibacter sp. LCP25S3_E2. The sequence continues at coordinate 32,159 of NZ_JBQKJL010000020.1, forward strand.
TTTAAGCCAAAGCAGCGGCGCAAGCCTCTTACCACATTGTATTCGCCGCCGCCTTCCCACACTTTGAATTCCCGCGCCGTACGAATCCGGCCCTCGCCGGGATCCAGCCGCAGCATAACCTCACCCAGGGACACTGCATCATATGTACATTCATTTGCAGCCTTCAGATTGAGTTCCATCGTAACGATACTCCTTTCACATTTTACCATCTCAGCGGCTTCTGCTTTCGCCTCGGCACGCTGAATGTCGACTTACTCGTCCAGATATTTCTTCAAGGTAGCGCGAACCGCTCCAGGTCCGCTGATTTCCTCCAAGAACATGTGCTCAATGGTATCCCCCAGGCCAACCTTGTAGAGATCCACGCCAAAGATGTTTTCATTGGACAGGATGGGCTTCAGCTGCCCTGTGTAGGTCTCCGGTTTGCCCCACTGGATGCCAGACAACTGCTCGGTCAACTGGGGCAGCATGGGATCCGGCGAACGTTCAAAGCTCTCGCCTTCATCGTTCACCCCCAGCAGATAGCGGCACCATCCCGCCAGGGCCAGGGGGATTGCGTTCAGCTTTTTCGCATCGTGATACTGAGCGACGTAAGCTTTGATGGTCTCACCATATCGGATGCCCACTTTCTGCGAGGTATCCGTGGCAATCCGCTGAGGCGTATCCGGCATAAAAGGATTGGGGATACGAACGTTAATGACCTCATCCACGAAATCCATGGGAGACAGAATGCCGGGATCTGTGACGACGGGCATTCCCTCAACCGGTCCGATCTGATACACCAGCTTTTTAAGCTGTTCGTCCTTCATCTCATCCGCAATCAGCTGATACCCCAACACACAGCCATATACGGCCAGAGCCGTATGCAAGGGGTTGAGGCAGGTGGTGACCTTCATGCGCTCTACCTTATTCACCGTCTCCCGGTCGGTCATATAGACGCCGGCTTTCTCCAGCGCAGGCCGCCCATTGGGGAAGCGGTCCTCAATCACCAGATACTGGGGCCCCTCCGCATTTACAAAGGGAGCAATATAGGTGCGCTTGCCGGTCACCACAATATCCATGTCTTCTACGCCGAGCTTCTGCAGCTCCTCGCGCACGGATTCCGCCGGGCGGGGCGTAATTTTATCGATCATAGACCAGGGGAAGGAAACCTGCTCCTCATCGCTGAGGTAGGCCAGGAAGTCTTCGGGGACGAATCCCTTCTTCATCCACTCGCTGGCCATGGTAACCACAGCATTGCGCAGCTTTTCTCCGTTGTGGGAACAGTTATCCATAGAACAGACCGCCAACTTGGCTTTTCCGGCATTGTAGCGCTCCAACAGCAGGGCACAGACCACCGCTATGGCAGAATTTGCCTTGTCAGGGCCCGCGTCAATGTCCGCCTGAATAAAGGGCATATACTGGCCGTCCGGGCCGGTAAGCGCATATCCCTTCTCTGTGATGGTGAAGGAGACCATCTGCAGCTCAGGATTGCGGAAAATCGTTTTGAGCCGCTCCCATTCTTCTGCCACACTGCTGCGGGCCTTGATGGCCTCTGTAAGGGAGCCGATCACAACCTTGTCGGTAGAGCCGTCTGTTTTCAGCGTGACGCCAAGAACCAGATTGTCATACGGGCGATAGATCTGGTCTACAACGTCAAAATCAAAGGCTTCCACACAGGTAATTCCCTTATTCGCCTCGCCCGCAGCCAGCAGTGCATCGGCCAGGCCGCCAATAAAAATCCGAAAAATATTTCCAATTCCAAAATGGACCCACACAGGAGATTCCTTTGTGCGCTCCACCACAGACTGAATGTCATAGGCAGGAACTCTGATCCCTGCTTGTTCCCATGCCTGCTTGTCCTGCAGCCCTGCCAACGTCAGCTTCATGCTCAATTTCCTCCCATCCGTTCCAGTACAAATCACTGTTTGCCCTTGTCACTTTTTTCAATGGCCTCCCAAAGGCCCTGAAGATATGTGGCGCCCAGCGCTCGGTCGTACAAACCATAGCCCGGTCTTCCAACCTCTCCCCAGATCATACGGCCATGGTCCGGACGGATATAGGTATCGGGGCAAGTGTCATAGATCGCTTTCATAATCTCATACAGGTCCAAATCGCCGGTGGAAGACAAATGAGCCGCCTCACGGAATTTGTGATGACCCAGGTATTTGATGTTGCGGACGTGCAGGCACCCAATCCGGTTCATCTCACCAAAATGGCGGATAATGGCCGGCAGATCATTATTCGGATCCGAGCCCAAAGATCCCGTGCACAAGCACAGCGTATTGCAGGGAGAATCGTACAGCTTCACAATCTTATCGTAGTCTTCCTGGCTGTGGGCAATGCGCGGCAGCCCAAAAATAGGCCATGCAGGATCATCGGGATGGCAGGCCATAACGACACCGCACTCCTCGCAGGTGGGAATAATCCCCTCGAGGAAATACTTGTAGTTAGCCCGCAAATCATCCGGGGTGATGGTCTCATAACGCTTTAAGGTCGTCTCCAGCTCAGCCAGGCGCTCGGGCTCCCAGCCAGGCAGAGAAAAACCGTTGCAATTTTCAATGGTATTGCGGACGATCTCCAGAGGTCCCATATTCCCCAGCTCAGCCTCGTCAAAATACAGGCTGTTAGAGCCGTCTTCCGGAATCTCACGGGCCAAATCAGTCCGCAGCCAGTCAAATACGGGCATGAAATTATAGACAATAACCTTTACGCCATACTTGGCCAGATTCCGGATCGTTGTGCAGTAGTTTGCGATGTACTGGTCCCGAGTGGGTAAGCCCATCTTGATGTCTTCATGAACATTGACCGATTCAATCACTTCACACTCCAGGCCGGCAGCATGAACCTCATCAATGTAACTCTTGATTTCCTCCTCAGTCCAAACCTCTCCCGCCTCTTTGTAATCCAGGAATCCCATCAGGCCTGTCATGCCGGGAATCTGTTTGATTTGGGACAAGGTGATGCTGTCACTGTTGGAACCATACCAGCGAAATGTCATTTTCATGCAGCAGTCCTCCATATGAATTCAAATTTTCAACTGACGTTTGATCAAAATGGCCTTCCGTCTTGCTTTTATTCTTCGCATCGCTATACTAATATATTTTATTTTTCGTTTCAATATTTAAATCTTATAAATTTACTGCCTATTTTTTGTTTATTTTTACATGTTTTTTTAAGAAAATTATGGTTTTTATATTTTTGCTGCGTTTAAATACAGTTTTAATTTCCAAACTAATATATTACACGCAGAAAAATTATCCGTTTCTTTCTCTTTCTCATTTCTCATGATTCGCTAAATTGACCTTTTTTTGCACAGACACTTGACATTTCTCCTGTTATTTGGTAGTACAAGTTTAGTCAGGCTTTACATTCCTTCATATTTCAGTTACACATATGGGAGGTATATTACTATGAAAAAAGTTGTGCTGGCATCCGACAATTCCGGTTTTCGGCTGAAGGAGGCCGTGAAAAAGCATTTGCTGGAACTTGGCTATGTTTTAGATGATGTGGGCATGGTCCAGGAAGATACCCCCGTGGCATACTACGATGCCGCTGTCAACTTGGCAAAAGCCATGCAGACCGGAAACTATGACCGCGGCATTGTCATCTGCGGCACAGGCGCTGGAGTCAGCATGATCGTCAATAAGTTCAAGCACATCTACTGTGTGGCCTGTGAGAGTGTTTACACCGCTGAGCGTTGCTCCCTGATCAACAATGCAAATGTGTTGGCCATGGGAGAAAATGTGGTAAGCTACGCTATGGGCAGCGAGATGGCCGAGAAGTGGCTGGCCGCCAACTGGTGTGAAGGCTTCAGCGACGAGCGCCGCAAGCGCAACGAGACTGGTTTTTCCATTCTTTCTCAAGTTGAGAACGAAAACTTCCGCTGATTTTCTTCGGCGCCCCGCCTGTCTGTCCGCTTCCCCATTCCCAGAACAAAGGCTCCAGCTGGTCGGGCAAGCAGAGAGCCTATGATCCAAGGGGTACTGTTTCAAGCAGAAAAACAACGAGACGGCCAAAGGCAAACTGCCTTTGGCCGTCTCGTTTATGTTCGATTCCCCTATATTACCCGAACATCAAGTTCAGGTCCACATTTCCTTCAATTCCGGCCACTGTGCCGGTGTGGGTGTACTGCCACAGGTCAAAGTGGTAGTAGAAATCCGGCTTATGGTCATACTCAGCCAGCCATAGGGTGTAGTCCGTGAGCTCCCGCAGATCATAGTGGAGATATCCCAGGTCCTGGTTAAAATAGACCGCAGGTTCATATCCTGCCTGAGCCACTTTCGCACAGAAAGCACCGGCACACTGGGTGAGCATCTCACCGGTCAGTCCATCGGTACGTGCGTTCTGACCGGAGGTAATGGGCTCCCAGTCAAATGCGATGGGGCCGGTCACCTGGTAGTCCTCAATGGCATTTAGGACAAAGGCCGCTTCCGCCTCCGCCTCCTGTGGGGTAATGGCCTGGGAGAAGAAATAGATTCCCACCTCAAGTCCCGCGTCCAGAGCCCCCTGGATGTTGGTCTCAAACCGCTCGTCCATCATAAGCCCACCCTCGGTGTAGCCCCGGTAACCCAGACGGATGATGGCAAAGTCGATTCCGTCCGCTGCCACCGCCTGCCAGTCAATCTCCTGCTGGTAAAAGGATACATCCACCCCGGTTTTGGCTCGAACGCCGTCCTTTTCATAGTTCACCCGGCCCTTTTCATCCAGAGAGAACGCCTCCCGGTCATAGGGGTTGCGGGGCATGTCTTCCATGGCCAGCAGAGTCTGGTCTCCATATTGGAAGGTCTCCGGTTCTGGGGCCAATTCCTCTCTTAACACCAGATACAAGGCCGAGCCCGCCATCACAATGGCCAGAACGGCCAGGACCATCGCAGCAATTCCCAGCCAGTTTTTGGTTTGCTTCCGGTCTGCGCCGGGCAGATTGTCGTTCATAGGAATTCCTCCTTCCGAGCTTCGACAATTTTCCCCATTATAACAGAGGCAGACAGAAATAGCAACGCGCGAAAAATCCCTCTCCAATTTCCGGTGAAATCAGAGAGGGATTTTATTCTAATCGATAGAAGCCGTTACCCGATGACCTGCCGGGCCACGTCCACACTTTGCTTGGCATCCTTCGCATAGAAATCGGCGCCGATCTGTTTTGCATAGTCCGCCGTGAGCACCGCTCCGCCCACCACCACTTTACAGGGGAGGTTTGCCTTACGCAGCAGGGTGATGGTCTGCTCCATACTGCGCAGCGTGGTGGTCATCAGCGCAGACAGTCCCACCAAGGGGGCACGGTACTGCTCCGCCGCCCGGACCACGGCCTCCGGGTCCACATCCTTGCCCAGGTCAACCACCGGATAGCCGTAATTTTCCAGCAGAACCTTGACAATATTCTTGCCGATGTCGTGGATATCCCCCTTTACGGTGGCCAGTACAATGGGGGCTTTCTCCGTCCCTTCCGGCTGGGCGGGCATAGTCTGACGAATCACCTCAAAGGCGGCCTGCGCAGCCCCGGCGGATTGGATGAGCTGAGGCAGGAACACCCGTCCCGCTTCAAAATTAGCCCCCACCCTGTCCAGCGCCGGAATCAGGATGTCGTCCACAATGGCCATGGGGTCGGTGGACTCCAGCAATTTGCGGGTACATTCCCCCGCCTCCCCCCGAAGGCCGGCCTCCACGATCTGCCCCAGGCTCCGCTCACCCCCCATGGGGACGGACGTCTGCTTTCCGCCTGTGGCAGTGATCGAGGTGGAAATGGTGGCCCCGCCATAGGCGGCGATAAACTCCCGCGCCTCCTGATCCAGGTTCATGAGCAAATGATAGCTGCGCACTGCAGCCATCATCTCCTCCATATTGGGATTTATGATGGGCAAATCCAGGCCGCAGGTCATGGCCATGGTCAGGAAATTCTGGTTGATGAGGGGCCGGGCAGGCAGGCCGAAGGAGATGTTCGATACCCCCAGCACAGTTTTGAGCCCCAGCTCACTGTGAACCAGTCTCAGAGCTTCCAAAGTCTGGGCGGCGCCCTCCTGCTCCGCGGAGACCGTGAGGGTAAGACAGTCAATGTATACGTCCTCCCGCCGGATGCCATAGGACAGAGCGGTGTCTAAAATCCGCCGGGCAATATCCATGCGGGCCTTCGTGCTCTTGGGGATTCCCTCCTTGTCCAGGGTCAGGCCTACCACCGCGGCGCCGTATTTCTTCACCAGCGGGAAGATGGCCTCCATGGTCTCTCTGTCCCCGTTGACCGAATTGACAATGGCCTTGCCGCAGTAGATGCGAAGGGCCTTTTCCAGCACCTCGGGCCGGGTGGAATCCATCTGGAGGGGAGCATCGGTGACCCCCTGGAGGGCCTTGACCACCCGGACCATCATCTCCCCCTCGTCAATTTCGGGCAGGCCCACATTCACATCCAGAATGTCCGCTCCCGCCTCCATCTGCTCCAGGGCCTGGCCCAGCATGAAGTCCACATCGCCCCGGCGCAGGGCCTCCTTCATCAGCTTCTTCCCGGTGGGGTTAATGCGCTCACCGATGACCCGCACCCGGTCAATAGGCACCACAGTATTCGGACTGCACACGGCGGCAGGAATGGTTTTTCTCTCATAGGGCTGGATCGTTCGGCCATCCAGCGCCTTTTTCAGCAGAGCAATGTACTCCGGGGTAGTGCCGCAGCATCCCCCGTAGCACTTCACCCCCAGCTCGGTAAGCTCCGCCATGGCGCAGGCAAACTCCTGGGGGGTAATGTCATAGCCCGCCCCTGCCGGGTCAGGGAGCCCGGCGTTGGGCTTGATGGAGATGGGCAAGGTGGTCCAGCGGCGCAGCTCTTCCACCAGCGGAGGCATCTCTCGGGGGCCCAGGGAACAGTTCACCCCAATTACATCCGCCCCCATTCCCTCCAGGGTCAGGGCGGCAGCAGCGGGAGAATGACCCAGGAAGGTCCGGCCCCGCTCTTCATAGGTGAGGGAAACCATAACCGGCAGATCGCTGTTTTCCTTCACGGCCAGCAGGGCGGCCCGGCACTCCTGAAGATCCGTCATGGTCTCGATCATCACCAGGTCCGCGCCGGCCTTCACCGCGGCGCGCACCTCCTGGGCAAAGATATCCACTGCCGTCTCAAACTCCAGCGAGCCCGTGGGCTCCAACAGCTGGCCTGTAGGGCCTATATCCAAAGCGACCAAGGCCCGGCCCGCGGCGGCCTCTTTGGCCAGAGCGATCGAAGCAGGAATGACCTCCTCCACCGTTTTCCCGGTACGGCGCAGCTTTTCCCGGTTGGCTCCAAAGGTATTGGCGCACAAGATCTGTGCCCCCGCCTCCACATAGGAGCGGTGGATGTCCTTCACCCAGTCCGGGTGTTCCAGGGCCGCCACCTCGGGGTATTCCCCCAGCTTCAGCCCCTTGGCCTGAAGCATGGTGCCCATGCCTCCGTCCAGAATTACGGGAGCCTCCCCCCGCAGCAGCGCTTCAAAGTCCACAGTGTCCTCCCGCCTTTCGATACTGGCAGCCCTCCCGTGCCGGACAGCCCAGGCAGCTGCGGTGTGTTGGTTCCAATTGGTTCTCTGAGATTCCTAGGATGGCGGTCACCGACTTGCGCGGGGTAAGCAGGAAACTCTCATTGGTGCACAACCCCACCCGGCGGGGCGCGTCCAGCAAATTGAGCAGCTCTTCCTGGATCTCCAACGGCAGGTCCCCGTAGCCGGGGCTATAGCGGTACGGGAAGAAGCAGCCGGGAAACTTGCTTTGAAGCTCCAGCTCGATCTGGTCGCACAGCTCCTCCACCGCCGCCGATGCGCAGCAGTCCAGGGCCAGCGCACAGGTCATATCCCGCCGCTCCGCCCGGCGAATGAGGGTATCAACCTCTGCACCAAGGGTCGCACAAAAGACCGCGGCCCTGGAGCAGCCGGACAAGTGGCCCTTTAGATCTACCCCAGGCAAAAGAAGCCCGCTCTCCAGCCGCACACCCTCCGCTTCATGGGTCAGAGACGCTCCCCGCCAGGCCCAGCGGGGATGCACCGCAGCCAGCAGCTCTCTGCTGCAGTCCTCTACCAGTGCCCGAAGCCCCTCCCCTGCCTTTTCCGGCGGACAACCCATGTACCGCAGGACCTCGTCGATGTCCACACGGGAAATGGAAATGGTCGCGGCCATTACAGCAGAATGATCCCCGCGTCCTCGCAGGCCTTTATGTTGGCCTCATCCCACAAGGAGGACTGTACCTCGCCGATGTGGGCCTTACCCAGCAGCAGCATGGACACCCGTGACTGGCCGATGCCCCCGCCCATGGTCAGAGGAAGCTCCCCGTTCAAAAGCAGCTTATGGAAGGGCAGCTCCCGGCGGTTTTCACAGCCGGCCAGCTTCAGCTGCCGTGCCAGACTCTCCTCGTCCACCCGGATTCCCATGGAGGACAGCTCAAAGGACCGCTTTCCCACGCTGTCCCATACCAGCAGGTCACCGTTCAGGTCCCAGTCGTCATAGTCGGGGGCCCGGCCGTCGTGGGGCTTGCCGGAACGGAGCTTGCCGCCGATGCCCATCAGGAAGGTGGTGGGGTGCTCCTTGACATAGGCATGCTCCCGCTCCTTGGGGGTAAGGTCGGGGTACAGGTCCTCCAGCTCTTGAGTGGTAACAAAGGACACGTCGGTAGACATCTGGGGCAGCACGCACAGCTGGGGGAACACGGTGCGCAGGAAGTTCTGGGTGTCGGCCAGCGCGCCTACGATGGAGCGGACCGTAGCCTTCAAATATTCAGGGTTACGCTCCTCCCGTGCGATGATCTTCTCCCAGTCCCACTGATCCACATAGGCGGAGTGGAGGATATCCAGCTCCTCATCCCGGCGGATGGCGTTCATATCCGTGTAGAGGCCTTCGCCCACCTGGAACTGATAGCGCTTCAGGGCCAGGCGCTTCCACTTGGCCAGGGAGTGGACAATGACTGCATCTCCCTCCACACCGTTAATGTCAAAGGACACCGGCCGCTCCACACCGTTCAGATCGTCGTTCAGGCCAGAGGAAGCCGCCACAAACAGAGGGGCGGATACCCGGTGCAGCCGCAAGGCACCGGAGAGCTTGTCGGCAAACAGCCGCTTAAGAAGGTCGATGGCCTTCTGGGTCTCGTAAATGGACAACAGGGGGGTATACCCCTGGGGCAAAACGATTTCTCTCATATTGGACACTCCTTGTCATCTGGATTCCCTGACCCTCCCATCGGGGCCAGGAGATCTGTCCGCCCCGGCCGCAGGCACACGGGCAGGCAATTCAATAGATAGTATTATACAAAATCCCGGCGAGAAACGCAACGGCGGCAGCCGGATTTTGCGCTCCATTCCGGGTTTTTCTTGCCAAAAATCCCTCCCGTGAGTATAATGGGACAAAACCAGTCACATTAAAATGCAGAGGAGCGGCGTATGAAATTCATTTCCTGGAATGTAAATGGCCTGCGGGCCTGTATGAAAAAGGGATTTCTGGACTTTTACCAGGCCCAATCCCCGGACTTTATGTGTCTGCAGGAGACGAAGATGGAGCAGGGCCAGGCAGACGTCCCCCTGGGGGAGGGGATTTTGGAGTACTGGAACTCGGCAGAGAAAAAGGGCTACTCCGGTACTGCCATTTTTACCCCCCACACCCCTCTCGCTGTAGCCTACGGCATGGACAAGGACATCCACGATCACGAGGGGCGGCTCATCACCCTGGAGTATGAACACTTCTATCTGGTGTGCTGCTACACCCCCAACGCCCAGGATGGACTCAAACGGCTGGACTACCGCATGCAGTGGGAAGAGGATCTGCGGGATTACCTCATGTCCCTGGACAAGGTCAAGCCGGTCATTTACTGTGGGGACCTGAATGTGGCCCATGAAGAGATCGACTTGAAAAATCCCAAGACCAACCGCATGAACGCCGGGTTCTCCGACCAGGAACGGGAAAAAATGACCGTCCTGCTCTCCTCCGGCTTCACCGATTCCTTCCGCTATCTCTACCCCGACGTGACCGGGGCCTACTCCTGGTGGTCCTACCGCTTCAACGCCAGAAAGAACAACGCTGGATGGCGTATTGATTATTTTATTGTATCCGACCGGCTCCGGGACAAGATCCGGCGCGCCGAAATTTTGAACACCATCGAGGGCAGCGACCACTGCCCGGTGCTGCTGGAGCTGGAACTCTAAGCGGCATACCCGTTCCATTTTCGATTGAGAAAGGAGGCCCCAACCATGAAACTGGCGGAGCTATTTGGCAAAGGAAAAACCGTATTTTCCTGTGAGGTGTTTCCTCCAAAACGGGACACCCCTGTGGACAGCATATATACCACGCTGGATGGACTGAGGGACATCCGCCCCGATTTTATCTCCGTCACCTACGGGGCCGGGGGCACCAAAGTCAACCAGACCACCCGTGCGATCGCCTCCATTATTGAAAACCGCTACCACGTCCCCGCCATGGCCCACCTCACCTGCGTGGCCGCCGGGAAGGAAGACGTGGACCAGCTCCTGGCCGACCTAAAGGCGGACGGTGTGGAAAATATCCTGGCCCTTCGGGGGGACATCAACCCCGACTATCCTCCGAAAACGGATTTTACCCACGCCAGCGACCTGGTGACTTACATCCACTCTCGGGGCGATTTCGGCGTCTCCGCCGCCTGCTACCCGGAGGGGCACCTGGAAAGTCCTGACCTGGTCAGCGACATCCGGCATCTGAAGCAGAAAGTGGACGCCGGCGCCCAGCACCTGGTCAGCCAGCTTTTCTTTGATAATGAAGATTTCTTCCGCTTTTTGGAGCGCTGCCGCATCGCCGGCATCAACGTCCCCATTGAGGCGGGCATTATGCCCGTGCTGTCCCAGGCCTCCATCCAGCGGATGGTATCCATGTGCGGCGCCAGTATGCCTCGAAAGCTGACCCGCATTTTAGCCCGGTATGGGGATCATCCCGACGCCCTGCGGGAGGCGGGCATCGCCTATGCCATCGACCAGATCTCCGACCTGATCGCCGGCGGCGTGGATGGCATCCACCTTTATACTATGAACAACCCCGATGTGGCCCGGCAAATTGCCGGCAGCATCTCCTCCATCCGCCGGGTGTAAGAAGGTTTTGAAAGTTTCATAAATTTTTAAGGAGTCTTTTGTCGTTTTTTTCCGTCCGATGTGATAGAATACCACCGACATCTGGAAAAGGAGGCGTAATTTGCGCCTATGAAACGACGGATCGCTCTGCTTACGGCCGCCGTCCTGCTCTGTCTGGGGGGCGGCTTTTTCTTGTACCACACTGGTTTTTTTGCCGCCGCCGCCTCTGCAGAGGGGCTGCGCAGCTATATTGACCGCTTCGCCCCCTACTCCCACCTGTGCTTTTTCCTGGTACAGTTCCTCTCTGTAGTGCTGGCTCCCATTCCCAGCAATATTACCTCCCTGGCCGGAGGAGTTCTCTTTGGTACCTGGATTTCCTTTTTCCTGACCTACGCCGCGGTGATCTCCGGTTCTCTGCTGGTCTTTTCTCTAACGCGGGGACTGGGGCGGGAGTTTGCCGACCGTCTGGTCAGCCGGAAGCTGTCGGAGAAATATCAGTCTATTTTAGAGGCAAAAGCCCCCATCTTTTTGGCCCTGGCGTTTCTGTTTCCCTTCTTCCCGGATGATGTCCTGTGTATTCTGGCCGGTTTGACCTCTATCTCGCTGCGCCGCTTTCTTGTCATCATGCTTCTCACCCGTCCCTGGGGGCTGCTGTTCTCCTGCGCCCTGGGCGGCTCCACCATTTCCCTGCCTTTGTGGGCCATGATCCCCATTGCCCTGGCCGGGCTGGCGCTCTTCCTGCTGGGAATGCGCTACGGAAACCAAGTGGAAGAGGCTTTGCTGCGCCGGTTTAAGGCATGGCAGAATCGGAAATAATACGGTTTGGAGCGGGCTGCCAGCTCGCTCCAAACTTTTTTACTTTTTTTGAATTTTCCTCTTTACAAATGTCTTTCCATATGGTAGTATATGCCCGTAATAAGAATTACTACTGTTAAGGAAAGGAGGCCGGCCATGGAGCGTGCCACACGATACAGTAAAAAGCGGGCGGATATGCTCACCTTGCTTCAGTCTACCGACTGTCACCCCTCCGCCGAATGGGTCTATCAAAAGCTTAAGCCGACCCACCCCGACCTCAGCTTAGGTACGGTCTACCGCAACCTGATTTTTTTCCAAAACCACGGACTCATCCAAAGCGTGGGCGTGGTTCAGGGGCAGGAGCGGTTTGACGCAGTGACTGAGCCCCACAGCCATTTTGTTTGCGAATGCTGCGGATCTGTTATCGATCTTCCCAAGATTGCTCTGGGAAGCGACCTGGACCAGTCCGTTAGCCGGCAATATGGGCTTGCAGTTTCCAGGCATGAGCTCACCTTCCATGGGCTGTGCCCCACCTGCACCCAATCCAATCAACAAGAACTTGTATTAAATTGAGGAGGAATTCGATTATGAAGAAGTTTGTTTGTACTGTTTGCGGTTATGTCCATGAGGGCGACAGCGCTCCTGAGTTCTGCCCCCTGTGCAAGGCCCCCGCTGAGAAGTTCAAGGAGCAGGCCGGTGAGAAGACCTGGGCTGCTGAGCACGTGGTGGGCGTGGCCCAGGGCGTGGATGAGGAGATCATCAAGGGCCTGCGCATGAACTTCGAGGGCGAGTGCTCCGAGGTGGGTATGTACCTGGCCATGGCCCGTGTGGCTCACCGTGAGGGTTACCCCGAGATCGGCCTGTACTGGGAGAAGGCCGCCTATGAGGAGGCTGAGCACGCCGCCAAGTTTGCCGAGCTGCTGGGCGAGGTAGTCACCGACTCCACCAAGAAGAACCTGGAGCTGCGCGTGGACGCCGAGAACGGCGCTACCGCCGGCAAGTTCGAGCTGGCCAAGAAGGCCAAGGAGCTGGGTCTGGACGCCATCCACGACACCGTCCATGAGATGGCCCGCGACGAGGCCCGCCACGGCAAGGCTTTCGAGGGCCTGCTGAAGCGTTACTTCGGCTAATTTTAACTGTTGCCGCCCCCTTGGCCCTGCCAAGGGGGCGTTTTTCTCCCTTGATTTTCTCCCTATCTCTATGGTATGATTGCCTGTACCCATCCAATTCTCCGCTTGAAAGGGGGGCGATGCCATGGACGAACCGATTATCATTCACCCCCAGCTCTCCCCGAAGGGGCGGGTCATTGCCGTCAGCGATATTCACGGGAACCTCCCCTTCTTTTCTGCTCTGATGGACAAGATCGCCCTAACCTCTGACGACAGCCTCATTCTGGTGGGCGACATGATCGAGAAGGGCAAGGATAGCCTAGCTCTGCTGCGTCGGCTGATGGAGCTGTCCCACACCCACACGCTCTATCCCCTGTGCGGCAACTGCGACGGACTGGTCCTGAACTTTTTTGAGACGGATGCATTGGACCAGCGCTTCTTCTCCTCCTACCTCCCCCAACACCCGGAATCTGCCATCCGGCAGCTGGCGCGGGAGGGCGGCTTTGAGCAGCTGGAGGATCTGCCCCGGCTGCGCCGGGACCTGCGCTCAGCCTACCCGGAGGAATGGGCATGGCTGAAGTCTCTGCCCACCATTCTGGAGACCGATCGTCTGGTTTTTGTCCACGGAGGGGTCCCTTCCTTGGAACATATGGAGCGTCTCAACCGTTGGCGCTGCATGAAAAACGACGATTTTCTCTCCCAGGGCCACCGCTTTGACAAGTGGGTGGTGGTGGGCCACTGGCCCGTTACCTTGTATAACCCCCAAATTCCCTCCGCCGCCCCCATTCTCCTCCCAGACCGGAAGATCGCTTCCATTGACGGAGGCTGCGTGCTGAAAGCGGATGGCCAGCTCAATGCTTTGATTCTCCCTTCTCCCGATTCTCTGGAATTTTCCTGGACCGCCTGGGACGGCCTTCCCACCGGTACGGCTCTGGATGCTCAGGCTCCCAGTGAGGACAGCCTCAATATCCGCTGGGGCCGCTCCGCTCTGGAGCTCCTGGAGCAGGGAGAGGAGCTGTCCTGGTGCCGCCATGTGGAGACGGGCCGGGAGCTCTGGGTGCTCAACGCCTATCTCCGCCAGGGGCCAGAGGGCCTGTGGTGCGAGGACTCCACCGATTACCGTCTCCCCGTTACCCCTGGCGACCGCCTCACTGTGGTTTGGCAGACAAAAAACGCCTCCTTATGTAAAAAGGACGGGGTAACCGGTTGGTACTTTGGCCGTATTACCGATATACAACGATAAAAGGATCTGGCAGGGGAAAAACCTCTGCTCAGAACCGGAAATAAGGATTTGAATTTATGTTAGACTTCCAACCCCTGCAATTAGAAGATCTTCCCAAGCTGCGGCCGTTTTTTGGATACAGCGGCAGCCGTATCTGCGACACCACCCCCGGCACTGTGTTCATCTGGCGGGATATGTACAAAACGGAGTGGGCCATTTACGACGGCTCCCTCTATTTTAAAGTGCTCTATCCCGGCCTGGGAGAGACCTTTACCCTTCCTCTGGGGGGCGGACGTTGGGAACACTACACCCAGATTGCCGCCTACTGCTGCCGCCGGAATATGCCCATTGCCTTCTACCCCGTTCCCAAGGATGAGCTGGAGCGGCTTCAGGAGTTCTTCCCCAACAGCACTGCCGCTGCCGAACGGGACAACTTCGACTACCTGTACCGGGCAGAGGATTTGAAATACTTCCGGGGCAAAAAGTTGAGCGGCCAGCGCAACCACGTAAACAAGTTCCTGAAAACCTATGGAAACTGGCTCTTCCGCCCCATTGAACCAGCAGATATTCCTCAGGTGAAGGCATTTCTGGACCGTTATGCCAGCCGGTGGGACAAGTCCGCCGCCACCTTCCACGAGGACATCACCAAAACCCACGAGGTGCTGGACAACTACCAGTCCTACGATCTGTTGGGCGGTATGCTCCTGGTAGACGGAGAAATCGTGGGCTTCTCTCTAGGGGAGATCATTGGCGACACCCTGTTCACCCACATTGAGAAGGCTGACCGGGATTATGAGGGCTGTTATCAGATGCTGGTGGCCCAGTTTGCCCAGCAGTTTGCCCACGAGGGGGTCGCCTTCATTAATCGTGAGGACGACACCGGAGATCCGGGCCTGCGCACCAGCAAGCTGTCCTATCATCCCGTTGCCCTGTTGGAAAAATATACGGTCACGGTGGAGGAGCCCTGCGCCTTCTGCTGATATAAAAAATGGTCCCGGCCAATTTGGCCAATGTCACTTAGTTAGCAAGTAAGGAACCTCACAAAGGCAGCACACAGCAAAGCGAAAGCAAGCTGTGTGCTGTCTTTTGCGACATTAGGGCATGACAACAAAGCGG
>NZ_JBQKJL010000021.1:0-47001 GCF_052117285.1 Lawsonibacter sp. LCP25S3_E2
ACGAAATGATGCTTTTGTCAAGCCCTGTTTTGAATTATTACGAAAAAAATCCTCCTACCCTCTCATTTCTGAGGGTAGGAGGATTTGTCAGCTTAACTTACTGACATTGGGTCCAGGCCGCGGGTATTTTTTTAAAATTCATAGACAAGACAGGAATTGTTGTTATAATATAAATTGGGTTTGTATGGAAGCGGCCTGGCCGCTTTTTGATTCGGGGCCGCGCCTGGCGAATGGCGTTGATAGTTGATTGGGAGGCCTTGGATCACCGGTTTTACAGAAAGAAAGGATCGATCAACATGGAAATCAACGGACAGACCGTTGGCGAGAGCGCCCGCTATGATGAAATGGGCCTCTCCCCCGAGCTTCTGCGTGCCATCGGAGAGAAAGGCTATGTCACCGCCACCGCCGTTCAGACGGGGGCCATCCCCTATTTTATGGACTGGAAAGATGTCATTGCAAAGGCTCCCACCGGCACGGGGAAAACCTTTGCCTTTGGCATCCCCATGGTAGAGCACATTGACCCCCAGGATGACAGTGTCCAGGCTCTGGTACTGGCCCCCACACGGGAGCTGGCCATCCAGATTCAGGACGAGCTGCGGGACCTGTGTACCTTTAAAGAGGGTGTGCGGGTGGTGTGCCTCTATGGGGGACAGCCCATTGAAAAGCAGATCACCCAGCTGAAAAAGCGCCCTCAGATCGTGGTGGCCACCCCTGGGCGGCTGATGGACCACATGAAACGGCGCACTGTCCGCCTGGATAAGGTTCAGACCGTGGTACTGGACGAGGCCGACCGGATGCTGGACATGGGCTTTGTCCGGGATGTCACCCATATTTTGGATAAAATGCCCCAGCGTCGGAATCTGGGCATGTTTTCTGCCACCATCTCCCGTGAGGTGCTGGATATCTCCTGGGTCTACCAGCGCGACCCGGTGGAGATCACCGTCCAGGCCGATCAGGAAAACCGTCCCGACATTGCCCAGTATCGGCTGGATGTGGAGCGCAACGAGAAAGCAGACACCATGGCCCGGCTGCTGGAAATGGGGGGCTATGAGCGTGTCATTGCCTTCTGCAACACCAAGAACATGACCGACCGTCTCACCGGACTTCTGTCCATGCGGGGCATTCCTTGCCAGGCCATCCACGGAGACATTCCACAATCCTCCCGTGAGAAAACCCTGCAAAAATTCCGGGATGGCAAGCTCCGGGTTCTGGTGGCCACAGATGTAGCCGCCCGCGGACTGGATATTGACGACGTGGATGCCGTCTTTAACTATGACGTCCCCGATGAAAACGAATATTATATCCACCGCATCGGCCGCACTGGCCGGGCAAAGCGCCACGGGGTGGCCTTCTCCCTGGTGTCCACCGTTACCGAGGGGATTCGTCTGGATGACATTCAGAAAAATACCGGCAGCGACATCCGCACGGTCTACTTCAACGACAAAGGCGATCTGGTGTCAGCGGTGAAGAAATGAGACGGATTTCTCTCAAGGGCGGCTTCTGGCTAAACCTCTTCTCCTGTCTGCTCATCCCTGGGTATACCCTGTGGTTTGCCGGGAGCGTGGCATGGTTTCGCACCAACTTCTCCGTCATCGCCGTCACCGGTGTGGATAACTATCGCGGTTTTATTTACTGGGGCATTCTTTTGGGCGGCTACTTCTGCATTATGCTCACCCGGCTGTCTCTGGTCCTGCCCCGCTTTTGGCAAAGGGTGGCTCTGCGGCTCATCACGCTGGGCGCTTGCCTGTCCCTTGCCTATGCTCTGGCTATTCCCTACCTCCCGGCCTACTTCCCCAAATATGCCACTCTGCACGTGGTGTTGGCCGCCCTGGCCAGCGTACTTTTGATGGTGGCCCTTCTGCTGTGCCTGCTTTCCCTCCGGCGGGGGGAACGCGAAAAATACCGGGGACTGCTGCGGGCATGGGTCCTGATCGCCATATTCAGCGCAATTCTCTTCTGCATCCCGCAAATGGTCTCCTCGGCCCTGGAGGTATTCTTCTCCATCTCCTCTGTCCTCTTGACCCGAAAGCTTTGGATTACCTGCAATGCGGATCACCGACCTCACTCCCATTAAAATTTTTATCAATCTTTCATCTTCTCCCCATGGATTTTTTAACCCGGAAGGCGTATCCTGTTAGCAGAGGGAGCAAACGCTCCCTCTGTATACACGACATTTCATAAAGGAGTGATTTATATGGGAGGCAAGCGGCTCTACCGGACCGAATATCAATATAAAATGCTGTGCGGTGTATGCGGCGGGATTGCCGAATATTTTGATATCGACCCCACCCTGGTGCGGGTAGGCTGGGTCATTGCGGCGTTTATGGGCTCTCTGGGAATCTGGGCCTATATCATCTGCGCCATCATTATGCCAAAGAAAAGCGACATCTACCCCGGCTGCTAAGAGAAAGGAGGCCCTTTTATGCTCCTCACCCGTCCTTCCGTTCCCGATGACGTCCCTGCCCAGCGCCACCTGTGGCAGCTGGCCTTTGGCGATGGGGATGCCTATGTGGACAACTTCTATTCCTCCTATTACCGTCCCGAGCGGGTACTGGTTCTGGAGGAGGATGGACAGGTCCGCTCCATGACCGCTTGGTTTGACACCACCTTCGTGGTGCCGGGGAAAGGGGCATACCGGGCTGCCTACCTCTATGCGGTGGCCACCCATCCGGATTGCCGGGGACGGGGACTGGCTGGAAAGCTGCTCTCTGACGCCGACGCTTATTTTCAAACCCTGGACATTCCAGCCGTAACCACTGTCCCGGCTGAGCCATCCCTTCACCATTTTTTTGCCGCCAACGGCTTTGGGGAGTGCTTCCGCCATTTCGAAGGAACACTATCCCCCTCAGAACTCCCCCCGCCTCCCCAGACTGCTCTTCTTTGTGCGGCTTCCCCCATGGAATACGCTGCCACACGGGAACCTCTTCTGGCCGCAATTGCTCATATTGCCTATCCCGAAGATGCGCTGCGGTATCAGGTGGGCTGCTGCACCCTGGACGGAGGCGGACTGTTTTGTGCCTCCACCAGCGCCGGGCCGGTCTGTCTGTGCGCAGAGGGGGCAGGAGATGGAACCGTGATGGTCAAAGAGCTGCTGGGCAGCCCCGCTGCCTGCCGTCTGGCATTGGCAGACCTGCCTCGGGTCGCCCCGGCACAGCGCTGGCTGGTGCGCACCCCCCGGCTTCCAGAGGAGAGCGCCGCCAACTGCTCCAAGGGACAATTTGGAATGCTCAAGTGGCTTGATTCGTCGCTCCATAGGGCCTGGGATTGGTCCACCACCGGTTATCTTGGCTTAGCCTTTGACTGATTTCTTGCATATTGTCTAAAAACGGCTGTTTCTTTTTGTGGATTCAGCCGTTTTTTATGTTCCTCCCCCTCTGTTCCACAGCTTTTTCGTTGTGGTAACCTCCACAAAATAAATGCTTTACTCTGGGGCATTTTATGATATGATATACATATCAAAGCACAACAGAAGCTTTTCTGCTTGATTTACATCGGAAATATCAATTATGAAAGGTTTCTGTCAAAAAACCACCGAAATTATATTTAGGAGGAATGCTGCTATGAATCAGTACATCGAGAGAGTTCTGAACGACACCAAGACCAAGAATGCCAACGAGCCCGAGTTCCTGCAGACCGTTGAGGAGGTCCTCAGCTCCCTGGAGCCCGTTATCAACGCCCACCCCGAGTATGAGAAGGCCGCTCTGCTGGAGCGTATGGTCGAGCCCGAGCGCACCATCGAGTTCCGCGTGACTTGGGAAGATGACAACCACGTCTGGCACGTCAACCGTGGCTACCGCGTTCAGTACAACGCGGCCCTCGGCCCCTACAAGGGCGGCATCCGCTTTGACCCTTCCGTTAACCTGTCCATCATCAAGTTCCTGGGCTTCGAGCAGGTCTTTAAGGACGCTATGACCGGCCTGCCCATCGGCGGCGCCAAGGGCGGCTCCGACTTCGATCCTCGCGGCAAGAGCGACGCCGAGGTCATGCGTTTCTGCCAGGCCTTCATCAGCGAGCTGTATCGCCACATCGGCCAGGACATCGACTGCCCCGCCGGCGACCTGGGCTGCGGCGGCCGTGAGATCGGCTATATGTATGGTCAGTACCGCCGTCTGGTGGGCGCTGCTGAGTTCGGCGCTCTGTCCGGCAAGGCTGTCTGCACCGGCGGTTCCATCCTGCGTCCCGAGGCCACCGGCTACGGCGCTGTCTACTACCTGGTAGAGGCCCTGAAGCACGACGGCGAGTCCATCGAGGGCAAGCGGATCGCTATCTCCGGCTACGGCAACGTGGGCTGGGGCATCATGAAGAAGGCTGCTGAGCTGGGCGCCAAGGTCACCTACTTTGCCGGCCCCGACGGCTACATCCACGATCCCGACGGCGTGGACACCGAGGAGAAGCTCAACTACATCCTGGAGATGCGCGCCAAGGATCCTATGCACTGCCAGCCCTACGCCGAGAAGTTCGGCTGCGAGTTCGTGCCTGGCCAGAAGTGCTGGGGCGTCAAGGACGTGGACATCTACATGCCCGCCGCCACTCAGAACGACGTCAACATGGAGTGGGCCGAGAAGATCGCTGCTTCCGGCGTGAAGTACTACATCGAGGTCGCTAACATGCCCACCACCAACGAGGCTCTGGAGTTCCTGAAGAGCCAGAAGCACATCGTTGTCGCTCCCTCCAAGGCTGTTAACGCCGGCGGCGTGTCCGTGTCCGAGCTGGAGATGGCTCAGAACGCCGAGCGTCTGTACTGGTCCGCTGAGGAAGTCGACGCCAAGCTGCAGGGCATCATGAAGAACATCTATCACTCCTCCGTGGAGGTCGCCGAGCGCTATGGCCTGGGCTACGATCTGGTGGCCGGTGCCAACATCGTGGGCTTCCAGAAGGTTGCTGACGCCATGATGGCTCAGGGTATCTTCTAATTTCTCCCTCTTCTATACAACATAATGTCGGGGAGCTCTTCGGAGCTCCCCGACATTATTTTATCCTTTCGGCCATATGATTTTTCCGTCCTTAAAGGTAGCCGCCACCTGGATCTCCCGCAGCTTCTCTTTGGGGATATCCAATGGATTTTCGCTCAGCAGAACAAAGTCCGCCTGCTTGCCCGGCTCGATGGTTCCCAACCGATCTTCCCAGAAATACTGGTAGGCCGCACCTGCCGTTACAGCACGAAGTCCTTCCTGGACTGAGACACACTCCTGCGCGCCCAAGTGCACCCCCTGCCGGGTCATGCGGTTGGCGGCGCACCACACGGTCTCCAGCATGTCAGGCTGTATCACAGGAGCATCCTGATGGAATGTCACAGGAATTCCCCATTGCAGCGCACTGTGTACCGGGCTGATCTGCGCTGCCCGTTCCAGCCCGAAGTTGCGGATGTGAGTATCACCCCAGTGGTATACATGGGCTACAAAGAAGGACACGACCGCTCCCAGCTTTTTGACGCGCTCCAGCTGATCCAGCCCCAGCAGCTGTCCGTGAATGATCACCGGCCGAAGCTGGGCCAGCTCCGGGTGCTTGTTCTCCGCCTGTTCCAGACAGCGCAGAAACTGCTCCGCAGCACCGTCTCCGTTGCAGTGGCACAGCAGCTGTGTCTTGTGTGCCCAGGCAAACTCCATCGCTTCCAGCACCTGCTCGTCCGACATGGTACCGTACCCACAGTACTCTCTCTCCCCCATATAGGGTGTGCGCATCCAGGCAGTGCGTCCCTGGGGTGAGCCATCCAGAAAGATTTTGACCCCCCCGATTCTAAGATGTGCCTGGGGCGGCAGGCAGCCAAATTCCTCCATCGCCTTTTCATAGCAATCCGGAGAAGGATAGGCCACCAAGTCCAGTTTCAGCAGCTTCTGCTCCAACAGCATGTGGTACAGAGGAAACATCTCTTTTACCACCATCCCATCCTGCATGGTGGTAATACCGTGGGCGGCGTATTTTTCCTGTGCCTTACCGAATACCTCTAAAAGGTCCTTGGGATCTGGAGAAGGGATCTGCTTTAAACAGGCAATGAAGGCGTTTTCTTCCAAATAGCCGGTTAACTTTCCTTCTTTTACCTCGATTCTTCCCCCCTCCGGCACAGGGGTCTCCGGCGTAATCCCCAGCGCCTCCAGGGCCATCGTATTCATCAGCCCCATGTGTCCCGACTTATGGTGGATCACCAACGGGTACCCCGGCGCCATGGCATCCAACTGTTCCAACGTGGGATGCTTTCCTCCCGGAAGCTGGTTATGGTCATAATCCCGTGCCTGTACCCATGTGCCGGGCGCAGGCTTTGTCTCCAGCAGGAATTCCTTCACGCGCTGGCAAATTTCCTCTACGCTCTGGGTGCCGTTCAAGGACGCCTGAAGGCAGGCATATGCCATTTGAGAAAAGTGGCTGTGGGCGTCGATAAATCCCGGCATGAGCGTCCCCTGAAATTGGATTTCCTTACAGCCTCCGCCCATTTTTTTCAGCTCTGCCCCGCGCCCCACCGCGCGGATCACACCATCCTCCACCAGCACAGCCTCGGCATACATGGGTTCAGCCATGGTCAACACCTGGCCCAGATACAGCTCTCTCACGTTCATTCCTCCATTCTGTTAAATTGTCCGTTCCTTTTAGTCTCTTCCAGCTTGTTTTTTCTATACCATCCATATAAAACAGCAGAACCGCCCCCACAAGGGCGGTTCCTTTGTCAGTTCGTCTCCAGAGGCAGCAGCTTCTTTCTCTGGAACAGGAACAGCGTCAGTGTGGTGGACGAGGCCAGAATATCCGCCACTGGCTCTGCAATATAGATTCCCAACACATTGCCCATAGCCCAGGGCAGCAGCAGCGCCAGCGGGATCAGCAGGATCACTTTCCGCAGCAAGGCCAAAAAGAGGCTGGTTTTCGCCTGTCCCATGGCCATAAAAGCGGACTGGCAGGCCATCTGGGCACCAAAGGCCCAGATTCCGCCAAAGAAGATGGGCATCATCGTTCCGGTCAGTTCCACCAGCTCCGGATCATCACTAAAGATGAGGGCCAGCTGCTCGGGGATGAGGGAAACCACCAGAAACGCACAGACCGTCACTGTGAGGGTGACTTTCAGCAGCAATTTGAACGTCTTGCGCACCCGCTGGTAGTTTTGAGCCCCGTAGTTATAGCTCATCAGAGGCTGCACACCCTGGGTAATTCCCTGAGTAGGCATGACCACCATCTGCATAACGCTCTGCATAATGGTAAGGGTGCCCACATACAGGTCACCTCCATAGCGCTGAAGGCCCGTATTGAGTACCACGGTGACCAAACTCTCTGTAGACTGCATGATAAACGGCGCAACTCCCAAAGCTGCAATTTTGCTGATCACGCTCCAGTTGGGGCGCAGATTGGCTCTGCGGATGCGCAGTCCCGACCGTCCGGAACATAGGAAACCTACCACCCAGCAGGCACTGATCCCCTGAGAAATCACGGTGGCAATGGCCGCTCCGCGTACCCCCATGTTGAACGCAAAGATAAACACCGGGTCCAGAATAATATTCAGCACCGCGCCGATAAGCACGGAGCACATAGCCACCATAGCCTTTCCCTGGGCGCTGATAAAGGTATTGAGTCCCAGGGCATACTGGACAAAAATCGTGCCCAGCAGGTAGATGGAGATATAGTCCACCGCATAGCCGATGGTATCCGCAGATGCTCCAAAGGCCATGAGGACAGGTTCCTTAATGATGGAAAATAGCACCGTCAGCACCACTGAGGTGCACAAAAGCATGGTGGTGGAGCTGCCCAGAATCTTCTCCGCTCCATCCCGGTCCCCTGCTCCCAATCGGATGGATGCCAACGGCGCGCCGCCCATACCGGCAAAGGCCGCAAAAGCGGAAATCAGCATAATAATGGGAAAGGTGATTCCCAAACCAGTAAGGGCGGTCCGCCCCACCTCAGGAATATGCCCAATGTAGATCCGGTCTACAATGTTATAGAGCATATTGATAACCTGTGCCGCCACCGCCGGTACCGCCAGTTTTAGCATCAACATACCAATGGGAGCGCTGGCAAGGGCTTCCTCACTGCTGCGATTGATACGCGCCAACTTAGGTCCTTCCTCTCGTCAATTTTTGTGGTAAAAGGTAGTATATCACAGTTTCCCAAGTAAGAAAAGCGGAATTGTGTGAACACAATTCCGCTTACTCTTAAAATTTTGCGCCACCGAACTCCGCCAGCTTCAGACCCTTGTTCCGGTCCTGTACCCACTGGATGGACCACTGGGACGCAAACAGCAGCAGCTGGTTGCCCTTGTAGTCCTCCACCAGCTTTGCATCGTTGGGAAGAAGCAGGTCCTCTTCCTTCAGAAGAGGCGCGTCCTCATCCTCCCGCACGATCCACCGCAGGTACTCAAAGGGCAGGCCCTCCTTGTAGAGCTCCACATTGTATTCGCTGCGCAGGCGGTACTCCAGCACGTCAAATTGCAGGGTACCCACCACGCCTACAATGACCTCCTCCATGCCGGTGTAGGGGGTCTTGAAGATCTGGATGGCGCCCTCCTGGGCGATCTGTTCCACACCCTTCAAAAACTGCTTGCGCTTCATGGTGTCAATGGAGCGGATGCGTTCAAAGTGTTCCGGGGCAAAGGTGGGGATGGGGTCAAAGGCAAACTTTTTCCCTGGTGCGCACAGCGTATCTCCGATGGAGAAGATGCCCGGATCAAAGACACCAATGATGTCTCCGGCATAGGCCTCCTCAATGATCTCCCGCTCGGCAGCCATCAGCTGCTGGGGCCGGGACAGGCGGATCTTCTTGCCGCCCTGCATGTGGTAGACTTCCTTGTCCGCCTCAAACTTGCCGGAAACCACCCGCATAAAGGCGATCCGGTCCCGGTGGGCCTTGTTCATGTTGGCCTGAATTTTAAACACAAAGGCGGAAAAGTTTTCATCAAAGGAATCGATGACCTCATCCCCTGCCTTTCGGGGCAGCGGAGCGGTGGTCATGCGCAAAAACTCCTCAAGGAAGGGTTCCACACCAAAGTTGGTCAGCGCAGAACCAAAGAACACGGGAGACAGCTTCCCGTGGCGCACCCGGTCCAGGTCAAAATCACAGGAAGCTCCGTCCAGAAGCTCAATTTCGTCCACCAGCTGGTCCCGCTTGGATTGGCCGATCAGGTCGGCCAGGGCGGGGTCGTCGGGCTCAATCACCGTGGCAGTGGCCGCCTTGGCGTTGGTGTTGGAGGTGAAGTGGATGACCTTCCGGTTCTGCCGGTCGTAGACACCCTTAAATTCCTTGCCGCAGCCAATAGGCCAGTTCATGGCATAGGTGTCGATGCCCAGCTCATATTCCAACTCCTCACACAGCTCAAAGGGATCCCGTGCCTCCCGGTCCATCTTATTGATGAAGGTGAAGATAGGGATGTCCCGCATGGCACAAACCTTAAAAAGCTTTCGGGTCTGGGCCTCCACGCCCTTGGCCGCATCGATGACCATGACGGCGGAGTCGGCAGCCATAAGGGTGCGGTAGGTGTCCTCCGAGAAGTCCTGGTGGCCGGGGGTGTCCAGAATGTTGATGCAAAAGCCCTCATACTGGAACTGCATAACAGAAGAAGTGACCGAGATACCACGCTGCTTCTCGATCTCCATCCAGTCAGAGGTGGCTGCCCGTGTATTCTTCTTTCCCTTCACCTGTCCAGCCTGCGCAATGGCTCCGCCATAGAGGAGGAATTTCTCCGTCAGAGTCGTCTTACCGGCGTCCGGGTGGGAGATAATGGCAAAGGTTCTTCTGCGTTTGATTTCCGCTTCATAATTCGACAAAAGGGTCCACTCCCTTACATAGATTCAAATATAAGCATATTATTTTACCATAATAGCCCACCTTATCGCAAGTAAAACCGCAAAAAGAAAGACGGAAATCCGAAGATTTCCGTCTTTGTGTCAGAAAATCAATTAGGCCAGCTTGGCGCCGTTGACCTTGACGCCGGGGCCCATGGTGGCAGCCACGGTGCAGCTCTTGATGTACTGACCCTTGGCAGCAGCGGGCTTAGCCTTGATGATCGCGCCCATGATGGCGTTGAAGTTCTCGCTGAGCTTCTCAGCGCCGAAGGAGACCTTGCCGATGGGGCAGTGGATGATGTTGGTCTTGTCCAGACGGTACTCCACCTTACCGGCCTTGATCTCGTGGACGGCCTTGGTCACATCCATGGTGACGGTGCCGGCCTTGGGGGAGGGCATCAGGCCCTTGGGGCCCAGAACCTTACCCAGACGGCCCACAACACCCATCATGTCGGGAGTGGCAACCACAACGTCAAAGTCGAACCAGTTCTCCTTCTGGATCTTCTCCACCAGATCCATCTCGCCCACATAGTCGGCGCCGGCCTCACGGGCCTCGTCGGCCTTGGCGGCCTTGGCAAACACCAGCACGCGCTGGGTCTTGCCGGTGCCGTGGGGCAGCACGATGGCGCCACGGACCTGCTGGTCAGCGTGACGGGAGTCAACGCCCAGCTTCACGTGCAGCTCGACGGTCTCGTCGAACTTAGCGGTGGCGGTGTCCACCACCAGCTTCATAGCCTCGTCAGTGTCATACAGCGCGTTCTTGTCGATCTTCTTGGCGCTGTCCTGATATTTCTTACCTCTAAACATCTTCTACCCTCCTTACTCGCCCACCAGGATACCCATGGAGCGGGCAGTGCCGGCGATCATGCTCATAGCGGCCTCGATGCTGGCGGCGTTCAGGTCGGGCATCTTGGTCTCGGCAATCTTGCGGACGTCTTCCTTGCTGATGGTGGCAACCTTGTTCTTGTTGGGCACACCGGAAGCCTTCTCCAGGCCACAGGCCTTCTTGATCAGCACGGGAGCGGGGGGAGTCTTGGTGATAAAGGTGAAGGAGCGGTCAGCGTAGACGGTGATGATGACAGGAATGATCATGCCCACGTCATTCTTGGTCCGCTCGTTGAACTCCTTGGTGAAAGCGGCAATGTTCACGCCGTGCTGGCCCAGAGCGGGACCAACAGGGGGAGCGGGGGTTGCCTTGCCGGCGGGGATCTGCAGTTTTACATATCCAGTTACTTTCTGTGCCACGAAAGAGCACCTCCATTTGAAAAATGTGGTCGTTTGGCGGGACCTCTCCGGTCCCTCCCACGTTCATGCGGCAAACGCCGCAAGAGTTTTTTCGGTTGTCGCGCCGTTATCTTCCCTGCTCGGGAATTCGGCACTTCTGGTTGTCATGCCTCGCCTGTTCGCCACACGCGGCTCCCCTTCGCCTCGAGACATAAACATTCGGGCTTTGCCCTCTTTGGTTTATATCCCTCGCTCCGGTCCATCCGCGCTGCTCACAACAGCTCGGGCACTTCTTATTCATTAGCGGGCTCCACCTGGTCCAGCTCCAGCTCCACGGGGGTTTCCCGTCCAAACATGGACACCACCACGCGGACCTTGTTGTGATCCAGGTCGATCTCCTCCACAGTGCCCAGGAAGGATTCCAGGGCGCCGTCGGTGATGCGTACGGTGTCGCCCAGCTGATAGCTGACTACGATCTCCCGCTTCTCCACCCCAAGGGCGGCCACGTCGGCATCGGAGAGGGGGATGGCCTTGTTGCCCTCGCCCAAAAATCCGGTGACGCCGCGGATATTGCGCACCACATGCCAGGTCTCGTCGTTCATCACCATCTTCACCAGCACATAGCCGGGGAACACCTTGCGCTCCACTTCCTTGGGGCCATTGTCGGTGATCTCGGTGACGGTCTCCAGGGGGATACTGATCTCATGGATCAGCTCCTGCATGCCGCGGTTCTCAACGTACTTTTCAATGGTGGCCTTCACCGTATTCTCATAGCCGGAATAGGTGTGTACCACATACCAATTCGCATTGTCAGCCATCTGCTTCACCTTAGCCCAGCTTTGTGAGGATCAGCTCGATAGCCTGTCCAGCCACAAAGTCAAACAGCCAGATAAACACACCCACAATAACGACGCAGGCAATGACGATCAGGGTATTGTTGATGGTCTGCTTGCGGGTGGGCCACTGAACCTTCTTCAGCTCGCTCTTCATGTCTTTGAACCACTTAGCGGCGCGGGCGAAGAAACCGGGCTTTGACTTTTTCTCGGCCTTCTTGTCCTTTTTAGCCTGGACGGCCTGCTCTACCTTTTCGTTCTCAGCCATTATTACCCTTCTTTCATGTCAGCCTTCTGGGACAAATTACTTCGTCTCATTGTGAACAGTGTGCTTTCTGCAGAAGGGACAATACTTGTTCAGCTCCAGACGGTCGGGGGTATTCTTCTTGTTCTTCATGGTGTTGTAGTTTCTCTGCTTGCACTCAGAGCACCGGAGGGTGATCTTAATGCGAGCGCCGGCCTTACCTGCCATTTGTCGGCACCTCCTTTTTAATTTCCACAGGGTCTCCGAACGAATCTTTACCAAAAAGAAAACGCCGGACACGGCCTGCCTTTTGCCGAATCCAGCGCCCGCGGGCGCACTGGGACGCCCAGGGTCACGGTGAAGATTCGGCTTTTGTTTGCCTCCCTGTGTTCCAAGATTTGGTCCAGGGGATCGTGCGTCAAACACCGTAAAAATGCGCACGACAAATAAGCCCCTTTTCACAGGTATAGATACTATACCACTTCTTCCCTGCCGCGTCAAGCATTTTCTTTTTATATTTGTTAGATTTCCGTTAAAAGACAGAAAATAGATTTGCATTCCGCTCTGTGGTATGTTATACTCCTGACTAAAATACACATATCTCATGTAGTATTTTCCAGTTTTGCCCAAAAATATTTAAAAAATGGAGTTGATCGTTTCCTTATGGATCTTGACAGTGCCAGTATCGGAATGTTAGTTGCCCTTGTTATTTTGGTGGCCATGTCCGCCTATTTTTCCGCTACTGAAACCGCATTCACCTCTCTCAACCGCATCCGTCTGAAAAACAAAGCCGACAACGGCAGCCGCCGGGCCGCGAAAACCCTGGCCCTGGCGGAAGAATATGACAAGCTTCTCTCCACCATCCTGATCGGCAACAACATTGTCAACAACGTGGCCACCACCGTGGGCGCGGTGCTGTTTATCAAGCTGGTGGGCGAGCAGCGGGGGCCCGCGGTCTCCGCCACAGTGCTGACCATCGTGATTCTGATTTTCGGCGAGGTCTCCCCCAAGAGCCTGGCCAAGGAGCACCCGGAGCAGTTTGCCATGTTCTCCGCTCCCCTGCTGAAGCTCTTTATGATTTTGCTCACCCCGGCGAATTTCCTCTTTGGTCAGTGGAAGAAACTGCTGAGCATTGTGTTCCGCAACAGTGAGGATGATGGCATCACCGAGGAAGAGCTGGTGGGCATGGTGGACCAGGCGGAAACCGAGGGCGGTCTGGACGAGCACGAAAGCGACCTGATCCGCAACGCCATTGAATTTACCGACCTGGAAGTATCCGAGATCCTCACCCCCCGAGTGGATCTGGTGGCCGCCGAGGAAGACAGCTCCATGGAGGAAGTGGCCGCCCTGTTTGCTGAGAGCGGCTACTCCCGGATCCCCATCTATCACGAGACCATTGACAACATTGTGGGTGTCATCCACGAAAAGGACTTTTACGCCGCCCGCTACCGTGGGGAGACCATGGTGAAAAACCTGAAGTCCCCCGTCTTTTACACCACGGGCAACACCCAGGTATCGGAGCTTTTGCGTATCCTTCAAAAGAATAAAGCCCACATGGCCGTGGTGGTGGATGAGTACGGCGGTACCCAGGGTATCGCCACCCTGGAAGACATTCTGGAGGAGCTGGTGGGCGAAATCTGGGATGAGCACGACGAGGTCATTGAGACCTTCCAGAAGCAGTCTGACGGCAGCTACCTCATCGCCTGCTCTGCCGACCTGGACGATATGTACGACCTGTTCCAGGTAAAGGGAGAATGCGATGCCGCCACCGTCTCCGGCTGGGTGATGGAGCAGGTGGGCCGGGTCCCCGAGGTAGGCGACCACTTCCAGGCCGAGGGCCTGGATGTCACCGTTACAAAGGTGGAGCACCGCCGGGTGCTG
Organism: Lawsonibacter sp. LCP25S3_E2; assembly: GCF_052117285.1. NCBI lineage: Bacteria > Bacillati > Bacillota > Clostridia > Eubacteriales > Oscillospiraceae > Lawsonibacter > Lawsonibacter sp. LCP25S3_E2. The sequence goes on from NZ_JBQKJL010000021.1 coordinate 13,938, forward strand.
GAGATCCAGGTGCGCACTCTGGAGGAGCCGGAAACCTGATTTTCCCATAAACATAAGGTCTGGGACCATACAATTTGTATGGTCCCAGATTTTTTATACCTTTTGTATTCACTCATTCCCCATTTACCGGGATATCCACCCCGCACACAGTCACATAGTCCACCTGGCTGGGGTCAATGATCCGGTCGGGCATGCCGTAAACCGGAATGGGCTCATACTCCATCCGCCGCTCCACATAGCACTCCCCGGCGTAGGCGTGGTCCTCGGTCTCAAAGCCGTCCTGGCATCTGGACAGCACTGCCGTCCGGGGCACAATGACCGTCCCGTCCTTCATGTGGAGCTCCACCTCCAAGGCGCCCCAGCAGTCCATCTCCCCATAGGCCGACCGCAGACCCTCCCGGATGGTTTTTCCCGCCTGAAGGTCCGCCTCTGTTGCCTCTACCCAGTGGTGCTGGTAGCAGGACCCCCCCTCCACTCGGGCAAGGGCCCGGAAGGGAGAGATCTCCAGCTGGGTCAGGGTGGTCGTGCCGTCCAGATAGGGAAGCTCCAGATCAGGGGTCAGGCGGATGGTCTCATTGGGATAGTTCAGCTCCACATCCTCAAATACCACATTCCCCTCCCAAAGAGGGAGCTTCACCCATTCCTCCTTTTCCCAGTTCCAGCCGTCCCATTGGAGCGGTTTCAGAACAATGTCCGCCGTCTCGCCCACCACCGAATTGAGGATAGGCCAGCCGGAGCAGTAGGTGATGGTCCTTGTCTGCTCATCCCAGGTGAATTTCGATGTGCCGCTGCCGTATATTCCCTCACCGTTCTCCGCCTCCAGGTCCCACTCGGTGTATAAATCAAGATACTCCTCCGGTGGCTCATAGACAAAGTCTTTGGGCGCCCTTATCTCTACCCAAATATAGAGCATCCTGTCGTCTCCCGCGCACCGGCTCAGGGTGACCTCCCAGCCATCCACGGTTTTGGTCTGCCCAATCTCACAGGTCAGCTTTTCCAGCAGCTCTTGTTCCTCTGAGGATTGGAAAGAAAAGAGTCCTCCCCAGGTTCCGTTCATCGCCGCAGCCAGGGCTCCCATCGTCAAAATCAGAGCGGCCGCAATGCCGATCACCACGCCCCGGCTTACTTTCTTTACCTTCCCCTTGGCTCCTTCTGTCATCGTTCCCTCCTGTTCCGCCGCCCGGCACAGCCGCTGGGCCAGCTCCGCCTGTTCCTCCTGGGTAAACCGGATGTTCGCAAAGCCCTCTTTGATTCCTTTCATCGTCCCACCTCCAGTTCTTTGGCCAGCAGCTTCCGGCTTCGGCTCAGCCGTTTTCGGGCCGCTGCCGGGGTGCAGGAGCACAACTTGGCAATCTCGTCCAGGCTGTATCCCTCATAATAAAAGAGGTACACCGCCGCCCCGTAGTGCTCCGGCAGGGCACGGATGAGCTCCATCAGCTCACCGCCCTCCTCCTCCGGGGCAGGTAAGCACTCCGCCTCGTCCATTGGGACCACCCGCCGCCGCCCCGCGCTCTTCAGCAGATTTTTACAGGCGTTGATGGCCATTCTTAAAATGTAGGCTTTTTCATGCTCCCGGTCTGCAAATGCCCTGTTCTGTTCCAACAGCTTGAGAAAAATCTCCTGGCAGATATCCTGGGCGTCCTCCCGTGTGAGGGAATAGGTTAGGCACAGACGCAAAATAGGGTTGGCGTAGTCCGCAACAAACCGCTGGGCCTCTGCCGGTGAATTCCACTCCATCTGTCCCTCGACCTCCTTTCACCCATAACACAACTGAGCACGGCTCATTGTGACCGTACCGTTTCGAATCACTTATTGAATAAGCCGGGACCATACATTTTGTATAGTCCCGGCTTATAATACGTTTTGTATCTGTTTTTTCGCCTGTTTATGCCAAATGACACTCCAGATAGGTGCCTTCCGGTGTCTCCAGATACACAGGGCCGTCCCAGCCCTCTCCGGCGATCCACAGCTGGCTGCCCAAAAACACATCGCCGTCGGTATAGGGGGCGTCCTCCCCCTGGGCATAAGTGCCCACCTGGCCCAGGCTGCGGCAGCCCTCGGGCAGGGTGTCCAGTACCTGGTCCTCCTCATAGCGGTGCTGGTAGGAATAGACCTCGTCCCCCGCCGGCACCATCAGGATGAGCACCTCACCACGCAAGCCGGAGGAAGCATTCCCGCTCCCCGCTTCTTCGGGGGCCGTAGCCGTCTCAGAGGAGGCCGGTGCATCGCCGCCGGTGTTTCCGGCCCAGTCCTCGGTGGCCGCACCCGCACTGGAACTTCCCGAGGAGCTGTTGGCACTCCACCATCCGTTCTGGACTACGCCATAACCGATGGTCAGCATAATGGCCAGGCAGGCCGCCAGAGAGATCCAGGCATCCCGGTTCCACTTTTTCCGGCTCACCGGCTCCTCTGCCTCTTTGATCAGGTCGTCATCTAACAGTCCCATAGCCTCCAGCAGATGTTCCCGTGTCATACAGCCACCCCCTCCCGCTCCAACTCCGCCTTCAGCTTTTTCCGCAGGCGGTGAAGCCTGGACTTCACCTGTCCCTCCGTCATAAAAAATTCCCCTCTCAGCTCCTCCAGGCTCTCCAAGTGGAAGTACCGGCGGATAAAGAGCTTCCGGTCCAGCTCCTCCTGGCGGCGGAGAAAGGCCGAAATGATGGCTGCCGTCTCCCTGGCCTCCAGGGCCTCATCCGGGCCGTGCCGGTCCGGCAGACAGTCCTCCAGCTCGTGCAGGGCGATCTCCACCTGGTTTCCGCCCCGTTTGGCCGCTCGGACCCGGCGCCACCGGTCCAGGGAGAGGTTGCGGGTGAGTTTTCCGAAGAAGGCAGATAACATGTTGGGCCGCTGGGGGGGCATGGCATTCCAGGCATGGAGCCAGGTGTCGTTGACGCACTCCTCCGCATCCTCCTCCTGCTCCAGAATCCGCCGGGCTATGGTGTGGCAGTAGGCCCCGTATTTCTCCTGACTGGCCTCAATGGCCTGTTGGGACCGGGCCCAATAGAGGTCGATGATCTTGCCGTCCTCCACCGCAAGCCCTCCTTTCCCTGTGTTTTTCTTCATTTTAATTCATTCCGAAATGCAATACAATCCCGCTCATCCACATAGACGCAAAAAAGCGCCGGAGGTTGCTCCTCCGGCGCTTAACATTTGCGCTTACTTCAGCAGCTCAAAATCGGAAGCGGGGTGCTTGCACAGGGGGCAGATGAAGTCGGCAGGCAGCTCCTCCCCCTCATACACATAGCCGCAGACGGTACAAACCCAGCGCTTCTTGCTGCTCTCTGCGGCAGGAGCGGCGGGCTTGGGCTTGATGTGGCTCTGATAATAGGAATAGGTGGCACTGGGGGCCTGGGAGAGCACCCCGCCGTCCAGCACGTCGGCTACAAACAGGGTGTGGGTACCCAGGTCCATGGTGGAGACCACCTGGCAGGAGATCCAGGCGTTGGTGCCCTGAGTCACATAGACCACACCATTTCCGTCCCGTGCAATGTGCTCCTGAAAATCCACCAGCTTATCCACATCCCGGCCGGACTGGAAGCCAAAGCGCTGGAACAGGTCGAACTTGGCCTCCTCCGACAGCACGGACAGGGTAAACTTCCCCGTCTCCAGCACCATGTCGTGGGTATAATTGGCCTTGTTGACGGCAATGGCAATGCGGTTAGGCTCAGCAGTCACCTGGATGGCCGTGTTGGTGATGCAGCCGTTGTCCTTCTCTCCCCGGCGGGCGGACAGCACGAACAGCCCATAGCTCAGCGTGTACATAACCTTCTGGTCCATAGTCTTTCCTCCGTAAATTTGATGTGTAGGGATAGTTTTCCCAAAAAACGCCCAATTTTTTCGGTGTTTTCTCTGTTTCTTTCTGCTTTGTGAAATTGACATCCCATGGTTTTCCGCTTATACTATATCATGAATTTTTGTGTTCAGCAACTGGAGGTTTCTCTTATGTGCGGCATTACCGGTTTTGTTTCCCGCTCCGTTCCTGACCAGGGGGCCCTGAAGGCCATGGCGGACAAGATCCGCCACCGCGGTCCTGACGACGAGGGATTTTTTGTGGACGAGCATTGCGCCATCGCCCACCGCCGTCTTTCCATCATCGACCTTGCCAATGGTCACCAGCCCATGGTCAGCCAGGACGGAAATCTGGTCCTGGCCTACAACGGCGAGGTCTACAATTTTCAGCAGCTCCGGGAGGAGCTCATCGCCGCTGGGCGTACGTTCCTCACCAACTCCGACACCGAAGTCATCCTCCAGGGCTATGAGCAGTTTGGCCCGGAGTTTACCAAGCGCCTGCGGGGCATGTTTGCCTTTGTCATCTGGGACAAGGAGAAGCAGGAGCTCTACGGAGCCCGAGACCCCTTTGGCATCAAGCCCTTCTACTACGCCCAGATGGGGGACACCTTCTTCTTCGGCTCTGAGCTGAAGAGTTTCCTGCCCCATCCCGACTTCAAGAAGGAGCTGAACACCGAAGCGCTGAAGTTCTACCTCACCTTCCAGTACTCTGCCCTGGACGAGTCCTTCCTCAAAGGCGTGTTCCGCCTGCTCCCCGGCCACCAGCTTTTCTACCGGAATGGCACCGTGGAGATTTCCGCCTACCACACCTTCTCCTTCGAGCCGGAGAATGTGCCCCTGGAGAAGCGGGCTGAACAGATCCGCCAGGTGGTCACCGAGTCGGTGGACGCCCACCAGATCAGTGACGTGGAGGTGGGCGCCTTCCTGTCCGGCGGCATCGACTCCAGCGTCATCGCCTGCCTGTCCCGCCCGGACAAGACCTACTCCGTGGGCTTTGACCGGGAGGGTTTTGACGAGACGGGGGAGGCCAAAGCCCTGTGCAAGGAACTGGGGCTCAAGAACATCTCCAAGTCCATTTCCGCCCAGGAATTTTTTGACATTCTGCCCACCATCCAGTACTACGCAGACGAGCCCAACGCCAACCTGTCCACCGTCCCCCTGTACTTTCTCTCCAAGCTGGCGGCCCAGGACGTAAAGGTGGTCCTCTCCGGCGAGGGCTCTGACGAGCTCTTCGGCGGCTATATCACCTACCACACCACCAAGCCCTACCGGGCATACCGCAAGCTCCCCATGCCCATCCGCAAGGCGGTGGCCGCCGGAGTGTCCAAGCTCCCCTATTTCCATGGCCAGGGCTTCCTCACTTCCGCTGCCCAGCGGGTGGAGGACACCTTCGTGGGCCAGGCCTTCATCTTTAATAATGAGGAGGCCCAGCGGGTTCTCAAGCCCAAGTACCGCAGCAACCGCACTTTCCGGGACATTACCGCCCCCTACTACGCCAAGGTGAAAAATCAGGATGACCTCATTAAGAAGCAGTACCTGGACCTCCACCTGTGGCAGCCCCTGGACATCCTCCGCAAGGCTGACCGGATGACTATGGCCAACTCCCTGGAACTGCGGGTGCCCTACCTGGACCGTGAAGTATGGAAGGTGGCACGGGCCATCCCCAGCGACCAGAAGATGCGGGGCAAGTCCACCACCAAGTACCCCCTCCGGGTGGCCGCCGAGCCCATGCTCCCCGACGAGTGGATACGCCGCCCCAAGGTGGGCTTCCCCGTCCCCTTCATCCAGTGGCTGCGGGAGGAGAAGTACTACAACTGGGCCAAGGACCTGCTGAGCCAGGACTATGTGTCTGAGTTCTTCGATCAGAAGTACCTGCTGGACCTGCTGGAGCAGCACTACACCGGCAAGGCCAAGACCCACCGCAAGCTCTACACGGTGCTGTCCTTCCTCATCTGGTATCAGGTGTACTTCCCCGAGCAGTGCGGCGTGGAGCCCTTCCAGCCCAACTGATTTTTACGGCCCTCTCCCAGCGGAGAGGGCCGTTCTTTTTGCTCTTTGGTTGACATTGTAGACCTTTCATGTTATATTAGGTCTACAAGATAGACCTTTTGGGAGGTGAATTGGCATGGAAGAGAAAGTGCTGACCAACAGTGAGTGGTATGTGATGGACTGCCTCTGGGCCCAGGCCCCCATGACCGTGATGGAGCTGGCAGCGGCCCTGGAACAGCGCATCGGTTGGGCCAAAAGCACCACCATCACCACCCTCCACCGCATGGAGGAAAAGGGGCTCATTCGCTGTGAGATTGTGGGGCGCACCCGCCGCTATTATCCCACATTGGAGCAAAAGCTTGCCCGGCGGCAGGAGACCCGCTCCTTTCTGGAGCGGGTCTATCAGGGCAGCGTGGGTCTGATGGTATCGGCCATGACCCAGGACCGGGCCCTGAGCCGGGAGGAAATTGACGAGCTCTACGCCATCCTCCGCCGGGCGAAAGAGGAGGGATCGTGATGGAGGTTCTGATTCGTTGGGCGCTGGGTTCCTCCCTGCTGATCCTGCTGGTGCTGGCCCTGCGCTTGCTGCTCCGGGAGCGGCTGTCCGCCCGCATTCGGTACGCCCTGTGGGCGGTAGTGCTGCTGCGGCTGCTCATCCCCGTTCAGGTCCCCATGCCCCAGGCTCCCTCCCCCGTTCTTTCCCAGCGGCTGAACGACTATGTGCAGCGTGAAGACCTATACGCCTTTCGGACGGGACCGGTGGACATTCCCCAGGAATCGGAGGAGTCTATGCTCCACTCTCTCCAGCCATGGGACGTGGTCTCCTCCTCCGTCAGCTACACCAGCATTCTGGGGATTCCCTATTATCCCGGCTGTAATGTCATCACCCCCCAGGGGCTCTTCCACTACGCCTTTTACCTCCCCCTGTCCCAGGCCCTGATGCTCCTCTACGTCCTGGGGGTGGGGGTACTGGGGGCAGTGCTGCTCTGGTCCAACCGCCGTTTTTCTCGCACCCTTCGCCTGGACCGGAGGCTGGATGCCAACTGTCCGCTCCCGGTCTATGTGGTGCCCGGCCTCTCCTCCCCCTGTCTCTTTGGCCTTTGGCGGCCCAACATCTACCTTCCCCCGGAGGTAGCCCAGGATGAAACGGTCCTCCGCCACGCCCTGGCCCACGAGTACACCCACTTCCGCCACTGGGATCACATCTGGTCTGCCCTGCGCTGCCTGGTGCTGGTGCTGCACTGGTACAATCCCCTGGTCTGGGCGGCTGCCTACCTGTCCCGGCAGGACGGGGAGCTGGCCTGTGACGAGGGGGCCATCCGCCATTTGGGAGAGGACGAGCGCATCCCCTATGGCCGCACGCTTGTCTCCCTGGTCGCCCAGCGGGGTCCCCGCCCCCGTGACGTGCTCACCTGCTCCACCACCATGGCCCAGGGGAGCTGGGGCATCCGCCAGCGGGTCATCCGGCTGGTGAAGCGGCCCCACACCGTGAAAACCGCCCTGTTTCTGGCCGCGTCCGCCCTGGCCATGGTCACATTGGTGTCCTTTGTGAAGCCGCCGGAGATCCACAGCTACCAAGCCTTTCTCCAGGCTCTGGACCACTCGGACAACATTCAGAATTTCCGGCAGCCCCTGCCTGTCTACCGCCCTGACCGGGTAGAGGAAATTCGTGCCCTGCTTGCCTCCGGCCAGGAGGCCTCCGATTCCCTCCAGCCCTCCCCGGACCACGCCGGGGCATGTCCCCTGTACTGGCTGATGGTGAAGGATTGGAAAGAGACGCCTTCCTTCTACCTGTGTGACTGTGCCGGGGAGGATCGGCTGTGGATCAGCACCGGGCCGGTATCCTGGCAGTCCCTGGCCGTCTATCCCCACGGCACGGCCCAGCGCCTGACGGAGCTCACCGCTGTCCGCTTCCTCACCCTGGAGGACATCCAGCAGCAGCTGCGCCAGGCGGACACCGTCTATCTGGCCGCCAGCCCCCTGTCCAGCGACACTCCCGGTGCTGCCCTCACCGACCCGCAGCTTCTGGAGGAACTGAGAGTCCTTTTCGCCCAGGGGGAACCCTCTTCCCGTGCCTATATCTATAACCACGAAGTTCACCTCCCTGCCTGGAGCGCCCGCCTCTCCCTTCTCCCACCCCAGCAGTGGGGTGAGGAGCCCTGGGACCAGCTGCTGTTTTTGGAAGAGGAGGACGGCTGTCATGTACTCACCCTGATGCGGTGGAAGGACCAGTGGTACGACAGCATGGCCGTCCTGCCCTCCGGCGCCTCTCAGACCATTGCCGACCTCATTGCCCGCCAGACCGCCCGAGGTTGAGGGCAGGTCAAAGGGAACTTTCCCGGAAAACCACAGGCATAAGGATTGCCAAGGCGCCGCCCTTTGTGGTAAGATACCCTTGCAATTTGCCTGAGAGGTGTATGAATTCCAATGAGAATGAGAAAAAAGCCCAACCTGGTCCCCCGCATGGAGCGGTGTGCCCGGTATTTGATTGCTGACCCGGCCCAGTACCGGGGCCACTGGCGGGATCTGAAGCCCGATGCCCGTGAGCTGCGCCTGGAGATCGGCTGCGGCAAGGGCCGCTTTTCCGCGGAAACTGCCCAGCAGAACCCCGATGTGCTGTACATCGCCCTGGAGCGGGTACCCGATGCCATGGTCATTGCCATGGAGCGCTCTATGGAAAAGGGCCTGGATAATATTTTCTTTATTGACGGCGATGCCGCCCTGCTCCGGGACTACTTCGCCCCGGACGAGGTAGATCTGCTGTACATCAACTTCTGTGACCCCTGGCCCGGTCTGAAGCATGCCCGCCGCCGCCTGACCCACCCCCAGTTTTTGGTCCTCTACCGGGGCATCCTCCGGGAGGGGGGACAGATCCACTTCAAGTCGGACAACCACGACCTGTTTGAGTGGTCCCTGTTCCAGTTCCCCAAGGCGGGCTATGCCCTGTCGGAGGTCACCCGCGACCTCCACGGCAGCGGGATCTGTGGGGTCATGACCGACTATGAGGAGAAATTCCATCTCCTAGGAACCCACATCAACCGCTGTGTGGGCACCAAGGAAAAGATGGACCCGGAGCCGGAGTTTCACCCCATCGTAGGCCCCGACCCCACCCGCCGAGAAGCGTAACCATGAACAAGCGCCCGAACCAAACTGGTTCGGGCGCTTGTTTTTTTATTCCTCTGTAATTCCCAGCCGCTCATCCCGCTGGTAGAGCACCTTCAGGAGAATGGGGGTCACGATGGCGGAAATCAGGATCAGCATAATGACACTGGTAAAGAACATAGAGTTCAAAAGCCCCAGGGCCAAACCCTTCTGGGCCACGATCAGGGCCACCTCACCCCGGTTCATCATGCCAACGCCGATTTTCAGAGATTCGCTCCCGTTAAATCCGCACAGGCGGGCCATACCGCCGCAGCCCACGATTTTCGCCAGCAGCGCCACCACCACAAAGACCAGGGTGAAGAGCATGAGCTTGCTGTCCATATCTCCCACATCCGTACTCAGGCCGATGGAAGCAAAGAACAGCGGGCCAAAGATAATATAGGCGTTGATGTCCATCTTCCGCTCGATGTAAGGGGCATCGTGAAGATTGGAGAGCACCAGACCGGCCAGATAGGCACCGGTAATATCGGCAATTCCAAAGTAGGCCTCCGCCACATAGGACATGGCCATACAGAAGGCCAGGGCCAGAATGGGCACCCGGCGGGTATGGGGATATTTGGCGTCCATCCACTTAAAGCAGCGGAAGATGATATATCCAACCACGGCCGAGAACACAAAAAATGCAAGCGTATTGACCCCTACCATCAAAATGGAGGTGTTGGGGTCCTTCAGGCCGCTGATGAGGGTCAGCACAATGATGCCCAGCACATCGTCAATGATGGCGGCGGACATGATGGTCGTGCCGACCTTTCCCTTTAAATGTCCCAGTTCCCGCAGGGCCTCCACCGTAATGGACACAGAGGTTGCCGTCAGAATACAGCCAATAAACAGTGCCTCATAAAAGAGGTTTCGCTGGGTATCGGCCTGGCCATAGAACAGCAGAAAGAGCGCTGTTCCTGCCACCAGGGGAACGATCACACCGGAAGCAGCCACCGCCAGGGCCTTCGGGCCGCTGCGGATGATCTCTTTGGTGTCAGACTCCAGACCCGCTGTAAACATCAGCAGTACCACGCCGATTTCCGCCATCTGGCTCAGGAAGTCAGAGGGCTGCACAAAATTCAGCACACAGGGTCCGATCAGCAATCCGGCAATGATATTGCCTACCACGCTGGGCATATGCAGCTGCCTGGCTGCCAGCCCGCAAAACTTTGCCGCCACCAGAATGATGGCAATGTCACGAAAAATTACATACGTTTCCATAAGAGCACCTCCTATCCGATCAGCGGCGAAACACCCGCTTCTCGGAACCGTTACAGAATAGAACTGCAGCGGAAAAAAATCAAGCTTCTTTTCGTTAACATTTCGTTTAGATTTTTTCGTTTTTAGAAAAGACCCAGTGAAGATTTGCTCAAACAAAGAGCAGCCGCCAAAAGGCGGCTGCTCTTGCCGTAGTTATTGGGGGATTTCTACTGTCTGGTTATCACCGTGTTATTTCTTCTTTTTCTTCTTTTCAAAAAAGCTTTTGATGCCGCCCTCTTCCGGCACCTTTTCTCCCATGGCCGCTCCAAAGGCGTTGAGAGCCTCTTTCTGCTCGGCATTCAGGGAGGTAGGCACCTGGACCCGCACGGTCACATACTGGTCGCCCCGGCCTCTTCCCCGCAGCTCCGGAATTCCCTTCCCACGCAGGCGGAAGGTAGTCCCAGGCTGGGTTCCGGCGGGCAGGGTCCACTTGACCTTGCCGTCGATGGTGGGGATCTCCAGCTCGGCTCCCATAGCCGCCTGATAGAAGGACACCGGGTGCTCATAGAGCACCGTGGTACCGTCCCGCTGGAACAGGCTGTGGGGTTTAATCCGGATGCCCACCAGCAGATCTCCGGAGGGGCCGCCGTTCACACCGGCGTTGCCCTGGCCCCGCAGGGAGACCGCCTGACCATCATCAATACCGGCGGGGATGGTCACAGAAACACGCTTTTTCTTGCGCACACTGCCCGCGCCGCCGCAGGCCTTACAGGGACTATGGATGATCTTGCCCGTACCCCGGCACTTGGGGCAGGTGGTAGTAGTGGAGAACGCAAAGCCGCCGCCGCCACGCTGTACCCGCACCGCGCCGGTGCCCCGGCAATCGGGACAGGTCTCCGCGGTGGTGCCCGCCTCACAGCCGGAACCATGGCAGGCCTCACAGGTCTCCGTACGGTTCAGGTCGATCTCCTTGGTGCAGCCGAAGGCCGCCTCCTCAAAGGTAATGGTAATGTTGGCCCGCAGGCTCTCCCCCTTCTGGGGGCCGTTGCGCCGGGCAGAGCCGCCAAAGCCGCCGCCAAACCCGCCGAAGCCGCCAAAGCCGCCAAAGCCGCCGCCCAGAATATCTCCAAGGATGTCACCCAGATCCCCAAAATCTCCGCTGAAGCCGCCGCCCCCGGCACCAAAGTTGGGGTCTACACCGGCGTGGCCAAACTGGTCATAGCGGGATTTCTTCTCCGGGTCCGAGAGAATGCCATAGGCCTCGTTGATCTCCTTAAAGCGTTCCTCCGCCTCTTTGTCTCCTGGATGCAGATCCGGGTGGTACTGCTTAGCAAGCTTGCGGTAAGCTTTTTTAATTTCTTCCTCCGAAGCCCCTTTGGAGACGCCCAGGACCTCGTAGTAATCTCGTTTCTGTTCTGGCATATGGTTCACCAACTTTACAAATTAGGAATGGGGCCTTCGAACCATGCTCTCATCTGTCCTTGCAGAAGCAATCCCGCTTCCCGGCACCGCCAGGAGGGAGGTGGCTTCCCATCCCTAAATTTAACTTTCTTCGATTTAAAATAGACGCCACACAGGCGGGGCAGAGCCCCGCCTATGCTTATTTTGTTATCTTACTTTTTATCGTCGTCCACGACTTCATAGTCAGCGTCCACCACATCAGGACCGGCGTTTCCGCCGCCCTGCTGGCCGCCGCCGAAGTTGGCGCCGCCCATATCGGGGCCCGCGCCGCCGGCAGCCTGGCCGGCCTGGCCATAGAGCTTCTCGCTGACGGCGTAGAACTCCTTGGTCAAAGCCTCGGTAGCGTCCTTGATCGCCTGGCTGTCGTTGCCCTTCAGGGTCTCCTTCAGGTGGTTCAGGGCACTCTCCACTTTGCTCTTGTCCTCAGCGGGGATCTTGTCGCCCATATCCTCCAGGGTCTTCTCGGTCTGGTAGACCATCTGGTCACCGTTGTTGCGAATGTCAACCTCTTCCTTGCGCTTGGCGTCCTCGGCAGCAAACTGCTCGGCCTCCTTGACGGCCTTGTCGATGTCCTCCTTGGACATGTTGGTGGAGGAGGTGATGGTGATGTGCTGCTCCTTGCCGGTGCCCAGGTCCTTGGCGGACACGTTCACAATGCCGTTGGCGTCGATGTCGAAGGTGACCTCGATCTGAGGCACGCCGCGGCGGGCGGGAGCAATGCCGTCCAGGTGGAAGCGGCCCAGGGTCTTGTTGTACTGGGCCATCTCACGCTCGCCCTGGAGCACGTGGACCTCAACAGAGGTCTGATTGTCGGCCGCGGTGGTGAAGATCTGGCTGGCCCGCTTGGGGATGGTGGTGTTGCGCTCCACCAGCTTGGTCATCACGCCGCCCATGGTCTCAATGCCCAGGGACAGGGGGGTGACGTCCAGCAGCAGCAGGTCCTTCACGTCGCCGGTGAACACGCCGCCCTGGAGGGCAGCACCCAGCGCCACGCACTCGTCGGGGTTGATGCCCTTGAAGCCTTCCTTGCCGGTAAGCTTCTTCACCATCTCCTGCACGGCGGGGATACGGCTGGAGCCGCCCACCATCAGGACCTTGGACAGCTGGCTGCCGGTGAGACCGGCGTCAGACAGAGCCTGCTTCACGGGGCCGCTGGTGGCCTCCACCAGGTGGGCAGTGAGCTGATCGAACTTCGCACGGGTGAGGGTCAGGTCCAGGTGCTTGGGGCCGGTGGCGTCGGCCGTGATATAGGGCAGGTTGATGGCGGTGGAAGTGACGCCGGACAGCTCGATCTTGGCCTTCTCGGCGGCCTCCTTCAGACGCTGCATAGCCACCTTGTCGCCGCTGAGGTCCACACCCTCGGCCTTCTTGAACTCAGCAACCATCCAGTCCATGACGCACTTATCAAAGTCGTCGCCGCCCAGACGGTTGTTGCCGGCGGTAGCCAGAACCTCGATGACGCCCTCGTCGATGTCCAGGATGGACACATCGAAGGTGCCGCCGCCCAGGTCATACACCATGATCTTCTGGGCGTCTTCCTTATCCACACCGTAAGCCAGAGCGGCGGCGGTGGGCTCGTTGATGATACGCTTCACGTCCAGACCGGCGATCTTACCGGCGTCCTTGGTGGCCTGGCGCTGGGCATCGGTGAAGTAAGCGGGAACGGTGATGACGGCCTCGGAGACGGTCTGGCCCAGATAGGCCTCGGCGTCCGCCTTCAGCTTCTGAAGGATCATGGCGCTGATCTCCTGGGGAGTGTACTTCTTGCCGTCGATCTCCACCTTGTAATCGGTGCCCATCTCACGCTTGATGGAGCTGATGGTCCGGTCGGGGTTGGTGATGGCCTGGCGCTTGGCCACCTGGCCCACCATACGCTCGCCGTCCTTGGAGAAGGCCACCACAGAAGGGGTAGTACGGTTGCCCTCGGCGTTGGCGATGACGACGGCGTCGCCGCCCTCCATAACGGCTACACAGCTATTGGTTGTACCTAAGTCGATACCAATGATCTTAGACATAATGTTTTCCTCCTAAATATATGAAAGATTGTTGTTAACGAATTTATATGGTCACGCTGCAGCGGCTGTAAAATGCACGCCTCCGCGCTTCGGATCAGTTTGCTACCTTTACCATGGCGAACCGGATGACCTTTTCTCCCAGCTGGAAGCCGGCCTGAAATACCTCGGCCACCACATTCTCGCCCAGGGTCTCGTCCTCCACATGCATAACTGCGTTGTGGAGATTGGGGTCAAAATTCTCACCCAGCGCGGGAATCTCGGTAATGCCCAGCTTGGAGAAAATCTCCTTCAGCTGATTCATGGTCATCTCCACGCCCTTCTTATAGGCCTCATCGGCGGTGGGCTGCTTGAGTGCCCGCTCCAGATTGTCATAGACCGGCAGGAACGCAATGGCGGTATCCGCCTTTGCCTCGTTCCACAGGGCCTCTTTCTCCTTGGCGGTGCGCTTGCGGTAGTTATCATATTCAGCAGCCAGGCGGAGGAAGCGGTCCTCCTGGGCAGCCAGCTGTTTCTGAATGGGGTCCTCCTGGGCAGCCTGCGCTTCCTGCTGGGGCTGCTCGGTGGTCTCTGCCTGAGCGGCTTCGGCCTCAGCGGTCTCAGTCTGAACAGCTTCGGTCTCGGGCTGTTCCTGAGAGGGGATCTCGTTCTTTTTTTCCTTTTTACTCACGATGCTGTGCTCCTTCGCTGTTCAATATTTTTTCCTCATGCTCACTCAGGATTCTTCCTTGTCTTCCTGTTCCCCAGAGGGCAGCTCTTTGCCAAACATCCGGGTCAGGCTATCGGCAAAATAGGACAGCCGGGCGGTCACCTTGGCATAATCCATCCGGGTGGGGCCTACCACACCGATGATCCCCTTCATATTATCTCCGATATCGTAGCTGGCCATGACCACGCTGGTATCTTTCAGGGCATCGTTGACATTTTCCGGACCGATGAGGATATTCATGCTCTTCCCGTTGTTCAGGTTCATGGGAAGGCGGGAGGTTTCATTTTCCTCGCTGAGATAATTCATCAGGGGTTTTGCCTTATCCAGACTGCGGTATTCCGGGTGCTCCAACAGGTGGGTGATACCTGCGGTGCGGAACTTCTGCCGCCCCTGGTCATCCAGCACCTCAATGGCAAATTCTACGACCAGGGAAATGAGCTCAAACGCACCCGGCGCGGTGTGGGTCTCCATCTTGTCCAGGGCCTCTTCCATCTCCTCACGGGACAGCCCCACAAAGGAGGTATTGAGCACCGCGGACAAAAGCTGAAGCTGGGTATCGGACAGCTGGTCGGGAAGATGAATGAGCTTGTTCTTCACCACACTGTTGTCCGTCATGACCACGGCGATAAAGGCGTTCTCCTCTACCATCAGCAGATCAAAACGCTTGACTGTAACCCGCTGCTTGGCCGCCGCCACCGTAAAAACGGGGTAATCGCTCAGCTGGGAGAGCACCTTGCCCGCCCGGTCGATGACCCGGTCCAGCTCCTCCATTTTCAGGTTCAGCGCCTCGTTAATGCGCTGGGTCTCCTGAATGGTCAGCTGTTGGCGGTCCATCAGCTCGTTGACATACAGCCGGTAGCCCGCCGCGGAGGGAATCCGTCCTGCAGAGGTGTGGGGCTGCTCCAGCAGGCCCAGCTCCGTCAGGTCGGCCATCTCATTGCGGATGGTGGCAGTGGAGACATCCAGTCCCGCCAGCTCCGCCACCGCCTTCGAGCCAACGGGCTCGGCAGTGGCGATATAGGTTTCAACAATGGCGCGCAGAATACGCTTTTTCCGTTCTGTCAATTCCAATCGTACCGCCGCCTTTCCGTTTCGTTTCTTTAGCACTCATATTCCCCGAGTGCTAAAGATAATGTACCACTCCCCCTGAGAATTGTCAATAGCCACTTTATGAATTTATTTTAAACAAATAGCAGGTATATTTCTTTTGCACAGGCGCAGGAACGGTGCTAAAAAATCACCGTCCGGAGATACCGGACGGTGATTTCAAAACAGCACCAAACTGGTTTGCCATTATCCTTTTGTCAGGTCACGCACCCACTTGCCGGAGCGCAGGCGCCACACGCCCAGCACAAATTTGACCACCTGCTCCACACCAAAGGCCAGGTAAACCCAGAACACCGAGGTACGCAGCACCACACCGCAGAAAATGGCATAGGGAATGGCACACACCCAAATGGGGGATACATCAATCAAGGTAGCCGCTCTCACATCGCCTCCACCCCGGAGTACACCGATGATATTGACACTGTTGAAATTGCGCAGGGGCATCAACAATCCCATAACGGTAATCATCATCGCCGCCACCGAGCTGGCTCCTGGGGACAGCTTGAACAGGGGGAACACCCACAGGGGTGCCACTTCCCGTGCAAAGAATACCAGGAACACCGACAGCAGTACGCCGCACACCACTGCCAGGGTATTCATGGCCAGGCCTACATTTTTAATGTGGGCCGTTCTGCCCGCTCCGATCTCCCGGCCGATGATAATGGCAGCGGTGGCCGCCAGGCCGAAGGAGAACACGGTACAAATTTTTTCCACATTGCCCGCCAGGGTGTAGGCCGCCAAAATCTCGGTGCTGCCCTCCATGTGGCCCATGATGGTGGGGAAAATGGAGGTTCCCAGACCCCACATAGTCTCATTGCACACCACCAGGCCGCCATAGCGCAGGAACCGCTGGAGCATGGGCAGTCCCGGTCTCAGCAAAAGCCCGCCCCGAATCCGGAAAAAGGTATTGCGGGCCATGTGTGTCACCACAATGGTCACTTCCAGCCCACGGGCAATGAGGGTTGCCAGGGCCGCGCCCCGCACCCCCATGGCGGGGGCCCCCAGATTGCCGAAAATAAATACCCAGTTTAAAAAGGTATTGACGGTCATGGAAGCGGCCAGGATGTACATGCCCAGCTGGGGCCGCTCCATACTCCGGTAGGCGGCCACATACATCATAGTAAAGGCATTGAGCACATAAGATATACCGGCAATGCTGCCGTACTGGGCCGCCATCTCCACCACTTCGGGCTGATTGCCGAAGAGGCTGAGGAATTGTACCGGGCAAACCAGCAAAATCCCCGCAAATACCGAGGAGACCAGCAGCACTACCCAAATGGCCACGCCCATCACCCGGTTGATGGCCTCCATGTCCTGTTTGCCCCAATATTGGCTAATAAGGACGGACGAGCCGCTCTGGACTCCGAAGATAAACAGCTGCACTACAAACAGGGGGATATTGGCCAGCGTCACCGCTGCCATGGGGGCTTCCCCCAACATTCCAACCATAAACGTATCCGCCATACTCAGCGTGCTGGTGATCAAGTTTTGCAGCACAATGGGCGCAGCCAACGCCGCCACCTGGCGGTAGAAGCCAGGCTTTTGCTTCATATAAGCGAGCACAAACATTCTCCTTTTCGTAAAATTTAAGACATCGTGGGAAACAGCTCTTGTTTTGCCGCAGCCAGCGCCTGAACCAGGGCATCTACGTCCTCCTGGCTGGTATCTGCGGAAAAGCTGATGCGCAGGGCTCCGTCCAGCTCGGGCTTTGGCAGCTTCAGCGCCGCAAACACATGACTGGGCTTTCCCTTGTGACAGGCCGAGCCGGAGGAGAGGAACACGCCCCGGTCGCTGAGGTAGCGCACCACCACCTCGCTCTTATACCCCGGCATGGTCACCGGCAGGATGTGGGGCGCGCCATGCTCCACCAGCACCTTAAGTCCCGGCACCTGCTGCGTCAAGCGGGCAGCCGTCTCCTCCCGCAGGCGGGCCATGTGCTTCAAATCCGCCTCCATGGTCGCTCTGCCCAGACGGGCAGCGGCAGCCAGGGCGGCAATCTGTCCCGTAGCCTCCGTACCCGAACGCAGCCCGGACTCCTGTCCGCCGCCTCGGATCAGGGGTGGAAGCTTGAGTCCCTTTTTGATGTACAGCGCGCCAATCCCCTTGGGCGCATGGATTTTATGCCCGCTGATGGACAGCAGATCCACTCCAAGTTCCTTTGGCGTAAACGGTACCTTTAAAAACCCCTGCACCCCATCGCAGTGAAGCAGCGCGGGACAGCCGGATTTTTGAATGGCTCGAGCCGTCTCCTTCACAGGCAGAATGGTCCCCAGCTCATTGTTGACCAGCATCATGGATACCAGCACCGTGTCCTCCCGCAATGCTGCCTCCACTTGGGCGGGATCGATCTGCCCCTGTTTGTCCGGGGTCAAATAGGTGACCTCCCACCCCTGGCGTTCCAGCTCCCGGCACGGCTCCAGCACAGCGGCATGCTCGATGGCCGTAGTAATGATGTGCCTTCCTTTTCTCCGGTTCAGCTCGACCCCGGAACGAATGGCCCAGTTGTCGCTCTCCGTTCCACAGGAGGTAAAGTAGACCTCCTCCGGCTGGCAGCCCAACGCCTGGGCCACATCCCGCCGGCAATCCTTCACCAAGGCCGCCGCCCTGCCTCCGAACTGATACACGGAGGACGGATTGCCCCACTGCTGTGTCATGGCTTCCAGAGCGGCCTGAGCGGCCTCGGGCCGAACCTGTGTAGTGGCCGCATTGTCGAAGTAATGAAACACACTCATCCCTCCAAACACTCATCTGTGCGTAGTAGACCTATTCTATTCTGCCGCGCCTGGAAAGTCAAGGATAAGCGACACAAATAGACACATTCTGCCCCTGCCCCCTTGCAAATAAAATGAGGGCTGTATATAATGAAACTACCCTATCCAAGGAAGTGCTGCTCTATGGACAATTTATCCGGGATTTGCTATATCGTAGGTGCCATGTCTCTGACGCCCAATCTCCGGCCCTATCCCGCTCCGGGGGACTATGTGATTGCCGCTGACCGGGGGTTTGACTCTCTGCTGGCCTACGGGGTCATGCCCGACCTGGCGGTGGGGGATTTCGATTCCCTGGGCCACCGGCCCAACCACCCCAATGTCATCCAGCTCCCCGCCGAAAAGGACGACACCGACATGGTCTACGCCCTGCGCAAGGGGCTGGAAATGGGTTACCGCCGCTTTATTCTCCTGGGCGGCGTAGGCGGACGGCTGGAACACACTCTGGGCAATCTCCAGCTGTTGGATTGGCTGACGCTGCACGGAGCCCAGGGATTCCTGGCAGGGGAAAAGACCATCGTCACCTGCGTGCGGGACGGCGCTTGCCTCACCTTCCCCTCCACCATGTCCGGATATCTGTCTGTATTTTGCAACAGCGGCTGTGCTCAGGGCGTCACCCTGGCCAACCTGAAATACCCGCTGCAGGACTACACGCTCACCGGTTCCTTCCCCCTGGGCGTCAGCAATCAATTTTTAGACGCGCCCGCCCAGGTGTCTGTACGGGAGGGAAGCCTCCTGCTCATCTGGGAGGATAAGGGAGACTTCTATTCTCTTATGCCAAAGCTGTGGGTCAAATAAGTCCTCGCGGTCTTACCCCTTGCCTTTTTGGGTATCCTATGGTATAGTTGACCCCTAAAGTCCCGGAGAGGAGGTGTCCGCCATGGGTGAGGCGGTCAAAGTTATCGCCAAAAACAGCAAAGCCTACCACGACTATTTTATTGAAGAAAAATACGAGGCCGGCATTGAGCTGGCGGGCACTGAGGTCAAGTCCATCCGCCTGGGCAATGTGAATTTAAAGGATTCCTTTTGTATTATTAAGGATGGCCAGCTCTCTGTGCTGGGGATGCATATCAGTCCCTATGAAAAGGGCAATATATTCAATAAAGATCCCCGCCGTCCCCGCCGGCTTCTCATGCACAAGCGGGAGATCATGCGCTTGTTTGGCCGCATTAAACAAGACGGCTATTCCCTGATCCCCTTGACCATATATTTCAAAGGTCCCCGTGTCAAAATAGAGCTGGGTCTTGCCAAAGGCAAAAAACTCTACGACAAGCGGGAGTCCTCTGCCAAGCGGGATGCAAAGCGGGAGATCGACCGGGCTATGAAGACCCGGAACCGGTAATGAAACATAGGAAAGGATGATACCCATGGCTCAGAATCCCATCGTCACCATTGAAATGGAAAACGGCGGCATCATCAAGGCGGAGCTTTACCCCGATGTGGCGCCCAACAGTGTGAATAACTTTATCAGCCTCATCCAGAAGGGCTTTTACGACGGCCTGATCTTCCACCGCTGCATCCCTGGCTTTATGATCCAGGGCGGCTGCCCCCAGGGCACCGGTATGGGCGGCCCCGGCTACTCCATCAAGGGTGAGTTTGCTCAGAACGGCGTCAAGAACGACCTGCTTCACGACCGGGGTGTGCTGTCCATGGCCCGTGCCATGAACCCTAACTCCGCTGGCAGCCAGTTCTTCATCATGGTGGAAAAGGCCCCCCACCTGGACGGCCAGTATGCCGCCTTCGGCAAGGTGATCGAGGGCATGGAGGTGGCTGATGCCATCGTCTCTGCCAAAACGGATTGGAACGACCGTCCCCGTGAGGAGCAGAAGATGAAGAAGGTCACCGTGGACACCTTCGGTGTGGACTACCCCGAACCCGAGAAGGTCTAATCACATGATGGAAACTTCTCCTCTCCGACGGGGAGGAGAAGTTCCCACTTCATTTTCTCACATAGTAGCCTGACGGTTATAAAAAGTCCGTTGAAATACGCTGCAATGTTCCTCTCGCACCCAAACCAAATCGAAGCCCAGCGCAGCGGGTTCGATTTGGAGAGGAGAGGCAAGGGAGCGGCGTTAGGAATATCCGCCTTTGGCGGATGTTGCGAACAGAGCGGACTTTGCCTCGACGAGGGGGCGTACCGGTTTCGACGGGGACGCTGCAGTGGGAATAGCGGGCGGTGGCGCCTGGCCACCTTAAAACGGGCATTCTTTATAAATTAAAGAACAACAACGAATACGCTTACGCTGCCTAATTAAAGGCGGCCGTCTGACCGGGAAGGGCCACGAGCCCGGATCAGGCGTCGATTAGTGGCGGACGTGCGCCGGCAAAGCTTTGAGCCGGCCATGCATCATGAAGCTTACCTGACCCCCAGGCGTGACGGCTTGCCTGGGGTGAGGGGAACGGGAAGAGCAAGACTTCCGCAATAACCGTCTGCGCCCGGAGAAGTTCCCATGAATACGTTTTCGGACGGGAGTTCAACTCTCCCCGCCTCCACCACGTCGCCGCGGACGTCATATCGTTCGCGGCGACTTTTTTACAAAAGTCACCTCTCACTCATTTTGTCGCGGCTCCTCTCCAAACCGGACCCACTGCGTTGGGCTCCGGTTCGGTTTTGGGGCACCGCCGGAAGGTGAAGCATCTTTTCGGCAACAAAACATACATTGTCGCGGACGTCATATCGTTCGCGGCGACTTTTTTACAAAAGTCACCTCTCACTCATTTTGTCGCGGCTCCTCTCCAAACCGGACCCACTGCGTTGGGCTCCGGTTTGGTTTTGGGACAGCGCCGGAAGCTGAAGCATCTTTTGGGCAACAAAACACACGTCGTCGCGGACGTCATATCGTTCGCGGCGACTTTTTTACAAAAGTCACCTCTCACTCATTTTGTCGCGGCTCCTCTCCAAACCGGACCCACTGTCGCTGGGCTCCGGTTCGGTTTTGGGGCATCGCCGGAAGGTGAAGCATCTTTTCGGCAACAAAACACACGTCGTCGCGGACGTCATATCGTTCGCGGCGACTTTTTTACAAAAGTCACCTCTCACTCATTTTGTCGCGGCGCCTCTCCAAACCGGACCCACTACGTTGGGCTCCGGTTTGGTTTTGGGTGTAAACCTGGCATCTGCGCCATCTATACTGTTTCAACCTTTTAAGAAAAAAGACAGGCTGCCAAAAGGCAGTCTGTCTTCTTTATCGCATTCAAGGAAAAAGGTTTCGTGCCTGGATGAAAGAATCCGTATAAAATCGTTCAATCTCATCTTGACAAACGGGAAAGGAAGAAGTATATTATAGTTAATAAAAAGAATCATTACTGATTTTAACGGAGGTATCGCATCATGGATTTTAAGGGATCTCGTACCGAGCAGAATCTACAGGCCGCATTCAGCGGAGAATCAATGGCACGCAATAAATATCTTTTCTTTGCCGAGAAGGCCAGACAAGAACAGCATCCCGAGGTGGCCGAACTTTTTGAACAGATGGCCCAGAATGAGGGCGTTCACGGCCGCCTGCTCTATCATCATTTAAAGGGAGTCGGGAGCAGTTCCGCCAATCTCCAGGAGGCTATTCAGGGTGAGTATGGCGAGTGGAGCAGTATGTATCCCTCCTTTGCGCAGATCGCACGGGAAGAGGGATTTGAAGATATTGGCCTGCTCTTTGAGCAGATCTCCAAGATCGAAAAGGACCATGAATTCCGTTTCTTAGCCGCTCTGGCCAAGTTGAACAGCGCCGGCGGAGAAAAAGCAGCTGTATCGGCTGCCTCCACACCCGAGGCTGCTGCTCCTGCCGCACCTCAGATGGTAACGGTGCAGGGATACCGCTGCATGTTTTGCGGAGCCACCTATGAGAGCCGTCCTGATGTGTGCCACGTCTGTCAGGCGATCGGCTCCTTCGAGCCCACCACCATTCAGAAACGTGTGGATAACTAAGGAAAAATAGTGCAGAGTGCACACCACCACAGGCTCCCTATTGCTCCCGGCAGATTTTCGCCAAGGTTTTTTGTCACGCAATTTGTTGCGACCTCTTGTTAAATCACAACCGCCTGTTCTGGGTTGAGATTTGATTTTAAACGCAAACCTAAGTGTTGGCCTAAAAAGGGCGCATCGACTTCAAAAAGGAAAGCACGCTTTTCGCGTGCTTTCCTTTTTGGGCTTTTCCACCCTTAATCAAATTTAAATCTCTGGAAACGGCTTCTCCACAGCCTTCCCTCCGCAGTAGCGCTGTACAATCTCTCCGCCGTCATAGAGGAACTGCTCCAGCCGCTCATAAGGACTGCGTTCCATCAGCGCATCCAGGGCTGTGGGACGAATCACCAGGGCATCAAACTGGAAGCCAGGCAAAAATGCTCCCACATCCCCCAAAAATTCCCCGCTTCCCCGCGTGGCCAGATAGAACGCTTCCCCCAGGGACAGGGGAGTTTCCTTCGGCCGCTGCATCCAGCGCACCTTAGAAAGCTGCACCGTTGCCGTCACGGTCCGGGCCATCTGCGCAGTGTTTCCACCCGCCACATCACTAGCCACACAGCAGCGAAGCCCCCGTTCCAGATCATCTCGCAAGGGCATAATACCGCTGGACAAGTTCAAATTGGACAAGGGGCAGTGGGCCAAGATTACCTCTTTTTCTCTCAGCAGCTCTTTTTCCTGTTGGGTCAAATGGATGGCGTGGGCCATAATGGTCCGGCCTTGGGGCAGCAGTCCAAAGTGTTCATATACCTGGGTGTAAGTGGGAATGTCCGGATGGAGCTTGGCCACCCATTCCACCTCCCCCCGGTTTTCCGAGAGATGGGACTGCACAGGCAGCTGATACCGCTGTGCCAACTGCCCCAGACCATCCATCATCTGCTCTGTAGTGGAGGGCACAAACCGAGGTGTTAAAATATACTTTGTACGCTTCAGCTCCTCCCGGCTGCGGCAAATCAGCTCCTCTGTATCCGCCAGCGAAGCCTGCGTATCCTCCCGCAGGCAATCCGGAGCATTTCGGTCCATATTCACCTTCCCCACGAGCCCCCGCAAACCTGAGGCCTCTGTCAGCTCCATCAGCCGCCAGGCCGCCTGCTTATGAACGGTGGCGAAGGCTGCAAACCCCATGGTGCCGCTCTCCCAAAGCCGGTTTAAAAATGCCTTCCAAACCCGTGTGGCAAAACCCAGGTCTGAAAACCTGGCCTCCGTTGGAAACGTATACTGTTCCAGCCACGGCAGCAGCTGTTCATCATATCCAATTCCCCGGTTCACAATTTGGGGGGCATGAATATGAAGATCATGGAAGGCCGGAATAATGAGGCTGTCTCCCCAGTCCATTACCGGCTGGTCCCTATATTCCTCCGGCAGGGCATCGTAAAGCCCTACGACCCGTTCTCCCTGGGTCACCAACCATCCCCCGCGATGGACCTCCACCGTTCCAAACGTAGGTGTGTGGAGAAAATTCCCCTTTAAAATCATTGTGTTCTCCTTTCTGGAAGCTGCATATTTTGTGCCTTCGTCAACCCCTGCAAACGCACTTCCGTCTGTGCAGGAACACATCTTTTCGTTTTGCCTGCAAAAGGAAGGTATATTTTCCACGAATTCTCCTTTTTCTGCATTTTCTTGGAACGTTTGTTTGACATTTTGATGAAAGTATGATATACTTTTTCCACAAAAGCTGTCAATATCCCCTCTCGCTTGGAAAGGAGCTGCTCTCATGGCCAATTTAACCCGAAAACAGCAGCAAATTTATGATTATATCCTGTCCTTCACCTCAGAGCATGGATACCCTCCCTCTGTCCGGGAAATCGGCTCGGCCATGGGGCTCAAATCCCCCTCCACCGTCCACTTCCACATGAAGGGGCTGGAGGAGGCAGGTGTTATTGTCAAAGCCGAGGGCAAGACCCGAGCTATTTCCCTGCCCGGCGTGTCACTGGGCCCGGTGGCAGAGGAGCAGGATCCCCACGCCAACCAGATCCCTGTGGTGGGCAATGTGGCCGCTGGCTCCCCCATTCTGGCTCAGGAGTGTATCGAAGACTACCTCACCTTTGACACCCAGGGGTTGTCCGGAGAGCACTTTGCCCTGCGTGTGCGGGGCGAGTCTATGTTAAACGCCGGCATTCTTCCCGGTGACCTGGTGGTGGTTCACCGCCAGCAGGAGGCTCACAACGGTGAAATTGTCGTAGCCCTCTTTGAAGACGAGGCCACCGTCAAAACCTATCAGCTTCGGGATGGTCACGTGTGGCTCATGCCCGAAAACCCGGAGTATCTGCCCATCGACGGTGCCACTGCCGAGATCATTGGAAAAGTGGTGGCCGTGGTGCGCCGCTATTAACGTATGTCATAAAAACCGCCTGTTCCAATGGAACAGGCGGTTTTTTTAAAATTGAAATACTACGCCCACCACAGCCGCCATGGCAATAAACGCCACAGGGTGTATTTTCTTCAGCTTCTTATGCTGCATAGCCAGAAAAATCACAACCGACAGTAACATAACCGGCCAGTGGAAGGAAATCTCATGCTGGGACGTACTGCCCACCGTCCAGAACACCGTCATGGCCACCGACAGACCCGCAGAAGCGATCAGGGCCGTGGAGGCCGGGCGCAAGCCGTAGAACACCGCATCCACCGTTTTGGACTGGCGGAATTTCTGCAAAAATCCCGCAATGATAATAATGACCACAATCGAGGGCGTGATGAGACCCAGTGTTGCAATCACAGCCCCTGGAATCCCGGAGATGGAATAGCCCACAAAGGTGGCCATATTCACGCCCATGGGGCCGGGGGTGGATTCCGATACCGCGATCATGGTGGACAGCTGTGCATTGGTAAACCATCCAGTCTTTTCCCCCATACTCTGGAGGAAGGGCACGGTGGCCAGTCCTCCTCCTACGGAGAACAGCCCCACCTTCGCAAATTCATAAAACAGCAGCAGCAGTTTGATCATTTGCCCTCCCCTCCCTTCGCCAGGCTGTACAGGCGGCGGGCCGTGTAGCCCACTACGCCGGACAGGATAATGAGTCCGGCGGGAGAAAGGATGAAGCTGAACACCATCCCCAGAGGAGTACCGCTGTCAATGGAAATCAGGCCGCTTCCCTGTGCCAGAAGCAGCACGCCCACAAAAATGCCTACCGACACAAAATCCTTCAGGTTGGTCTTCCCCAGCTTTACAACGCTGGAGGCAATGAGTGCCACTACCGCAGCGTTGATGCCCACCAGAGCGTGCTGAACCACCGGATATTGGTCAAATTGGGAAAGAAAAGCGGCAATGATGGTGATGATCACCACAGAAGGAAATACAACGCCCAGAGTGGCGATGATCCCACCTAAGATTCCCTTATATTTAAAGCCGATAAATGTGGCGGTGTTCACCGCAATAATACCAGGGGTACACTGCCCCACAGCGTAGTAATCCGTGAGTTCCTCGTCCGTGGCCCAGTTCTTCTTCTCCACCACTTCCCGCTGGAGGATGGGCAGCATGGCATAGCCACCGCCGAAAGTGCAGGCTCCCATTTTGGCAAAGGTCAGAAACAAGTCCAAATAAATATTCAAGAAAACGCCCTCTTATACGTTGAACCGGAACAGGATGATATCTCCATCCTGCACTACATATTCCTTACCCTCAGAGCGAATCAGCCCCTTCTCTCTGGCCCCGTTCATAGAACCGCAGGCCATCAGGTCCTCATAAGAGACCACCTCGGCCCGGATAAAGCCCCGCTCAAAATCAGAGTGGATCTTACCCGCCGCCTGGGGAGCTTTGGTGCCCTTCTTGATGGTCCAGGCCCGGCACTCATCCTCTCCGGAAGTCAGGTAGGAGATAAGCCCCAGCAGCGTATAGCTGGCCTTCACCAGCCGGTCCAGGCCAGATTCCGCCACCCCCAGATCGTCCAGGAACATCTTCTTCTCTTCCCCGTCCAGTTCAGCGATTTCTGCCTCCAGCTTCGCGCACACAGGGATGACCTGTGCCCCCTGCTCAGCGGCCCGCTCCTCCACCTGGCGGTAGTAGGCCACCGACTCCGGATCCGAGAAGCCAGCCTCGTCCAGGTTGGCCGCGTAGATGACAGGCTTCAGGGACAGCAGCTCACAGTCGGGATACTCCCCGGCGATGTCCGCTCCCTCATAGGACCGGGCAGACTTGCCATCGTTGAGCCACTCCCGCAGCCCCTCAAAGTCTTCCACTTCCTGGAGGAACTTCTTGTCCCCCTTGGCCGCCTTCTTGGCCTTGTCAATGCGCCGCTCCACCATCTCCAGGTCGGCCATCACCAGCTCCAGATCAATGGTGTCAATGTCCCGGATGGGATCGGTAGACCCCTCCACATGGATCACATTGTCATCGTCAAAGCAGCGCACCACATGGACAATGGCGTCAGTCATACGGATGTTGCCCAAAAACTTGTTGCCCAGGCCCTCTCCCCGTGAGGCGCCCTTTACCAGCCCGGCAATGTCCACAAACTCAATGACAGCTGGGGTGGTCTTCTTGGGGTGGTACATTTCGCTCAGTTTATCAAGGCGGTAGTCGGGCACCGCCACCATGCCCACATTGGGATCAATGGTGCAGAAGGGGTAGTTGGCACTCTCGGCCCCGGCGTTGGTAATGGCGTTAAACAGGGTACTCTTGCCTACATTGGGCAGACCCACGATACCTAATTTCATAATTGTTTATACCTATCCGAAAAGCCTTGATTTATAAGGCTTTTCGCCTTTCCTTAAATTTCTTGTACGCCCTTTTTACGCCCTTTTTTTGAAATTGGCGGCGTAGCCTGTTGAAATTGGCGTATGGCGTTTACCAGTGATTCGTCCGTAACATGAACATATCTGTCCATTGTTGTTTTAATGCTTGCGTGTCCTAAAAGCTGTTGCAGCACTTTAGGCTGTACGCCGCGCTCAATGGCGCGTGTGGCATAAGTATGTCGCAAGGCGTGCATACAAAAGCGTTTAATACCTGCTTCATCACACAATTTGTATAAGTGTGTGTCATAGGAACTGTTTTTTGCGGGTTCTCCTGTTCTCCAGTTGACAAAAACCAAATCTCGCATAACAAGGCATTTATTTTCGCCTGTCCTGCTGTCGATATACTCTAAAACCTGTGACAATGTTTCAGACTGTTTTCGTTGGTCTTTTTCATCATAGCAGCTTTTGAGAATGGAATATGCCTTATCTGTGAGAGGAATGGTACGATAACTTTTTTGCGTCTTAGGTGGTCCCGCACGCCAATATCCCTGGCTGTGTCGATACTCTAAACTTTTGTTTACTGTCAATGTCCGCTTTTTCCAATCAATAGCGTCCCAAGTCAGACCAATCAATTCAGCCGTTCTCAATCCTGTTTCCAGTAACAAGGCGTATTGCCTGTAATTATGAGAGCGTTCCGCTGCTTCCAAGAACTTCTCCTGTTCCTCAACGGTTAAGTATTTAATATCATCTACCGCACGAACGGGTTTTGTGTAGCGGACACCATTCATCGGGTGCTTTGCGATAATATCATTCATAACTGCTGATTTCAGCATGGTTCCCATTGTGATATAAGCCTGTCGAATGGTCGAGCCTGCATAGGTAGTTTCCATTCGGTTCAGAACAGCTTTACAGTGCATGGGCTTTACATCAGCTATGCACATGGCTCCAATTACGGGTTGGATATTCCATTTGTAACGCTCTTTATAATTTCTTATGGTATTCGGAGCAAGGTCACAAACGATATTTTCAATCCAGTAAGTAAACCACTTGTCTACCGTCATATCGGGAGAAGTGACGATAAGGTTATGCCGTTCCTCATATCTTGCGTCAGCAAGCCAGTTTTTCGCTTCCGGCAATGTTTCAAAATACTTCTCTTTGCGTTTGCCGTCTTTTGCGTAGTATCTTGCGGAGAATAAACCGTCCTTTCTTTGGTAAATGCCTTTGCCGCACTCTTTACCTTTTAGATTTTTTCCCATATATCGGACTCCTTTCGTATCTCAAAAGAGAGTCCAATGCAAGCATATATTATAGCATAAAGACTCTGTTTTTTCAATCTCAATAACAAGAATTGTCGATTAGATATTCATATTGTCAGCTCACGCCGGATATATTCTTCAAATTCACGACGTTTGACTAATTTTCTTGTCCCCACATATAGTGCAAATGGACAATTAGGTTGCTTTAGCATGGTGTCAATCTTGTTAATTCCAATATTGCTATATTCGGCAGCTTCTTTTATGGTCAATGTCAGTTTAAGATGTATCGGTACTCTTTGTTCGCTGCCAGTTGTAACTGCTCCTTTAGTGCCTATCGCACAAGGGGCGTTCATTTTTTCTTCATTCATAAGAACATTTCCCCTTTCAATGGTTGAAACAATTAAAAACATCAGTAAAGGGGCTTTAATCAGACGATCGATTCGCTTCTCAACCTCACGGGAATTGCACCCCTGCGCGGTTCTCGCGCAGCCCTACCCATTGCCTGCGACGCTTTGAACGCTCGGACTATGGCGATAAGGGAGTATCATTATGTATTTTGCGCTTCGTCGCCGACAGGCTGCTATGCCTGTTTTCCGGCGTCGGTGTTGGTCGCTCGGTTATCCCGGGCGGGAAAGTCCCGCCGGGATAACGTCATGGCGCACCCGCCGCATGGCTCGGCACAAAAGGAACGTATCTGATTTGCCCTATGCTGCGCCGCCGTTATCTTGCGTCGCTTTCTTTGTCAAGGTACAAAAGACAGGAATACGCAAAGCGGAAAGGGGTGGAACACTTCGCGTTTTTACTTATCTGTCTTAAAGGATAGGACAGCCCGCATGAGCTTTGCTTGCAGCCGTTCCCGCAAGTCCTCGTCTACGCCGTAATAGGTATTGCCGCTTTCGTCGCGGATTTTCTTCATAGACAAATGGGCTATGTAGCTTTGGTAGTGCTGCATTACAATTTTCATGGCGTCGGGGTCGCCCTTTGTCGCGGCTAAAATGACCGGGTAGGGTAACAAGCCGCGCTCATTTTCATTACAATTCGTTCCATTCATCAGCGCGTTCCTCCAAATATCGTTTTAGCAGTTCAAAAGAGCTTGTCCGTCTATACTGTACTGTGCTGCGGGGGGCTTTCATAAGCTCCGCGATTTCAGTGTCGGTCATGCTGAAAAAGTAGTACAGTAAAACGGCTTGCCGCTTTTCTTCCGGCAGGGAGCGCATTGCTTCGGCAAGCAGCTTCGCCGTAATCTTCAAACCGCCTGCACAAAAAGCGTCCTCGTCCTCATTGACAAAATATCTGTCAACGGTATAAAGCTGCTTTTCCTCATGCGGGGCAAGGTCTGAAAAGTTGACTTCGTGCTTTTGCCGACTTCTGCTTTCCCGGCAGGCGTCAATCAGTTCGTTGCGTAGCGTGCGTTTGCAGTACGCATTAAACTCACATCTTGTCTGCCATTCCAACCGATTAGGGTAATCCATGTTCTCACCCCCTTTCGTCCCGGGGGCGGGTTATTTATCCCCTTTCGGCTGCCTTCCACGGACGCACCGCAGATTTGCCAAACGGAATAGAAAAGTTTTTCAAAAAAGTTTTGAAAAACACAAAATGCGCCCGTCCGCAAGACGCGGACGGGCGCAAAGGAAATGTATGCAGTATTTAGGTGATTTGACAGTTCATATTCGTAGCCGGAATACCCCGACGGCGGGTGATAGCTTTTTTTGACCGTAGATTATTCGGTGGGTTAGTGTAAATAAAAATGGACACGACGCTACCTCCATAGATACCGCCGTATCCTAAAAAAGGGCGACTTTAATACCCCCTCCGTAACTCAATTTTTCAAAAAAGGAAACGGCGGTCTTGTTTGTTATTTCAAAACCGCCGTACTGCTGCCCTTAATGTTCGGCAGTTTCGCTTTCGTTTTCAAAACGCATTTTCAATTTTTTATAATAGTTCTTAACACTTTTATCACCGTCATTATCGAGAAACAGGCAATAAGGCAAGCTGTCTGTTTCTCTATGCTTAATCACGCAAGCACAACATCGCCCATTATTCGGGCAAGTTTTTTTAGGACAAGCGCACTCTTTTACATTCGGACAACTCATGCCGGGAACCTCCCCTTTGTTTTGTTTGCAATCCTTACAAGCAAGAGCATAACGGGTACTTCCGTTAATACTCCTACCGTTGTTGCAAGGGCGGCGGGCGAAGTCGTACCAAATAGCGCGATTGCAACCGCTACGGCTAACTCAAAGAAGTTTGACGCACCTATCATTCCTGCGGGAGCCGCGATTTTATAGGGTAGCTTTAAGACCCGGCAAGCGACATAGGCGATTGCAAAAATCAAGAAAGTTTAGATACTTTTGAAATACGTTTATTGCACTTTTCTCTTTGCTCATGAGAGCCACCCCCTTTAGAACCCCAATTTGTGCAGCAGCTTTTCAACATCAGCAGCTTTAAGTACCTTACCCATTGCAACTACTTTTTCATTAACGACGAGGGCGGGCATACTCATTGCACCGTACCCCACGACCTTTTGCAAATCAGTTATATACTCCACTTCTACATCAAGTCCCATGCTTTTAACCGCCGCCTTTGCCTGTTCGTATTGTTCATGGCAGGAAGCGCAACCCACGCCAAGAACTTTGACGCTCATTGCCCCATCCTCAATTTTTACCTTGTTTGCGTCCTCTTCTGTCGCTTCAAAAGTCGCACAATCACTTTGACAAGCGCAAGCGGGAATGTTTTTTTCTTCGTCTTTCTTCTTACCAAAACCAAATAATGCCATTTTCTTTACCTCCAAATATTATTTTTGTTAAAATGCAAGCCAAAACATATAAAATCCAATGAGTAAAATAGCCGTACCCATTATCACTTTTAAGACCGTCTCGGCTTTATTGTAGCGTGTGTTTCCGCTAATCCTTTGCACAAAGCCTACGGAAGTCCCCGCAACCATGACAAGCGCACTATGACCGATTGAGTATAGCAGCATAAGCAGAATACCCCATAGCAGATTTCCGTTTCCCGCAACAATGGCAAGTAGTGCAATTAAAACAGGAGTGGAACAGGGCGAGGAAAATATACCGCCTAATATTCCGGCGAGAAATGCGCCTACAAATCCCCTTTTTTTGCTTTTCGACAGTAGATTAGCCGACGGAATGAGGTTAAATACTCCCCACAAGTCAAAATGTCAATTACAGGATACCAATTCTTTGCCATGTTCTTATACCTCCCTCACACAATTAGATATTGTATTGCATTAAAGAAATATCCCACAATGATAATGCCAACGGTACATATTGCAATGAAGATACCGAGCAACTTCGGCTTAACTGCCTTTCGCAACATGATTACGGACGGGAGCGAAAGCGTGGTAACGCCCATCATAAAGGACAGGACAACGCCAAGCTGTGCGCCCTTTGCAAG
This sequence comes from Lawsonibacter sp. LCP25S3_E2, assembly GCF_052117285.1. Classification (NCBI taxonomy): domain Bacteria; kingdom Bacillati; phylum Bacillota; class Clostridia; order Eubacteriales; family Oscillospiraceae; genus Lawsonibacter; species Lawsonibacter sp. LCP25S3_E2. The sequence continues at coordinate 45,404 of NZ_JBQKJL010000021.1, forward strand.
TAGGGCTTCTGCAATCGGAATTGTGCCGAAAATATCCGCATACATGGGAACGCCCGCAATCGTCGCAAGGATTACGCCAAAGGGATTACCCGTACCAAGCACTTTGACAATAAAATCTTCGGGTATCCAATCATGGATAAATGCACCGATACCTACGCCAATCAGTACATAGGGGGCAACCTTTTTTGCTGTTGCTAAAACCTGCTCCCATGCGTATTTGATACGGTCTTTGAAGTGTAGTTCTTCCTGCGGAACATCAAGGGTATTTGCATTGCGGATAAAACCCTCAACGTAGTTTTCAAGATGTAATTTCTCAATCAACGTGCCGCCCACAACGGCAATCACTAATCCAAGCACTACATAAAGGACAGCGACTTTCCAACCGAAAATGCTCATAAGAAGCACAAGAGAGCCGAGGTCTACCATAGGGGAAGAAATCAGAAATGAGAACGTAACCCCAAGCGGCAATCCCGCGCTTGTAAATCCGATAAATAGCGGAATGGAAGAACAGGAACAAAACGGCGTTACTGTTCCGAGCAGCGCGGCGATACAGTTTGCACCCACACCATGAAATCTACCAAGTATCTTTTTTGTTCTTTCCGGCGGGAAGTAGCTTTGTATGTAGGATATAATCAAAATCAGCACGCCGAGCAGCACCATGATTTTGATTGTGTCGTAGATGAAAAACTGAACGCTGCCGCCGACTTTCCCGGCGGTATCTAATCCGCAAGCATTCAATAAATCACCTATCAAACGATTGAGCCAACTCATACCCAAAAGTTCGGTTTGGAAGAAATCCCAAATTGACTTTACAGTTTGCATAAACATAGACCTCCTTAAAATCGACACATTGCAATTTGTCGATATATTAGTTTTTGTATAAGCCGCTTGCTGCCTACAAGCGGCTTATTGTTTACAGGAACAATTATCCGAACAACCGGGAGAGAACTCCGTTATTTCGTCCAACAACTCTTTTGCTTTTTGTACTCCTTGCGGGTCAAAGGAATAATGCGTCCATTTGCCCTCTTTACGTCCCCGGACAATTCCTGCGTCGCAAAGTATTTTCATGTGATGTGATAGCGTCGGCTGCCCTATATGCAACTCGTCAAGCAATTCGCAAGCGCATTTTTCCCCGCCTTTGAGTAGCCCTAAAATCGTTAATCTATTCGCATCGCAAAAGGACTTGAAAATCCTTGCGCGTTTCTCATTCTCTGTCAAGCAATTCACCTCCTTGCTCTTGTATTATACCCATCATATCGAAGTTTGTCAATGCGTTTTTGGAAAGTTTACAACCGCTTTTGTATAATCGGCATTATTTAAGCTAACACTATGAACTGTGTAGACATATTCAAAAAGAAAGGGGAACAGTAAAATGTAAGAGGGTGAATGAAAATGGCTAAACGACCAGTACCACTATATGACTTTAAGGCGTTCGGGGCAGCCATAAAAGCCGCGAGAAAAGAATACGGAGAGAGCCGCAAAACGGTATGTTATGAGACAATAAGATATCCCTGAAAATGCCAACGCAAAATCCTTGAAATTGCCAAAAAAATTCCCTGGTCTTGCCACAAGAAAATCCCTGTAAAGGGAAAAGGCAG
>NZ_JBQKJL010000022.1:0-46933 GCF_052117285.1 Lawsonibacter sp. LCP25S3_E2
GTGCTGACGGGGGAGGAGATCCAGCGCCTGCTCATTCAGGCAAAAGAGGACGGGTGCTATGAGCTTCTTCTGCTGGAGCTGTCTACCGGCCTGCGGCGGGGCGAGATCCTGGCCCTGCAGTGGGATGACTTGGACTTCCGGACCGGAGCCCTGCGGGTGGAGCGTCAGGTTCAGCGCATCAAGGGAGAGCTGGTAGTCTCACAGCCTAAGACCAGAACCTCCAGCCGAAGCGTGATTCTGCCGGGCCCTATCCTGAATGTTCTGGAGCGGTACCGTAAAAGCTGCTCCTCCCGCTGGATGTTCCCCTCACCGAAAAAGGCGGACTCTCCCCTGGACCCGGCCGCGGTGCGGAAAAAGCTGGCCGCTGTGCTGAAACGGGCGGGGTGCAAGCATCTGCGGTTTCACGACTTGCGCCATACCTTTGCCACCAACGCCCTGGAGCACGGCATGGACATCAAGACCCTGTCCAGCATCATCGGCCATGTGTCCAGTGCCACAACGCTGAATGTCTACGCCCATGTGACCGATGAGATGCGGCAAAAGGCCGCCGACCGCATCGACCGGGGAATCGCCGGCGTGGAGCTGCCTCCCAAGCCGGGACATCAGAAGAGACCGAAAACAACGGACTTCCAAGCAATCAAGGGAAAGTACCGCAAGCCGGGTACCGGGTGCATTACCCAGATCAATGACCACCTCTGGGAGGGGCGGTATTCCCCGAAAGTGAACGGAAAGCGATATGCCCGGAATGTCTATGCGCCGACCCGGGCGGAGTGCGAAGAGAAACTGGCGGTTCTAATCACAGAGATGACGAAAGAGCTGGGAATTATTTGAAGCAAACAAGTGAGATAGGGGCGAAACAACGACCGACAAGGTATATTAAAAGTAAGCCTTTATATGATACTCATGAAAAACTTTTCTCGCTTCAGATAGATTGTTTCGCGCATAAAAGTGTTTTGATCCTGATGATGTTGATGATATCTTATATTTGTGGCAATGACATGTGGAGCGGCCAGAAGTATAAAAAACAATTGCATCAAGATACTGCTTTTGATAATATAAAGATAATTCGTTTCATTGGTAAACACATGCTGAGTGCTGGCAAAATCGGCGGGAATTTCTTTTTCGGGCTCAAAAGCGCTAGAAGGGTGCGGCTGATCCCATGTGGCAGGATGGAGGAGGTTTGGCCGTGTCGGAATATCAGGTAGCGCTGATGGGAATTCCAAGCGTTTTAAAGGATGGAAAGATTGTTCATTTCCCGTATCGAAAAGCGGAGGCAATTTTTTACTATCTCTGTGTGGAAAAAGAAACAAACCGGGATGAGCTGATTTCTGTTTTCTGGGGGGGCAGTGATGAGGCAGCCGGGCGGAAGAATCTGCGGCAGGCCTTGTTTCAACTCCGGCGCTGCCTGGATGAAGAGGTCATTGTGCTCCAGGGGAGAAATGATTTGAAGCTGAATCAGCGCAGAGGAATCCAAACGGAGTGGGATCTGAGGGACGAGGCGTTTTCTCAATGCCGGGAGCGCTTTCTAGACTATTTTTATCTGAAAGACTGTCCGGAGTTTGAGGCCTGGGTAGAGGGGAAACGAGAGCTTCAAGTATCCCGAAGCCTTCAGTATATCAAAGACCGTCTGCGTGATCCGGCCGTTTGCCGGGACGTGCCGCATCTGCAACGTTTGGTTGACACATGGTCATATTGGAGGCCGTGGGATGAAGAGATGGTGCTGACGGGGATGAAGTGCTATGCGCAGGCGGAAAAGTATGACCTGGGGGTGCAGCTCTACCACGACTATGTGAAGCATTTGCAGACTGACCTGGATGAAGTCCCCTCACACCGGGTGGAGGTTCTGGTTCGTTCCCTGCTTCACCGCAAGGAGGTATCCCTGACCCGAAAGCCCAACGGCAAGGACAGCTTCTTTGGCCGGCTGCGGGAAATTCAGCAAATTGATGAGCGGATTTTTTGGTTTTTAAATGGAGAAGCCACCCGGTCGGTGATTATTGAGGGAGAAGTCGGCGTTGGGAAAACGGCGCTGATGCAGCAGATTCTGGAAATGAACCGGGGCGCCGGAGTGCTCCAGCTCAATTCCCACTGCTATGAGGCAGAGTCTGAAATTCCTTTGCGCTCTTGGAGAGACAGTTTTATGCAGCTGGACCGGATGCTGGCGGAGGGGAAGATTACCCTGTCCGTGTCAGGGGCGCGGACGATCGGACGGATGCTCAATGGGACGGCGGTAGGGGACCAGGATATGTTCCGCACCAAAGACGGGGAGTGCCTTAGCTATACGGCCATTGAAAACGGTGTTTTGGCGCTGCTGAAGGAGCTTTCTGCCCAGTTTAAGATCATCCTGTATTTTGATAGCCTGCACTGGATGGATGTGGTCAGCCGGCGGCTTTTGCAGCGGATTATGATTGAGTTTGGCAACGACCAGGTTTTTATGATTGCTACCTGCCGGCTCAACGGAGAACCGGACATTCGGGGCTTGCTGGTGGCCTTAAGTGAACGCAGAATTACCGAAAATCTGCTGTTGTCCTGTTTTACAGAGCAGGAGACCGGGGAAATTGTGGATGAAATACTGCAAGGACAGCGGAATGCCGGGATCGATGCCCATGAGATATTTTTGCGTACAGAAGGACATCCCATGGTACTGGCGGATACGCTGAGCATGATACGTCAGGAGGGGTGGAGAGAGGGAAGCCCCCTGCCCAGACTGGATATGCTGATCCAGCTCCAGCTGGAGAAACTGGATGTCCGGCAGAGAAAGGTGCTGGATGCGCTGTCTCTTCATATGGAGCACGCGGATCTTGAGGATTTAAGGCTGCTCACAGAAATGGAGCCCATGGAACTGGTGGAAGTGCTGGAAGAGCTGCTGTCCACCCGATTTGTGACCGAACAGACACTGGGCAACAACATCATCTACAAATTCAGACACCAATTTTATAAAGACTACGTCTACCAACACCTCTCCCTGGGAAAGCGCAGACTTTGGCACCTGGCAATCGCCCAATCCTATGAGAAAAAACGGAATGAGGAGCGGTGGAGAGTGCTGCTTCCCTTTACCATCCGGCACTATGAACGCAGCGGAGATATCCAGCGGGCGGAACAGCTGCGAATGGAGCAAAAAAACCTATAAAAGGGATCGGACTTTTGCACTTGTTTGAATGTAGACGTTAAATGGAAAAAGACATTCGGCAGTATTTCGTCAAAAAAGAAACCGTTTCAGACCGCAGATTTGGATTTGTTCCAGATCTGCGGTCTGAAATTTTTTTGAAAAGGAACGAAATGATGGATTGCATTAACACTCTTTTAACGCGCGAACATTAAGATAGACCATAAGAAAAGCAATGATCGGTGTAAGCAAAATAATGAAAACAGCAAATGGAGGACAACATTATGAATCCGAACGAAAAACTGGCGTTGGAGGCCATTAACCGCAATGCGGAGAAAATTCACAAGGTAGCCCAAAAAATTTGGGAATTCAAAGAAGTGGGCTGGGAGGAGTTCCAATCTTCCACATTGTTAATGAACGAACTGGAAAAGGAAGGATTTGTGGTGGAGCGGGGCCTGACCGGACGCCACCCAAAGTTTGATCAAGAGATCGACATGCCTACCGCCTTCAAAGCCGTGCTCAAGGGAAAGGAGGATGGTCCCACCGTCGGTATCATGCTGGAGTATGACGCCCTGCCAAACGGTCACGCCTGCGGACACAATCTCATTTCCTCGGCAGGGTTTGCGGCGGCCATCGGGTTAAAGGAAGCGTTTCTGGATAAAGGCTCTGTCGTTGTTTACGGTACGCCTGCCGAGGAGCTGGAGGGCTCCAAACACTACATTTTAGAGGGCGGCTATATGGATGAGGTGGACCTCATGCTGGCCAGCCACTATGGAGCAGATTGGGGATCTGAGGTGACCGGTAAAGCGATTGTATGGCCCACCCATGATAACTGGCTTACCTTTAAAGGGCACTCCGCCCATGCATCCTCCTCACCGGAGAAGGGGAGAAGCGCTCTGGATGCGGTGATCCTGACCACCATGGGGCTGGAGTTTTTAAGAGAGCATATGTTGGAGACCAACCGAATCCACTATATCATTTCCAAAGGAGGAACTGCGGCAAACTCCGTTCCGGATTTAGCTACACTAAATGTGGAACTGCGCACCAACGACTCCGCAGAGCTCAATTCTCTGATGCGGCGGGTGGACAACATTATTAAGGGCGCTGAATTGATGACAGAGACCACCGCCGTTTATAAGTGGGATGCACCTTGGTACTGTGCTACGCCGGTGCCCACGTTGTATCACCAGACGGCCCATTTTGCAGCCGACTTGGGGATTGATGAATCAAGATTTACGTTCGGAAATCTGCCCAAGGCTTCTTCCGACCTGGGCTGTGTGGCGTATAAAATTCCCACGGTGGAAATTACCTTCCCCATTGTGGCGGACGGAGAACCCGCTCCGGTAGGCCACGCGGATGAAACTGCGCTGATTACTGCCGACGACTATCCCATTGCCCAGAGCATCCTGGCGGGAAAACTTATGGCGCTCACCGGCCTGAGAATCGCAGGAGATCCGCAGAAGCTCGGGGTAATAAAGGAGGAATTTGCTAAAAACTACCGGGAGTAACCAAAGAGACCTGGGCGGACTAGGAATATAAAAGGCCGACTGGGAGTGACAAACTTTTACCGAAAAAGTTTAAACCCATAGACTGAAAGGAGAGAACGAATAATGGCAGAAAAACAGTTGACATCCACAAAAGACCTAAAACGAGTGCTGGGGTTTTGGGATCTGATGGCCATCGGTGTCGGGTCAATTATCGGCTCTGGCATCATGTCTCTGACTGGCCTGGGCATTGAACGCACCGGACGGTCGATCTTCATCGCGTTTATCATCGGTGGTTTTATTGCCTTGCTGGCGCGCTCCCCCCAAATTTTCCTGAACTCGGTGGCCCGCTACAGAGGCGGCGACTACTCCATGGTCAGTACGTTTCTGGGTCCACGTTGGAGCGGTACTTATTCCATGATTGCGGTGCTTACCAGCGTCACGCTGGCCATGTATGCCCTGTCGTTCGCTGATTATGCAATGCCCTTTGTCCCATGGCTAACCAGAAAGGCCATTGCGTTTGGCATTTTGACGCTGCTGTTTATTACCAACCTGTTTGGCGTCAATGCTTTTGCCAAGGTACAAAATTTTGCAGTCATCCTGCTGGTCATTGCCCTGACAATTTTCACAGCTGTGGGCCTTGCCAACCTGGATCCCAACTATTTTGAAACCCACAGCTTTATGACCAATGGTCCCCGCGGACTCTGGAGCGCCGCAGTTTTGATGAGCTACACCTGTGATGGTGCCCAGTACGTCACCCAGATGAGCGGCGAGGCCAAGAACCCCACCCGAGATATTCCGCGCGTAATGCTATTCTCCACTTTGGGCGTAGCTGTATTCTATGGACTTCTGGGTGTAGTGGCTGCTGGTGTTCTGCCTGTGGAGCAGGTGGCTGGTCAGCCTCTGACCGTGGTGGCCGAGACCATTCTGTCCAAGCCTCTGTACTATCTGTTTGTCATTGGCGGAGCCTGGATGGCCCTGTTGACCACGCTGAATAGTTCCATCGCTTCTTGCACCAAGCCCCTGATGCAGGCCTGCAACGACGGTTGGTATCCCTCTTCTCTGGCCAGACTGCACCCCAAGTTCAGAACTCCCATCATTCTGTTGGGCATTTACTATGTCATCGGTGTGTTGCCCATCGTGTTTGACTTTGATCTGGGCATCATCAGTGATATGACCATCACCGTGGGAGCGATTACCAAATTTATGATTGTTCTGAGCCTTCTGAGAATGCCTAAGGTGCTACCCGAAGCCTGGAAGAAATCGAGCTTCCATATCAGTAACGGGGCGCTTATGGCGCTGGGTATTGTGGATATGGTAGTTATCGTATTCTCCGGTATTACATCTTCGCTGGAGCTGCCGTTGCCGCTTCTTCTGGCCAATCTGGCTGTCGTTGCGTTCTCCTTTGTGTTTGGCAGCGTGCGCTTCAAGTCCGGTAAAGTTCAGGTGGAGGATAGTTATGAGCTTCCTGACTCTGAACAGTAAGTGTGTATCGTCCCAATAAGATTAAATACCCCCCTTTTTCAACTGACCGATTTAGTCCACCTGATCCCCTCGTCAGAAGTGGGAAATTAGCGGGGTCCGTTGTAAAATAAGTCGAGAAAACGATAGACCGAACAGCCTTCGCCGGCTGCCCGGTCTATCGTTTTACTCTGGAATCATTAAAAGAAAAAGCTCACTGCAAAACATTATGTTTTGCAGTGAGCTTTTTACCTGTCTGTGGCTGTTGTGTGGTCAAAGCTGATCGGGTGAACTGCAGTATAGAAGAAAAAGGACAAAAAAGTTAGAAAAAACCGCTGTTTTCTCTCAAAAACAGCGGTTTTGATGGTGGACGATACAGGACTTGAACCTGTGACCTCCCGCACGTCAAGCGGATGCTCTACCAGCTGAGCTAATCGTCCGGACAGCGAAGATTATTATACGATAGGAAATGAAAAATGTCAATACATAGTTTGAAAAAATTTTGAATGAAAGAGACTGGCAAAAGGCGCTTCTTTTCTTCTGGGGTTTTACAGAAAATTTTATCAAAAAGGGGATAGGATATGATATAATGAAGAGCACGAGATCTCATTTCTTTTTTGGAGGAATGTTTTATGTTAAAACTTGATTTGTCTAAGCTGAACGGATTTATTCCGGAAGATTACCTCTCCGTCCGAGAGCTTGCACTGGTTAAAGCCGCGGATATGCTGGCCAACCACAATGGCCCCGGTGGAGATTTTACCGGGTGGGTGACATTGCCCCGTGACTATGATAAGGAGGAGTTTGCCCGCATTCAGGCAGCGGCCAAAAAGATTCAGAAGCAGTCCCAGGTTCTGCTGGTGATCGGCATTGGCGGTTCCTATCTGGGAGCCCGTGCGGTCATTGATATGCTTTGTTCCCCCAACTATAACCTGAAGAAGAAGGATACCCCGGACATCTACTTTGCCGGAAACAACCTGTCTACCGACAGCCTGCTGGAGCTCATTGAACTGGTGGGTGACCGTGACTTCTCCATCAACATCATTTCCAAGTCCGGAACCACCACGGAGCCCGCTGTTGCCTTCCGTATCTTCAAGGATATGCTGGAGAAGAAGTACGGCAAGGAGGAGGCACGGGAGCGGATCTATGCCACCACTGACAAGGCCCGTGGGGCACTGAAGGGTCTGGCTGACAAGGAGGGCTACGAGGAGTTTGTGGTGCCCGATGAGGTTGGCGGCCGTTACTCTGTGCTCACCGCTGTGGGGCTGCTGCCCATCGCTGTGGCCGGCGTGGATATCAGCGCACTTATGGGCGGCGCGGCCCAGGCCATGGAACAGCTGGCCGTGGGAGGGCTGGACAATCCCGCTTGGCAGTATGCCGCCGCACGTCACGCCCTCTATCAGGCCGGCAAGAAGGTAGAACTGCTGGCCGGCTATGAGCCTGCGTTCCGCTTCTTTGCCGAGTGGTGGAAGCAGCTGTTTGGTGAGAGCGAGGGCAAGGACGGCAAGGGACTGCTCCCTGCCAGTGTGGAGTTTACTGCCGACCTGCACTCCATGGGCCAGTATATCCAGCAGGGTGAGCGCATCATGTTTGAGACCGTGGTGAAATTTGCCCCCAAGGGCGAGTTCCTCATCCCCAACGACCCGGAGAATGTGGATGGCCTCAACTTCCTGTCCGGCAAGCCTCTGGCCTTTGTGGCGGAGCAGGCCATGCGCGGGACGATCCTGGCCCATGTGGATGGCGGCGTGCCCAATGTGCTGGTGGAGATGCCCGCCATCTCTGCCCAGAGTGTAGGTTACCTGATCTATTTCTTTGAATATGTCTGCGGCCTGTCCGGTTACCTGCTGGAGGTCAATCCGTTTGACCAGCCCGGCGTGGAGGCCTATAAGAAGAACATGTTTGCGCTCCTGGGCAAGCCCGGCTATGAGGACATGAAGGCTGAGCTGGAGGCAAAGCTGTAAGAAAAGGAAAACCTGACTGTCAGAGAAGGGCTTGCCCAGAAAATTCGACGGCTGTGCCGGAGAATTTCCGCAGGCGGAATTTAGTTCCGCCGAGGATTGGAATCCGAAGGGACCCCAACGGGAAGAAATCCCGTTGGGAACAAGCCCGGCTATGAGGACATGAAGGCTGAGCTGGAGGCAAAGCTGTAAAAAGCTGCTGGAAAATTTCAAAATAATTTTGTTGAAAAACACAGCCTGATATGGTAAAGTGTATGTAAGCAAAGGGTTCCCCCTTATGTGAAATCGTTAAGGAGTGATACACATGATTCGAGTCATCATGGGCAAAAAGGGCTCCGGCAAGACCAAGCAGATGATCAACATGATCAATGAGGCCGTCCAGACTGAGCACGGCAATGTGGTTTGTATCGAGAAGGGCAATAAGTTGACCTTCGACATCCACTATCAGATCCGCTTGGTGGAGTCCAGCCAGTATGATATCGCCGACTACACCGCGCTGAAAGGTTTTGTCAGCGGATTGTATGCCGGTAACTATGACATTACCCACATTTTCATCGACAGCCTGACCAAGATCGTGGGCGGTGAGTGTGATAATGACACGGAGAACTTCTTGGATTGGCTGAGCAAGTTTGCGGATCAGCACAACATTAAGTTCACCATTACCATCAGTGACGACGAGTCTCTGGCTCCCGAGGGAGTAAGAAAGTACTTCTGATTCCAATGAAAAACACCGCTGCCTCAGGCAGCGGTGTTTTTTTGTTCAAAGCGGCAGCAAAAGGCTGCAATTGGCTGGCTTAAAGTTAAAATCAGTATGATTTTCCTATAAAGTGGTGCAGAAGGAGAAACCGGAGCAGAAGGAAAAGTCCGTTAACCTGGTCTTAGAAAATGGGGTTTTGGCGAAAATAGGTTGACAGAACACAGAAAAAATAGTATGCTAAACCCATAAATAGAACATTAGTTCTATTTATGGGTTTTCTGTTCCGCGGACAAAAAAACGGCAACCATTTTCAGGTTACCGTTTTTCTGGTGGAGGAGGGTGGATTCGAACCACCGAAGCTAACGCAACAGATTTACAGTCTGCCCCCTTTGGCCACTCGGGAACTCCTCCATATGAAATTTTAAAACGTGGAGCTGGTGGACGGATTCGAACCCCCGACCTGCTGATTACAAATCAGCTGCTCTACCAGCTGAGCTACACCAGCACGTAGCTGTCCAACAGCAAGCGATATTATAGCAAAGAAAGGGAGGGGTGTCAATAGGTTTTGCAAAAAAATTTTTGCCGTTTTTGCGAGACAGCCAGAGAGAGCGTCCTCTGTGGATTTGCGGAGCATGCGGCGAAGAACAATATAGCCGGGACGAGGAGAGAGTTTGGAAAGGCAGGTGTGTGTGCGTGCGTTGCCTTGCCCGGCTGAGTACGGAGGAGGAATGAACATGACCTTAGCAGAACTGTCCATTGAGTATCGCAGCCACGCGCAGGCGCTGCATGTGCGGATCGGCCAGCTGGAATATTTAATGGAGCAGACAGAAGACCAGGACCGACGCTGCCAGCTTCAGGACCGGATTCGGCTGCTGTCCACTATGCTGCGGGAGGCACGAGAGCTGGCGGTGCTGACGGAGCGCTATTACGACAGGGGGTATCGCCGCAATGCCAAATACACGATATAAAAAGGGGAGGCAGTATGCGGCGGATATGGCGGTGTACTGCCGTCAGATGTCTCAGGACAACAGCGGGGAGATCAGCCGTCTGAAGCGGAATCTCATTTGTGCGTTGAAAGAGGATGTGACTCCCAGACAGCGTCAGGCCCTGTTTTTATACTATGTCAAGGGAAAAAACATGCGGGAGATCAGTGAACACCTGGGTGTGGATAAATCTACCGTATGTCGTACGATCCAGCGGGGAGAGCGGCGGCTTCAACGCTGCCTGCGCTATGGGGCGGAGCGGTATCTCATGGGAGCGGAACCAAAATAAAAGCCGATGAAGCAAGCAAAATGGTACCTGTTCCGCCGTGCCTTACGGCCCTGCCGGCGGTGAAACTCAAAAAGAAAGACATCTGCGGAAAGCAGATGTCTTTCTTTTTGGATTGTGGTAAAGTCTGAATGTCGCCACAGTTCTCAGCCGCATTCATGGAAGCGATCCCAAAACGGCCCTTCTGGGCCGCGCCGCTTTTGCGGCGTAAATGCGGAGCGAAGCGGAGAATTGCGCAGGGGCGGCTTTGCCGACCCCGAGCATTCAAATGCCGAAGGGTGGAGCCGCCTTGCAGGCGGCGAAACCCAAAAAAGAAGCACCTGCTTAGCAGGTGCTTCTTTTTTGGTACGCCCGAGCGGATTCGAACCGCTGGCCTTCCGCTTAGGAGGCGGACGCTCTATCCTGCTGAGCTACGGACGCGTATAAAGCTGCCCATTATGGGACGTACCTTGTTATTTTAGCCCAGAACGACTTGCCTGTCAACGGAAAAAGCGCCGCCTATCCGGGAAAAGCGACCGACTGTCCCAAAGAGATGGACAGCGGAGGTGTTGGGCGGTTATACTGGGGATGAAAGGGGGGATGGGCTGTGGAAGTGGAAGTCAGGGTGGAAAGGGGAAGAAGGGAGCCTAAGATTGTCGTACTGGCCGGAGAGGAGACGGAGGAGGTACGCCGCCTGGTGGAGCAGCTGGAAAAGCTGCGCCTGGATCCCGTTCCAGTCCGGCGGGGAGAGGAGCGGCTGCTGCTGCCCCAGGAAAGGTTTCTCCGCTTTTACACCGATGGCAAGGGAGTGTCTGCCCAGACGGGGGAGGAGACCTTTGCCGTCCCTCTGCGGCTCTATGAGCTGGAGGAGCGGCTGGACAAACGCCGCTTTGTGCGGATTTCCAACGGGGAGATCATTAATTTGGACCGGGTAACGGCGGTGGACTTGTCCCTCAGCGGTACCATCCGCATGACCCTGGATGGTGCAGTCTATGCCTATGTGTCCCGGCGGTATGTGAAGAAGATCAAAGAGACACTGATGAGAGAGGGGAGGGAGAGACATTGACGGAAGAACGGAAAAAATCCCTGATCAGGATTTTAATTGGAGGGATTCTGGGGCTGCTGGTGGGCCTTGTGCTGGTGCCCTACGTGATGTACAGCCGGGAGTGTCCGCCTTTGGCGGTGCTGGCCTGCGCAGCCCTGGGGGGGATGGCAGGTCTGGCGACACAGCCCTTTGCAGACAGTGGACGGGCCCTGCTGCTCCGTTCGGCCGGCCATTTTATCCTGACCGCTGCCTTTTTTGCCCTGCTGGTGGTGGAGCTGGACATGGCCTCGGACTGGGTTGAAGTGCTGTTCTGGGAGGGATTGCTGGGCCTTCTGTATCTCCTGATTTGGCTGGGGCGGTGGATTGGCTGGTATGCGGAAGTGTCCCAGCTGCGGGAGCTGCTGGGACTGGACCCTGGCCCCACACCTTTGAAGTGGAGAGAGACCCTGCCCTATCTGCCCTTTGTCCTTCTTTTATGCACGGCGGCGCCCCTGGCGCTGCGGGGCATTGAGCGGGCAATGGGAACGGATATCCCCGCTCTCACGGGTATTATTTATCCCATGCTGATTCTGCCCGTCGCCAGCTTCTGTGTGGGGCTCTCCCTGGGCAAGCGGCGGGGCCTGTGCCCCCTGTTTCCGGTGGCCTGTTTTGTGTGCTATTTGCTTGTGGTGTTTGTCTTTTACAATTCCTCGGCGTTGTTTCACTGCTTTCTGACGGCGGTTCCCGCCTTGGGGGGAAATCTACTGGGCCTTTGCTTGCGGCGTGTCCGTCCGACAGGAGGATAATATGAGTGCGGAACTCTTTATTGCGCTGGTGTTTGTGGGACCCGGCGTGGTCACATTCGGGCTGGAGTGCTTGATATTCCGCCTGACCAGGCATCGCTTTTGGCCTCTTCGCCTTCTGCCGGCGGCCCTCCTGGTCCTCCCGGCCGCACGGGTGTGGGAGGCGTGGCGGTACGGAGGACCCTTCAGGCAGCTGACCCTGCTGAGCTGGGAAATTGTGACCCTGTCCATGGTGCTGGGGCTGCTGCTGGGCGGCTGGGTTGGATTCTGCTGGGCAAAGCGAGGCTGAGACATGGCCCGCACGGTTCGATAGAACAGAAACGAGGCTCCCCTGCTGAAACGCGGGGGAGCCTCGCTGCGTGTTGGATAGAAGCTGTTCAGGACAGCTGGAACTGTCCGGTATAGAGTCGGTAGTACCGGCCTTTCTTTTCCAGAAGCTGGTCATGGTCGCCCTTTTCCTCGATCTGGCCATGCTCGATGACCACAATGCAGTTGGAGTTGCGCACGGTGGACAGGCGGTGGGCAATGACAAACACCGTCCGCCCCTCCATGAGGGCGTCCATCCCCTTTTGGATCAGGGCCTCGGTACGGGTGTCGATGGAGGAAGTGGCCTCGTCCAGGATCATCACCGGGGGATCGGCCACAGCGGCACGGGCAATGGCCAGCAGCTGGCGCTGGCCCTGGGAGAGGTTGGCTCCGTCCCCGGTGACCATGGTCTGGTATCCTTCCGGGAGACGGCGGATGAAGGAATGGGCATTGGCACTCTTGGCGGCGGCAATGCACTCCTCATCAGTGGCGTCCAGACGACCGTAGCGAATGTTGTCCATGATGGTGCCCGTAAAGAGGTGGGTGTCCTGAAGGACGGCCCCCAGGGACCGGCGCAGGTCGTCCTTGCGGATGGCGCGCACATCGATGCCGTCGTAGGTGATCATGCCGCCCTCGATCTCGTAGAAGCGGTTGATGAGGTTGGTGATGGTGGTCTTGCCCGCACCGGTGGAGCCCACAAAGGCGATCTTCTGGCCCGGATTGGCATAGACAGATACGTCCTTCAAAATCCGTTTGCCCGGCACATAGGAGAAGTCCACGTGGTTAAAGCGGACGGCTCCCTTGAGCTCGGTGAGGTAGTAGTCCTCTCCGGGAACATTGCGCACGGTGCCCCGGATGAGGTGGAGGGTGGCGTTCCCATTCTGGTCCGGGTATTTCCAGGCCCAGCCGTGGCCGGAGAGGGCGGACAGGTCGGTGACCTCGGTGAGGGTACCATCGGGGGCCACCTTCACCCAGAGCCCCTCCTGGGAGTCTGTACTGGGGGGCAGAAGCTTGAGCCCCTCTTTCTCCCGTACTGCCTGCCCCAGCTCGGTGAGAGAGTCCCCATCCACCAAAACGGGAACCAGAGTCATCCCTGCGCTGCGGGGAGTCTTCCAGGCCCAGATATGGGTGCGGCGGGCACTGGTATTGGGAGCGAGGGTGCCGTTGGCGTCCTTCTCCACCTCCACCAGCGTGACCATGCCCTCGTCTACCTCCGGCTGGGTGTCCATCACTTCAAAGATCCGTTCGGCACCGGCCAGGGCGGAGAGAAGGGTGGTCATCTGCTGGGAAATCTGATTGAGAGGCTGGCCCACCTGCTTGGAGTAGTTGAGGTAGACCACCAGACCGCCCAGGTCAAAGCCCTGGAGGACAGAGAGCAGTCCGCCGAAGGCAGCGGTAAGGGCGTAGCTGATATTCATCAGGTTTCCCGACACGGGCATGATCATAATGGAGTAGAAATTGGCTTTCTGAGCCGCGTCCCGATAGGCGTTGTTGAGGGCTTGGAACTTTTCCTTGGCCTGCTGCTCGTGGGTAAAGGCCTTGACGACCTTCAGACCTTCGATGACCTCCTGAATTTCGCCGTTGACGTCACCCAGGGCAGCCTGCTGCTTCTGGTAGAAGCGGCGGCTGCGGCCGCCCAGGCGCTTGAACAGGACAATGGTCAGAACCAGAAGCAGGGCAGTGACCAGGAAGAGCTTCCAGTTGATAAAGAGCATGAGCAGCACCAATCCGACGAACATGAGGGCACTGGAGCACAGGGAAACCACGCTCTGTTCCAGGGCCATCTGTACGTTGTCTGCGTCGTTGGTAAAGCGGCTCATAAGCTCCCCATGAGGGTGCTTGTCAAAATAGCTGAGAGGCAGCGCCTGGAGCTTATCAAACAGGTCCTTACGCAAACGGTTGACGCCCCGCTGGGCCAGGCGGACCATCAAGGCGGACTGACAGTAGGTTGCCACACAGCCCACCAGGTAGATGGCCACCAGCTTTAGAATGGCCAGAGCCAGACCGGCAAAGTCGGTGCAGCCCGACCAGATGAAGTCGTTGATGATGCCGCGCATCATATAGGAGCCGCCCAAATTACTGGATACAGAGAGAATTAAAAACAGCAGTACGGCCAGCAGCGGCAGTTTGCTGCGGGTCAAATAACCCACCAGGCGGCGGGCAGTTTTTGCCAAATTTTTCGGTTTGGCATAGCCCCCTCGCGGGGCGTGATTGGGTCCTGGCATTATTCACCCACCCCCTCTTGCTGAGATTGATAGATCTCCTGATAGATCGAATTGCTTTGCAGCAGCTCTTCATGGGTGCCCTGACCGGCGATGTGGTCGTCATCCAGGATCAGGATCTCATCGGCATACTGCACCGAGGAGATGCGCTGGGCAATGATGATGACCGTGGTGTCCTTCAGATTTTTCTGGAAGGACTCCCGGATAGCCGCCTCGGTGGCCGAGTCCACAGCGGAGGTGGAGTCGTCCAGAATGAGAATGGCAGGCTTGCGGAGCATGGCACGGGCAATACAAAGCCGCTGCTTCTGGCCGCCGGAGACATTGGTGCCCCCCTGGGTCAACATAGTGTCAAAGCCGTCGGGGAAGGACATGATAAAGTCATAGGCCTGAGCGTCTTTGGCGGCCTGGATGATCTCTTCCTCGGTGGCGTCTGGACGGCCCCAGAGAAGGTTTTCCCGGATGGTACCGGTAAAGAGTACATTGGTCTGAAGAACCATGCCGATACGGCTGCGCAGCGCCTCCAGGGGGTAGTCCCGCACGTCCATCCCGTCTACCAGCACTGCGCCGCCCGTAACGTCGTAGAACCGGGGAATGAGGTTGACCAGGGAGGATTTTCCGGTGCCGGTACCGCCCACAATGGCTACAAAGGAGCCGGGCTTTACGGTGAAGCTGATATTGGAGAGTACGTCGTCCCCGGTGCCGGTGGCCACATATTTGAAGGAGACGTTTCGGAACTCCACCTGGCCCTTGGGGGCGGGGAGGGTCTGCTCATGGGCCTGGGGCTTATCTTCCACCGAGGGCTCGGTATTCAGGACCTCGTTGATGCGGTGGGCGCAGGCCTGAGCACGGGTGAGCTGAAGCAGAGCCACCGCTACCATCATCACGCTCATCAGAATCTGGAAAATATAGTTGATAAAGGCCTGCAGATCGCCCAAAAGGAAGCCCTCGGCCATAACCATCTTGCCACCCAGGTACAGCACGGCTACCGTGGCGCCGTTCATGGCCAGCATCATGATGGGCATGATGGCGATGACCCTAAGACCTACGTTTAAGGCGGCATCCATGAGTTCGTCATTGGATTTTTTGAATTTATCCCGCTCGTGGTTTTCCCGGACAAAGGCCTTGACCACCCGGATGGCGATCAGATTTTCCTGAAGGGTGTTGTTGAGCCCGTCGATTTTCTTCTGCATGATCTCAAACAGGCGGGTACATACCTTCATCAGAAGGCCAATGGCCAGCATCATCAGGGGGATGACCACCAGCAGCACAACAGCCAGACGGGGATTGATGGAAATGCTGATGCACAGCGCGGCGATGAGCATCACCGGAGCCCGGACCAGCATACGCAGTCCCATGTTCAGCATCATGGTCATAGCATTGACATCGTTGGTCATCCGGGTAATAAGGGATGCGGAGGAAAAACGGTCAATGTCGGAGAAGGAGAAGTCCTGCACCTTGTCAAACAGGCACTGGCGCAGATTGGCGCCGAAGCCTTGGCTTGCAAAGGTGGAGTACTTGGCTGACAATACACCACAGGCCATGGCCGCCAGAGAAAGCAGCAGCATGAGCGCGCCCATTTTGCAGATATAGCCCACATCCCCGGCGGGGATGGCTACGTCCACGATCTCTGCCATGACCAGGGGAAGCAGAAGCTCGCAGATGACCTCCAGGGTGATGAAAATGGGAGATTTAATGGCATCGCGTTTATATCCCTGAAGGTGAGTTATAAAAAGGGAAAGCAAGTTAACATTCCTCCTTTGCCTGAGATTGGGAGGGGGGAGCCTCCCGTAAATTATGGAGCATTCTGCGCCGGAAGGACAGCAGCTGCTCTCGCTCCTCCGGGGAAAACCCGGAGAGCATCCGCTGGGATACTGTGGTAAAGGCGTTTTGGCAGCCAGACACGGCCTCCTGCCCCTTTTGTGTGAGAATGACACGGTTTCTTCGGGCATCACTTCCCGGTTCCCGGCGAATGTATCCACTCTTTTCCAAAGACTTTAAAGAGGTTGCCACCGCCGCCGGTGAGATATGCAGCAGCTGCGCCAAATCCCGCTGAGCGTGGCACTGGCCCTCCGGGTCCTGACCACAGGAGCTTTGGAGAATGGTGAGCAGCAGAGGATGGCCTACTTCCCCCAGGCCTAGGGCGTTGAGCTCGGCCTGGACGGCGGAGCGGTGGGCCTGATTGACCTGACGGGCCAAAATTTCCAGTTCCTGAACAGATGGGTGCACGGTATATCCCTCCTTTCGATAATTAACCTGTTAATTATTAACGTGCTGACTATTTTAGCACCGCAATGGGAAAAGTCAAGGGGAGCAAGGGGTGTTTACAAATTGTTTACAGAGAAAAAAGGCGCCGTCCAATGGGGCGGCGCCTAAGCGGGGGAACCTCTGTCTGCACAGAGGAAAGACATCAGTTCTTGTTGGGCAGGACAGCGGCAATGGCTCCGGCCAGGGAGCTGATGGGCATGGTCTGAAGCAAGATATTGCCCGGCCCGGTGACCACGGTGTGGAACACACCTTCTCCGCCGAAGAGCATGTTCTTCACGCCCTTTACGGTCCGGATGTCCAGGGAACAGGTGGCATCCATCATAGCCAGGTTGCCCGTATCTACCACCATCTGTTGGCCGGGGGCCAGCGTATACTCCTCCCCATAGCCGTCGATCTCCAGGAAGGCCATTCCGTTGCCGGAGAGCTTCTGCATAATAAAGCCCTCACCGCCAAAGAAGCCTGCACCGACCTTTTTTTGGAAGAAAACGGACAGCTCAACGCCGCTTTCCGATGCGAGGAAGGCGGATTTCTGTACGATCAGCGGCCGGTCCGGGGTAATGGGAACGGCGCGGATGGCACCGGGAAAGCTGGAAGCAAAGGCGATCATCCCAGGGCCCCCTCGGGCGGTGTAGATGTTCTGGAAAATGTTTTCACCGGAAAACAGGCGTCCAAAGGCTTTTCCGAACCCTCCGGCGGAGGTTTCCATCTCCATGTTGGGACTCATCCATACCATGGAGCCGCTCTCTGTGATCATGCTCTCACCGTTTGCCAGCTCACAGATCACCACCGGGGTCGGTTCGCCCTTGATAGTATACCGCATATATGTATCTCACCTTTCTTTCATCCGATTGGCAGCTGGAAATGGGCTGCTGCTGTCACCAGTATACTATGGAATCTGGTCTGTCACAAGGGGGAAAGCAATAAAAAAGGTGCCGTCCAAACGGACAGCACCTTGAAAAGCAATGGGTAAAATCAGCGCTTGCTGAACTGGGTCGGCGCGGCTAGGGCAATGTGCCGGGGGCACATTGCCAGCGTCGTTGGGCCAAAGGCCCCGACGGGCGGCGGCCGTTGTGCAATAAAAAAGGTGCCGTCCAAATGGACAGCACCTTGGAAAAGCAATGGGTAAAATCAGCGCTTGCTGAACTGGGGAGCACGACGGGCGGCCTTCAGACCGTACTTCTTCCCGTCAAAAACGGGAAACCATTGCGCTGCAAGACTTTGGAGGGCTGATGACCTCATTTAATCTCAATTAGTCACCGCAAGGAAAAGTGCGTTACAATACGCGAATTTAGGTATCTCGACGCGACATTCAGACCGACTCTTGGGCAGAGGGTTGCCCAAACGCTTTCCTCACCTTGGTAATGGTATCCTCCGGCTTATTATAGGCAAGATGTGCGTATATGTCCAAAGTGGTTTTTGACTTCTCATGGCCGGCGAGATACTGTACTGTTTTAATATCTACACCAGCAAGGAGCAGGTTGGAAACATAGGTATGACGGAGGATGTGAGGAGTGACCTCAAAATCAATGGAATAAACGCAGTTGCCATGCTTCGACTTCTCACCCAGTTTGGCTTCGACTTTGAAGGGAGTTTTGACCCCGTTGATATAGCGATAATATACTCTTTCTTTTGCCTGCCGCTTGGAAACGAGATCCCAAAGACGCCTAAACTGGATTTTCGTAAGAGGGGCTTTTCCATTGGACTCCATTACAAATGAGGTTTTAGCTGCATCCTTTTGCTGCTTCAGGCATTTAACAAGCTGAGGCGGGATAGGTATGGTTCGTTTTGCCGCATTCGATTTTAAGGTTGTGCTGACGACCGGGCGATTACCACTGAACCGAACCGCTCGGCGCACATCAACCCGAGGAGTTTCATCAAGATACACGCAGTCCCACATAAGCCCGAGGATTTCTTCAAGCCGCATACCTGTATAGAGCGCAATCATGCAGAAGAGATGTGCCCTCGTTTCTTTTATCGCATCCAAAAGTATCTGGGACTGATCATCAGTGAGAGCTGTTTTCTCAGATGGATCAATTCCACCATTGTGCATCATGGGGCACGGATTCTCGGCAATGTCTCCGTTGCGGAATGCATCGGTGAACATCCGCTTCAGCAGCATATAGGTCTTATTATGAACCGACGAACTTAGCGAAGTTGTATGAGCGATAACTGCCTTAATGTCATTGGGATAAATGTCCTGTATCCGCTTATCAAGCATATACGGTTTGATATGATGATTGATGATGCACAGATAGTCCCTCTTCGTAGCATTACTGAGACTGGAACAATTCAGATTGAACCAATCATCAATATATGAATTGACAAGTGGATTATCCTCTTTCTCAGGCATCGCCTGTGTGAAAGCAACCAACTTTTCTTCAAGTTCCGCAGGTGTCTGTCCGTAGATAGATACATACTTCCCGGTACTGTCTTTGATCCGCTTGCGATAGGATTGAAGTGCCTCAACATATTCAAACTTGGGCTTCTTTTTCCCGGCCATTGGAAAGGCCTCCTTTTTCATCAGATCCGAACGCCATAAGGATTTTTGGAAGAATATCCTCCGGGCGGTTGTAGGTTAGGTGCGCGTAGATATCCAGTGTAATTCTGGATTGTTCATGCCCAGCCAAATACTGAACGGTTTTTATATCAACTCCGGCGAGCAGCAGATTGGTAATGTATGTGTGCCGCAGAATATGCGGTGTAACATCAAAATCAATCAAATAGTAGTGTGAATTGCCGCGAGCCTTTTCACCTTTTAGCGCTTCAATTGTGCGGGTATGAGGACAAGTTCGATCACTATATCTATCTCAGAGATAATGACGAACTCATCACTTTGGATGCCTGGGTTCGGGACCTTGACCCGAAGGACAGCTTCTACATCGGCGGAATCATTGATTATCACTGGTAATTCTATTTTTGAAAGGTGGAAGACACACAATGGAAGAAATGCGCATTCAGAAGCAGATCTCAATCTACATGACCAACAAGAAGCTCTGCGAATTCAACGACAAGCTGAAGCTTGCACCTGTTGACTACTATGGGCATCTGCACGCTCAGGGTGAGAAGCTGGGAGATGGCAGCCGGCAGCGGTCATGTATCGGCGTGGTGCTTCAGGACTACTCCAAGGGCACTGGCAACAACACGATCCGTGTGACGGCCAATCTGTCTCCCGAGTTCTTTGCGTATGCACTCAGCCGTGTATCCATCGGCGTCGAGCAATTCGATTTCAGTGAGGAAAAGATTTTCGGGGAGCCAGATGCCAAGGGCCTGTCCATGGTCACGAAAGTGACGGTTAAACGGGCAGCCTTTGACTCAAATGGGAATCCGAGAAACTAAGGTCCTGGAGATCAAGAAATACTATCCTGACTACAAGTATTATATCATTGATCAAGACATCTACTTGTCCTTGAGCAAAGAGTATAGTAAAAAAATACCCGCGTGGGAGGACGAGCATTCAAAGACAGATTATTCGGCAGCCCAAAAACTCCAAGTTGTCGGTGTTACTTATGGCGCACGCCGCCAGGTTGTGCAAAAGATAAATGTAGGAGATCCGGTGAACCTCCTACGCGATCCAGGTAATCCTTATGACCAAGATGCAATTTTGGTGAAGACGCTTGACGGTGAGGAAATAGGCTTTTTATCTGCTGACTGGGCTTGCATCTATGCTCAAAAGCTGGATATAGGGATGGAATACTCTTGTTCCGTTATTTCCAAAGAGGATAAGAAAATAACCATATTAGCTTCGCGCAAAAACCCGGACGAGGTTATCCTTTTTGATTTCTTGAAAGAATGAGCGCTGGTTACCCTTTGACTGACTGTTCCCGGAAGTAGCAGAGAGCAATGGGAGAAAAGAGTCCGGTCCAACAATAAAGGTTGGACCGGACTTTTTATTCGTCTTCTATCTCTACAAATTGGAAGAGATCTTCGATTGAGACACCAAATACCTTGGAGATGTCATAGGCAAGTTTCAATGACGGATTATATTGCCCTCGCTCTAACCTTACGATGGTTTCTCGCCGTACACCTACCCTGTCTGCCAAATCGCCTTGAGTGATGTTTTGCTCTCGACGAAATTCGACGATTTTTGTCTTCAGCTCGGTCATTCAAAATACTCCCCCTCATCTGTAGCCTCCAGATAGAGGAAGAATGAGTACTTCAGAAGAGATGGAAGGTTGACCCCGATGAGGGCGAACATGATGCCGCCTTCCATGAAGGCTTTTTCCTTAAAAGCGAGTGCCAGGAACACGATGGTCATGATGCCAATCAGCATTTGAGATAAGATGATGGCTTTGTCAGCAGCTCGTGACAGAAGAACCCGGTCGCGCTCATCTACCATCTCGCCCTTGCCACCCGCCAGCTTCCACGCAACACACAACTCAAACATGACCATTACAAAGCATGAAACAGCAGTGACGGTTAGAAGCGGCTTGAGTGCCGCTGAGACCCATAGAAACATACATAAAGCGGATAGCAGCACGGTCAGACCTCGACCGACAACAACGACCCATGCCTGAGTTCGCAGAGAGACCTTCTTCATAATTTCCTCCATGTGATATATTTGTATCATGTGAGAAATATATCACACTTCTGTTCCGGCGTCAAGTAGGAGTTTCGGCGTGTTGAATTATGGCTTATGTATTAAAATAAACCTACTAAATATTTGTATCAATCTTTCTTGATTCAGCGCTGTTTCTGTGATAGAATACCAGTATCACTTTGAACGAGGGTCTATACCCATACAGAGGGAGCAACTATGAGATATGGATACTGCCGGATCTCCCGGCCAAAGCAGAGCATTGAACGCCAGATCAGGAATATTAAAGCTGCCTATCCGGATGCGGTCATCATCCAGGAAGTCTTCACAAGAACGCGTATGGATCGAAAAGAATGGATGAAGCTTGTCCGCCAGATCAAGGAAGGAGATACTATCATCTTCGACAGTGTATCCAGAATGAGCGGCAATGCAGAGGAAGGCTTCGCTGCCTACGAAGACCTGTATAATAAAGGCGTCAACCTCGTTTTCCTGAAGGAGCCGCACATCAATACTGACACCTACAAAAAGGCTCTTGAAAACAACATCGCGCTGACCGGGAGCAGCGTAGATTTGATTTTGGAGGGCGTCAACCGATACCTGATGGAACTGGCGAAGGAACAGATCCGACTTGCGTTCGCGCAGTCAGAAAAAGAGGTATCTGATCTGCACCAACGGACAAAAGAAGGCATTGCCACTGCCAGACTCAACGGAAAACAAATCGGTCGCCAACAGAATGCACATGTGGTAACAAAGAAGAGTATCAAGGCAAAGGAGATTATTAAAAGGGTCTCCCGCGATTTTGATGGAAATCTGACCGATGCAGAGGTGATCGAATTGGTTGGTATAGCCAGGAATACTTATTACAAGTACAAGAAGGAATTACTCGTAAAAGAGGAAGATAGCTAAAAAGATAAGCTATGGGGAGTCGGTAAAGGTTCCCCATAGCTTATCTTTTCAGTGAAATGCTGGAATTAGTTTGGGCGGAGGAGCGTGAGCTTTTCTGAATCCATATTAGGGAGTTGCCCATAGATTGAAAGAATGAGGTTGTATGTTTCACGAAGCGTAACATGATCCCCAACTTGGGCTGCCTTCTTGGCTACCTCGGTAAATTCGTTGAGGCCGTTTTCATAGAGCGTGAAGTTTGAGACAAGCATATCATGATATAGTTCCTTCGCCGCATGAATCTGGGCAAGTGCTTTTTGCAAATCCGCAGAAATGACTTTGCGCTTTGTTTCTTCCTGAAGCTGACACATTTTGTACGCAGTAGCACACTTCATGGTCGTCTGCACCAAATCAGCAATTTTTTCTACAGCAACAACCTCGACACCGCCAACAGCAATATTTGTAGAATTTCCGGTTCCATCTGGCAGAGGTGCCGGTTCGGGGGATGGAAGGGGTTCGGCACCAGGTGCGTCAGGAAGTGAGATAGAGGTGAAGTAATCTTTCATGGATATTCCTCCTAAACTATTTCTTTTGCCTTTGCCTCTTGAATGACTATTAGCGCGATTTGAGCAGTGGTCAAATCGCCCCTGTCAATTGCAATATCAAGAATGTGATTGGCTGATTGATATAACTGCTTTTGTGCATTCAGATTGTGGGTAAAGTATTCTGCCGCCAGTTCCCGCTGTGCCTTGAGTACTTCAGCAGCCTGTACGAATTGAGCAGATCGCTCGTGAGATAGTGAGGTCGAAGACTCAAAATCTGATAGAACCTTATACTGAATGCCTATAAGCTTGGTGACCATCGCTTCCGTAGAATCCATAAAAATTCCTCTCGTTACTACTTTTCAATTGGTAGTTTTCCAGCGGCAACCAGGATGTTAAGAAAGGTCTGGTCGTCAATTCTGGGAGCAGCGGGAATAGATTGGTTTAACTGAGTTAGTGCGGCAAACTGTTTTTCAAACTTAGCCGATATGGTGCCGTCATTCTGCAAAAAGTTACTGGACAGATGAACACAAATGCCATCGGCTATTTGGCAAATGCTCTTCAAGTGTTCAGCTTCGTCCCTTGAATAGTGATCCTTTTTCATTGCTGATTGCAGTTGATCAGAAATTGACGAAATTTTACTTGTCAGCTCCGTGATTTGCTTTTTATCCTGCTCCAAAACTGAACATAGGTGTCGCATTTTATCTCGATAGGCACGAAATTCCTGCCGAGCCATTCTCATTTCATCCCTATAAGCACGGGCACGCGCACATTGCTCTTTCGCCTTTTCGTATTGATACTCCTCAAGAATGCTATCAAAAAAATCGGATAGCGGATTTGGAAAATCAACGATACCAGAGATGTTTGGGAGCTTGACGGCATGAAGAGATGCATCCGAGACACTAGAGAGAAACCCATCAATAAAATCAATTGAAGATCCGGGATTAGATACTGTAACCCTCGAATCAACATCAATTGATTTGAATTCAGCAATTACTGGCCGGAGTTTGCTGTCTAGCTTTTGAAGGGTATCCCTACAAAAAGTGGTATAGGAACCTAATACTCTATCAGCATCATTTCTTGCGGAATAAGCCTCGTCTTGGGCGTTTTTATAGATTTCTTTACCTTCTCTTACATAAGTCTTTGCACTTTGAATAAGCTCTTTCGCTGCCTCCCGCTTAAAACCTGGCTCACCGGGTAAAGGATCTCTTCGACGAAATGGAAACATTTTCTACCTCCTCATGCCACTATTTTAAAACTTTTTCTTTTGGCGAAGCATTTTGAGTTGCTGACTGTACATCTCAATGTACTTCTGGTGAATAGCAATTTTTTCTTCAAGTTCAGCTATTTGAAGTTGAAGCATTTCCGATTCCGCATTTTCTGAATTCTTAGGGTGAAGACTGTCATAGCGAGACATAAATTCCGGCGAAAGCTTCGCAAACGACCTGCCGAACATTGGTTGATGGTCGGTTCTTAGAACGGGGACCTGAGAATAAAATCTTTCGGAATCAGTCTGACCTGTATCCAAAAGTACTTGGACATTTTCTGTACGGTATTTGGGATTGCTATCTAAGAAGTGACACAAATTCTCGGCGGTAACTTTATGGCCTTGCTTCTTCGAATTAGAAGTAGCTAATAGTTGACCATCTCTAATCCATCGGCGAACAGTTTCTTCGCTTGTTGATAATGCTTGGGCAATCTGTCTCACAGAAAACTCAATCAAATAATCACCACCTTCTTGCTACAATAATACTACAATAAAGCTACACCGTCAACATCAAATTATGGAATCGACCTATAAAATTACCAGGCTCGATACCGGATTGTTTGGTATCTAGCCTGGTAATTCTTGAGTGCGGCCATCCACCAATCTGCGTCAAAAAACGGGTTTTGAAAATTGGGGATAACATCTATGGGAGCTTGTGTTATGTTAGATAGATTAAATTGAATACCAATAACAGATGGCGAATTCGCTTTCTGAAATTTCAACTCTTTGTGTCCAGTGAAGGGTATTGTCAGAATACTTAAACTGCTTCACACTTTGTTCGCTATGATAGCGGACTCCGGTAGGCCAGTTTTCAGGGATTGCCCTGTCAAAGAAAACAGCAGTACCAAATACCGGGCAATCCCACTGCTGAGATGCTCCGGCAAAGCCTTTTCGTGCGAAGTCCACATCACCTGAAGGGCCATATCCACGAGGCCAGAATTGATGAGCCAAGACAAGAACAGCATCTACACCGGGATTGCTGAGTTGACAATGACGAATACCAAAAGTGTCGTAGCAAACAGCCAAATAGAAGCGCTTTCCACCAATCTCAAAGAAACGCGAGTATCCCATTTCTTTTTCGTCATAACTCCGGGCGATGCGAATGACATCTCTTTCGTCATAGGTAGGATAAAACTTTCTCCCCATAGCAATTATGCCATCACGAGTAACAGCAAGCGCCAATTGATCTTCGCCGTCAGCACAATCAATACCAAAGCAGACCGTTAGCGGAGATTATATGTGTGGGATAGGCGTTGCCGTGGAATGCCCTCCTCATCAATTTGCTGAATGGCTGCCAGAATCGCAGCTTTATCTATCTTGTTCGGTATCATGATGATTCCTCCCTATTGAGAAACAATCTATATCGGTATGGCTATCGCCCACAGCATTTCTTATATTTCTTACCACTCCCGCAGGGGCAGGGATCATTGCGGCCAATCTTTTGCTTTTTGATAACGCCACTCATTGCGAAAGGCGGACGCCGGTTATAGAGTGTAGCCAGCTCGTTGGGAGTATGCCCTTTATTGGCCCAAAGGCGAGTGTTGTTCTGCACGGCAGTGATGATCTCAACGAAGGAAGATACGGACTTGTCATCAAGATCTACATGATAATCTTCCAGAATCTCAAATATCTGCCCGACGCCGGCTTCAACAGCGCAGGCGTACTGGATCTCCGCAGCGACTTCTTCTGCTTTGAAGCGAGGCTGCCGGCATTGCTCTGCAAGAAATTGTTTCAGCTTGTCCATTTGAGGAGTTTGCTCATAGTAGTCCCAGTCCGCATACCGCAGCAGCTCTTTTTTCTCCGGCACATACCGTGGCTTCGTATCGCACTGACGCAGAAGATCCTTTACATCTTGGAAGTCGTTCTCTTCAAATTCATCACAGACGATGTATTCCTCCCAGAAGCAATATGGAGCGCCGACTGCTATGTGACGGATCAGGACCGGGAACAGCTCCTCAATAGAGGTCTTCTGGCTGTTCTGCCGGTTGAAGATGTCCACAAAATCATCCTGGCTGATGACGCCATACAGGTGAACAGTGGCCATGGCATAGCTGTTGAGAAGGTCATAACGAGCCTTCCTCTTTGAAAAGTCACCTCGTTCCAGCTGAAGGAACACATCGCTGATCTGGGAGGGAACGGTCACCACCATGTCAGCCTGCGATTCTTCGCAGACAAGATAGCAGAGATCCACCAGAAGCTTATACTGCTCGGGCTGAAGCTTCTTTACCTTGATGGGCTGCTGGCTTTCAGCTGCCCGTTTGAAAAGCATGAATGTGGGGGTGTCGAGGACATAAAGGAGCTCTGTCAGGCGCTTGGGCTTTTGCAGCGCACTGCTGACCACCTCTACCAATGCGGCCTTATTCAGCTTGGAGTAGCCTTTTACATAGTAATCTTTGGCCAACTCCTTTAGCTTCGCCACGCTCGTGTTTGCCAGCACCTCTTCAATTGTAGGCTTCCTAATCTCATTCAGCGCCATAGTGTACTCCTCTTGTCCGGTTAGCTTCCAAGCTCTATCGTTGCCTCACCATCGGATGCGATGACAATCTTCATAGGACGGATGTATCTATCGTAGAATTGCCGCTTCTCGGCAGTTGTCAGATCGGCTCTCGTTGCCGTGTATGCTTCCTGGAGGATGTCCTGAACATTGATATGGAAGCTGTTATCCAGCACTCTCCGGACCTCAGAAAGGACAGCGGCAATTTTGATCTCGTCGCTGTTACCCGTACAGAAATCATCAATATAGCAGTATGTAATTCCGGCATTGATCAGCGCGTTCTTGATTGCAGGTCCACATTTCTCGTTCTCAACCATGACGAAGAAGCGCAGCTCCGGCATGGCCGCTATAAGGCCCCAATAGTCAGAGTCACTGGAGACCAATATGAAAGATTTGATTCCGTTCTGGTAGTATTCTCGGCAGGTGCCCGTGGTGAGTCGAATATCGACCAGAGACTTCTGTTCTTTGATACGCTCAATCAAGTTGTGCTCGATGGGGATGTCGGTGAACTGTTCAAGGATCTTCCATGCTGTCGTTGTGTGAATGTCATCATAAAGAATGATCTTATTGATCTTGCTCAGCAGAGCCTCCTGATCCAAGTTCTTCAGCGTAGCATACAGCTTGAAAGGATCGGAGTTTTCACAATCGACAACAATATCGACCTGCTCGCTTTCCTCCAGGAACTTATAAATCCCGGCCTTCGTGAGATTACCGGCATCTGTCACCTTGCTCAGATCGCAGAAGTAATCCTCGTTGGCCTCATACAGCAATGAAACGAACTTTTTGTCGTTGTAAAGTATGTTGCCCGCGTTGATATAGTCCCAGTTCATGTAGACCTGATAGGGATACTTGCTTTTATTGGCATAGTAATCATTGGCAGCCGCTTTGATTCCATCCTCTGACAGGCCATTCGGCATCAGGAAAAGTGAACGAACATATTCCCACTTCAACCAGATTGGGAACAGGCTTTTGCAGTTGTTGATCCGGTTGCTGATGTGACGGTTGATATCTATGATGTACTGAGAAGGCTTATAGTTTGCGCGTTCAATGGTAATCCCATCATTCATAAGCTGTTGTAGGCTATCTGGAGGAATCAGCTCCGGCATGGAGTGCAGATTCTTCATTTCGTACCGCATCAGCTTATAAATCTTTGAGTAATTCTGCTCCAGCGCTGTGCGCAGCGCACATAGATTTCTGACAATGCGAGCATTTTTGTCCGATTCGAGTTTATCATACCACTCAAGTTTCGGCGGTTCATGATCACTCTCAAAGAACCGTTTGGGAACTCCAATTAGATAGGCCACTTTGGAGATGACCATGTAGGTGCTGTTCTCAAAGTCGGTATAGTGGTGTTTAACGGCTGCATCTTCATTGCTGTCAGTTGGGGCCTGATAGATGCTGGGTTCCTCCATGGTGGTACTGGCCATAATTTACCTCCAGACTGCATGACCGGTTGGTAGACGATGCCACACGATTATATTATCAAAGGCCAAAAGATGCAGGCTCTGATCCTGGTAGAAATCAGCACCGCTGACAAGCTCACGATACTTCTGAAGGAGCGGCTGGTGATCCTGTAACGCTTCAACAACGAGATCACACATCCCGTAGTATGCAGGCAGTTTGAAGTCCCGGCCTGAACCGATGTCAATGCCGTATTCAATGCACTTGGCGAATTCCTCTGCTTCACTATACTTGTAGATGTAGTTATCCTCGGGAGCATAAAGAGCCAAGTATGTAAATGCGCTGTGGCGATCCTGACTGTACTTCCAAAAGCTTGGAAAGCAACGCTGCCGAACAGACTCAATACCTTCCAGAAACTCTTCGATGTGATCCTGACGCAGTTCCAAGTCGCCGTTGTCATCAGCGAAAAGGACTTCGTTAAAAAGATGCTCCACTTCCTCTGGCTCCTGCTCGGCCATTTTAACAATGCCGTTGGAGGGTGATACCTGACCGTTATCCACGAGAACGGAGCATTCCCGAGTGGCTGCCCGGAATTTCTCTGCGAATGGATAGCTCTCATAGCGGTCATCAAACCACACATCCTGAAAACAACGCACGGCCCGCCACTTAAAGATCTCATCATTCTTGGAATTGTTGATCAGAGAGTAATTCTGTTCATATCGGCCAATCAGTTGGTGGAGATTATCAATATTCATATCTCGGCTCCTTGCTCCTCATTTAGCCAGTCATTCTCAATTTTTAGGTAAAGGCCTGCCAAATCATTGGGGTTTAACATTCTAAATATACCATTCTTTTTTATAGCGTCAAGGTCCATCTGATATAGCGTTTCCCGAAGCTGGGTTTCTGCTTCCTTGAAGATTAACCCCAAATACTCGCTGAATGACATTTCACTGATGGGGATGATGGATTGTCTATTCTCGGATAATTTCAGCTTCTGCCATAGAATGTTCCATATATCTTTTCCTTTCCGCTACTAATTGCAATGGACAGGCAACTCTTTCTATTCGTAAGAATAACATAGAATGAGCTGCCTGTCCAATTTGTGTTTTTAGTTGTCGATTCGGACACGCAGACCAACTAGGTTCCGGCTGGGGATACCGACTAAATACCAGGCCTCCCCCTTTTCAATCCTCGTAGTTTCCCACTGGCTGCCGGTCCAAACATCGAAGCACTCGCCGCAGTGCAGGCCACCGAGATAGGTATTGAGGCCAAAGCGAATGTCCATCCGATCCAGACACGGGTCATAAATCAATGCGCCCTGTTTCATATCAGTGTTCTCCTTCTTTTGCCAAATACGGGGCATAGTCACGCCAAAACTGCTCGTATCCAGCCCAGGACGGGTTTTCAAAGATGCGGGCGGAGTGGAGCTCAAGTGCGTACTCCTCCACTTCTGCTTTGCTGTGGAGCCAAGCGCAGCACTCTTTCGACCAGCGTTTCAGTGCTTCGTAAATACCCATTTCGTTAGACCGTTGGATCAAGTCCAGCATGAGCACCTTCCACTCGGACTCCTCAATGTCCCCAATGTTAGTCATGATGCCGCGACGATAGCCGTAAACACGATCACGCCCGGAGCCGGACTTTATATATGCCCTTCCGGTTCCGAAATGGTGACGCAGATCTGCAAATGTCAATTCTTCACGCGGCTTCTTAATGGTAAAAACATCATCCATGACATCAGCCTCCCCGGAAAGCGGCCATCATGTCGCTCAAATCATCGGCGTTTTCAGGTTCCTGCTCGTGCGCGGCGGGAGGAGCGGCCAAGCCGCTCAAACTCCCGTCCGCCAGCATTTCCTGGATGACCTCGCGGATTTGCCGCTTCATAGTTTCTTTGCTGAACTCATCCGCTGCTTCAGGACAACTGATGTAGTGGAGAACTGCATTGACAACCAGCTCTGTTTTATTCCTGGGCTTTGAACTAAGGATTTCCATGACTTTGCGATGCCTGAAATCATAGGAGTTGAAGTTCAGGTAAGTGCGTATCACCTTATCGCCCATTTGCCTTTACCTCACTCTGGTACAGAAGCATATAGCCGACCGCATTGGCATGGATATGCGGCGAAAGCCGGTGGCCAGGGAGATCGCTATACCATCATGGTGAATGGCAGACGGACTTACCTCTACTTTGAACGGTCAACGAACCTGTCCGGGAATATCATCGGCAGGTGGTTTGTGGAAAGAAAAGTGCCGCTGATTGACAACGGCACTTGAATGAGCTATTTGGAGAGAAAATATGGAGAGAAATGAAACGAGTTGTTGGATCAATGAGAATGAAATGATTCTGTCCTTTCATCCAGTTGTCGGATACCTGCTCAAAAAATTTGATACGCACGATGAGCTGATCCAATTTGTTTTCAGGGTCACTGCTGAACAGCATTATCGTGTGCAATAAATATGCAGACCGTGGAACAATGTGGTGCCGTGATTGACATGAATCCCCCACAAATATAGAATGAAACTATCCTTGTGGTTATTGCTGAACGAAGATCGAGCCATGCAGGGGAGGAATTGTATGCCTTTTGAAATTATTAGAAACGACATAGCCAAGGTGAAAGCTGATGCGATTGTGAATACGGCAAACCCGGAACCACGGATTGGAGCTGGAACGGATCATGCAATTCATCGCGATGCGGGGCCACAATTGCTGGAGGCACGAAAACAGATTGGTAACATTGCTCCTGGTGAGGCCGCTATTACGCCAGCATTTAATCTGAATGCAAAGTATGTAATCCATGCTGTAGGACCGGCTTGGCAAGGTGGAGACAAAGGTGAAGAACAGATTCTACGCCGTGCATACGACAATGCATTGGAAATCGCAGTGCTTCATGATTGCAAAACGGTCGCATTTCCCCTTATGGCTACGGGTACATACGGGTT
This sequence comes from Lawsonibacter sp. LCP25S3_E2, assembly GCF_052117285.1. NCBI lineage: Bacteria > Bacillati > Bacillota > Clostridia > Eubacteriales > Oscillospiraceae > Lawsonibacter > Lawsonibacter sp. LCP25S3_E2. The sequence goes on from NZ_JBQKJL010000022.1 coordinate 30,623, forward strand.
CCCTAAAAATAAGGGTATGTCAATAGCGGTCAGTGCCTTTACTGATTTTTTATTGACGCATGATATTCGGATTATTCTTGTGGTGTTCGATAAGCTGGTGGTTGAGCTTGCCGGACAGCTATTCGATGACCTACATCATTATGTAGACCAAGACTATGTTGATGCAGCCCACACGGAAGAATATGGAATCCGGCACTGTGCTACCAGCTATCAAGAATTAACTGCGCGCTTGACTGATCTCCGCAGGCCAATTGGTGTAGTTGGCGCTATTCCGGAGCAACCAAAATTCCCGGCTAATAAAAAGAGCGCCTGTTTGAAGGAACTCGTGAGTCAGCCAGGAATAGGTTTTCATAAGAAGTTATTTCAGTTAATTGACGAAAGAGGACTGAAAGACTCTATTGTGTATGATCGCGCCGGTATTTCCAAGCAGCAATTCAGCCAGATACGGAATAATCCTGCCTACACACCAACTAAAAGTGCAGCAATTAGACTTGCTCTGGCGTTGGAGTTAGATTATGAAGCCACACAGGACTTTTTAGGTAGCGCTGGATATACGCTGTCCCAAAGCATTCCAGCGGACATTATTGTGGAATATTATATCAGGCATGGAGAGCATAATGCTGTCAAAATCAATATTGAATTGGATAACTATAATCAACCGCTCCTCTTAAAAACCCGAGAGTAAAAGTAAATTGGTACTTTACCAATGCCCCCTTCAGATTTGGTATGCTTATGCCATCAAATCTAAGGGGGCTTCTTTTATGAAGAATCGACTGCGCGATATCCGAGATGGCATTGCTGTTGGTGCCGTGATAGGCGGTGCGATTGGAACAATCTTTCAGGGACTCACATTTGCAATTCCGGGTGGCAGAGAACTGAAAATTGTCCGGGCGACCGCAGTAATCGTTCCTAAAGTGATTAGGCTGTCGGGAACGGCAGTCGGCACATTGGTCGGTGCTACTGTTGGAGCACATATTTCTAAAGATGGAAGAAACGAGGTGAAAACAAAAAAGAAGAGTGAAGTCAATCTCAAAAGTGAAGAGAGGTGAAACGAGTTTGAAGAAGACAGTAGTAGACCCTGGCTGCGGCAGACTTATTTGGAAATATGCCACACTCTTCATGTTGTTGATCTTGGTGGGTATATTCGCCAATAGGTTGTTGGACTGTTTAGATTGTTGCAAATGTGTGCTTCAATATACCATTCCGGCAATTCCAGCAGATAACGCAAAGCCATTTTCCGAAAAGGTTTATTGGCAGGAAAACGGCCTGGTTGACCATTTTATGGCTATGCCTGCTTCTGCAAGAAGGTATTTCATTCTGCACTGTACTGAATGTGTCATATACTGCATTCTTATGGTCGTTGCAGGCCTGACCTTCTGCAAAACTATGTTTTGTAGGCAACCCAAGAACTGTGCATGAGAATCGTAACGAATAGTTACTATGAAAATGGAAAAGTAAAGGAGAATTATTATGGAAAGAATCGTATCTAAAATCGCTGGCATGGGTGTTCCTGGACTGGTCCTCTTGGTTGCGATAAATGCAACTGGACTCTCTGGGGCGGCGGCAATGACCACTGCTTTAGCGGCTATTGGCCCTGGCGGGATGTTAGGCGGTGTGGCGTGCCTTCTGGCGGCGGCTCTCATTTTGGATGGGCTTACGGAATGGGGCTTTGATGCCTTGTTCGCCGGAGTAGTGCGGGAGTTGTATGTAAACGGCGAAACAAAGGACAGCATCAAGCACAAGATTTCTAAGTATCCCATTACGAAGAAGCTGAAAAGGAGACTTCTGTGGGAGGTAGAGAACTTTAGAGCGGCATGAGATAAGTCGCGCTAAAAAAGTTCAGGGCCAATTAACTCCAATTGCGAGTCGTGTCAAAAAAGTCAACTGTCAATTGACCCTTTCCTCCCATAGATTTGTTATGCTTACAGCATCAAATCTATGGGAGGTTTTCATAATGGAAAAAAAGTTGACAGAGTTAGTTTTTTTGCTGGATCGAAGTGGCTCCATGGGCGGTCTGGAGGAGGATACGATTGGCGGCTTCAATGCAATGATAGAAAAGCAAAAACGGGAACCTGGCGAGGCCTTTGTTACAACGATCCTCTTTGATCATGAAGCGGAGACGCTGCACCAGAGAGTGCCAATTCAGTCGGTTCATCCGTTGACCAATGAATATTCAGTACGAGGTAGTACGGCGCTGCTGGATGCTCTGGGCAAAACTATTCGGACCATTGCTTTTCGTCAGAAAAAGGCAAAGCCAGAAGAGAGGCCTGAAAAGACAATCTTTGTTATCACGACAGATGGCTGTGAAAATGCCAGCCGTGAATATAGCTACCCTCTTGTAAAGCAGATGGTGCAAGAGAAGCAGTCAGAGAATGGCTGGGAGTTTCTGTTCTTGGGAGCGAATATGGATGCTATTTCAGCTGCGGCTCGATTCGGCATTAGAGCAGAGCGAGCTGTTCGGTATAAGGCCGATCATGACGGAATCCGATTAAACTTTGGCGTGGTTAGTGAAGTTGTCAGTTCAGTAAGAACCTGTGCATGTATCAGCGATGATTGGAAAGATAAAATTGAAGCTGACTTTAAGAAACGGGGGTAATATCATGTTTGGTGCGATTTTGGGAGATATGATTGGCAGTCCTTATGAATTCAATTCCCACAATTATAAGGCGAAAGACTTCCCGCTTTTCTCAAAAGCGTCACACTTTACAGATGATACGGTGATGACGCTGGCGGTTGCTGACGCCCTCATGAATGCAGGAGAGGGAGAGGATCTACGGAAACGGCTGGTTCGATCCATGCAGACTATTGGCCGAAGACATCCGTATAGCGGCTACGGGAGTATGTTTAACTGCTGGCTCTATCAGAAGAGTGCGCGGCCTTATAACAGCTATGGCAACGGAGCGGCTATGCGTGTGTCTTCTGTTGCATGGATTTGTGAAGATATGCCGCAGCCACGAACATCAGCATGGCAGCAGCCTATGAGGAGTTGTGCCGTATTTTTCAGTCCGGAGAGGACATCCGAAGAAGAAAGCTTAATGACACTCCCCGAAATCAGAAGATTGTAACACCGGAAGCTGAGTTGGCTCCATCCAATATCCGCGATAATACTTACAGAAATCTCCTCTCTCTGCTCACCCTTGGGTCTATGCACAGAGAGTCCCTGCTTATGCGGGGACTCTCTGGCGATGCAATTGACCAACTTGGGTATCGAACCACACCTGCGGTGCGGTCGGGGCGTATAGTTGCTGAGCTTCTGGAGCGCGGATGTGAATTGGAAGGTGTTCCAGGTTTCTATCGTGACCACGAGACTGGCAGTTGGAAATTGGATATCAGAGCTTCGGGTATTATGATCCCGGACCGGAATATGATCGGAGAGATTGAAGCCATTCAAATCCGCTTGGATCGGCCCTACAAGTCCAAGTTTAACAACCTTACCAGTGTTGATAAGTATTACGGGACAACCGCTTCCTGCTGCCCCCATTTCGCAGGCCCTCATGATTCTGATGCGGTCTATCTAACTGAAGGCGTCATGAAGGCAGATATTGCTCAGCACCTATCAAATGCGCTTGGCCAACCCAGATGCTTTGTTGGCCTAACTGGTGTGGGCAACATCAATCAGTTCCGTAGACTGCTCAAGGAGTTGGCCACCGTTCATATCAACCGGATCATCGTCGCTTTCGATATGGATGCCCTGATCAATGAAAATGTGCGTAATGCACGACATCGGGTATTACAGGAAGGCAGCGATGCCGGATTTGAGATGACGCCAATTGCCTGGGATGAGAAATACAAAGGGATTGATGACTTGCTGCTCTCTTTCAAGGAGGCAAGGGCATCATAAAATCAGTAAGGTCGCTGTTGCACTTCATGAGCAACGGCGACCTTTTTTCGGAGATGAGTGCTGATATGACAGCGAAAGATTTATTAAACTTCCCAAGCGGTCTCTACACCAGTGGTGATCTCGTGATCATGCGTCAGGAAGGAGTAGGATTCTTGATTATGGAAGAGACACATCATAACTGGGTGGAGTTACGCAGATATGATGAAACTGGCCTATTGACTGAGGTAACTTACGAACGAGCGTGAAAGGAATTGATGGCATGAATACGAAAATCAACTATTTATATCGTGACGCTGATAACTACAAAGTCCATAATGAGTGTGTTGTCCAAGGAACTATTTCCGCTGAACGAATCGCTGTTGTCCTGGAATGTTTGGATGAAGGAGAATACTTTATCCCCCATCTGGTTGGCCTGCCGGAGAAACGGTTTGATACCTTTGATCCGCAGGTCGATCATCCGTATTTTGAGCTATCGGAGGATAGCTTTGAGGAAACGATGGAGCCGGCAACTGTCGAAGTTAAGGCAGATGAACTCGTATCAGCATTTTTGAACTGCAAGGGCAAATGGGAACAAATTGACCCGGATCGGACGATGGAATTGCTGAACATACTCATTGATGAAAAAGTCAATGATGAAGGCGGCCATGGATATCGGGTTGTCGAGAGATTAGTGGAACTTGGCTTCTCCAAAAAAGAGCTCATGGTTCTGAAGTTTACTGAGAGCGACATTGACCGTGCATTGCAGGAGGGAGAAGAGTATGTTTGAAATCTACTTTTCTGACCTGACGCCAGAGGCGCAAGAAAGATTCTTGGCCGCCTGTGGTCTTTCCAGCGCTTCTGCGGGCAATTATGATGTGTTCCCGCTAACAGCCATCCCCATCCCGGAAGTGGACTGGGAGAGAGCAGAAACAAGCGCACCATTGCAGCGAATGGGCTAAACATCAAATACGAATTGGAGGAGTCTTGGCATGAATGAGATAAAACACGAGCGATTCTGCCGCGTTGTCGAAAAGCGCATGGCAGTGCTTATTGACAACATCGAAAAGCTGGGTAATTGTTCTTCGCGAGTATCGTATGACTATACGCAGGAAGAGGTTCAGAAGATCATTGACGAGCTTGACTATCAGCTGAAGCATCTCAAGGAGCGCTTCTCGGGAAAACGGGCTTTTTCGCTAAGCAGCAGTGAAGAACCTGATGAACAGTAATTGATTATCTGATATAGCTTTCTGGGGAGTAACCGCAATGGTTGCTCCCCAGAAATATATAAAACTTTTTCGTTGGACGGGTATAATACCCCCTGCTTTTTCTCCATTTATTATGAAGGGACATTATGCTCAAACAATCTGTATAGCGAGGAGGTATTTGAATGCCCATGTACACGAGGGAAGAAGCAGCCGAAATCCTTGGCGTGTGTGTCAACACTTTGGACCGGATGCGTAAAGAACGAAAAATCGGTTACTACCAAGCAAGACCTCGATGCGCCGTGAAGTTTTCACAAGAGCACATCGACAAGTACTTAAAGCGAGTAGAGCAAAATCCCAAAGAACTATTCCGAAACAGTAGAAAGTGAAGAGCGTGGCTGCACCAACCGTGCAGCCACGCTCTTTTTTTTGACGGCAGAAATGAGGGGAAATTTAACCTCAAATAGTCACCTCAAAATGGCCAAAAAGCGATTTAACCTCAAAAGTCACCTTTACATATTGTGTTTATAAAATAGCAAACCACAATATATTGTGTCCGAATGTGACAGGTATTAGACCCCTCGGATTTAGGTATTTCAACTTTTAACAAAAGAAACCCCGGAAAACCGAAGTTTTCCGGGGTAACTGATAACAAAATCAGCGCTTGGAGAACTGGGGAGCACGACGGGCGGCCTTCAGGCCGTACTTCTTACGCTCCTTCATACGAGGATCGCGGGTCAGGAACCCAGCGGCCTTCAGGGCGGGACGGTACTCCTCGTTGGCCAGCAGCAGGGCACGGGCGATGCCGTGACGGATGGCGCCGGCCTGGCCGGTCACACCGCCGCCGGTAACGGTGGCAACAATGTCAACCTTGCCCATCTGCTCGGTGGCGACCAGGGGCTGACGCACGATCAGCTTCAGGGTCTCCAGGCCGAAGTAGTCGTCGATGTCGCGGCCGTTGATGGTGATGGCGCCGGTGCCGTTCTGGAACAGGTGAACCCGAGCCACGGAGGACTTCCGGCGGCCGGTCCCATAGAAATAAGGCTTCTTGCTCTTATACATGATTCAAATCCTCCTCTTACTCGGCGTCCCAGACCTGGGGCTTCTGGGCGGCGTGGTTGTGCTCGCTGCCGCGATAGATGTGCAGACGAGTCAGGGAGTCCTTGGCAATGGTGTTCTTGGGCAGCATGCCGCGGATGGCCAGCTTCATGGCCAGCTCGGGCTTGGTCTGCATCAGGGTGCGGTACTTGACTTCCTTCAGGCCGCCCACCCAGCCGGAGTGGTGACGGTAGTACTTCTGATCCAGCTTCTTGCCGGTCAGAACGGCCTTCTCGGCGTTGATCACGATGACAAAGTCACCGCAGTCAGCGTTGGGGGTGAACTCGGGCTTGCGCTTGCCGCGCAGCAGATCCGCAGCCAGAGCGGCGGTCTTGCCCAGGGGCTTACCGGCGGCATCCAGCACGTACCAGGTGCGCGTGATGTTCCCCTTGTTAGCCATAAAAGTGGACATAGGTGAAACCTCCATTTTACTTCAATATCTCAACCATTGGATCAATGATAAAAACATTTTGCTCCAGCTCTGTACAAGCGGAGCGTTTTGTATTATAGTACGGAGGTAACCGGGTGTCAACGGTTTTTTCGGGAAAAATTTATTGATTTTATCATATCTCTTGTTTTCTCTCGAAATCACGCTTAATCTCTTGAATTCTCACTTTTGATTTCTGTTTTTGATTTTAAAAAGTGGGCCGGATTCTTATAAGAAATACCCCTTTTGCCCGGTTTCCCCCTAACTTTTGAAAAGGAGCTAAACCATGAACAAGATACTCTCCCTGGTGCGCCGCTGTGTGGAAGATTATGACATGATACATCCCGGAGACCGGGTGGCAGTGGGCGTTTCGGGAGGAAAAGATTCCCTCATGCTGCTGTGTGCCCTGGCGAAGCTGCGGGAATTTTATCCCATTCCCTTTGAGGTGGAAGCCCTGACCCTGGATATGGGCCACGCCGATGGGCGTCCGGGGATGGATTTTTCTCCCGTCAAGGAGTTCTGCCAGAAGCTGAATGTGCCCTATACCATTATAAATAGCGAGATCCACCATGTCATTTTCGATCTGCGGAAAGAGAAAAATCCCTGCTCCATGTGTGCGAAAATGCGCAGAGGCGCCCTTCATGGTGCCCTTCAGGAAAAGGGAATTACAAAAATCGCCCTGGGACACCACTATGATGATGCAGTGGAGACTTTTTTTATGTCGCTGATTTTTGAGGGGAGGCTATCCTGCTTCCAGCCGGTCACCTATTTGGACCGCACTGGCATTACCCAGATCCGCCCCATGCTCTACTGTGGGGAGAATCTGATCCGCCACACGGCCCAGCGTCTCCAGCTTCCTGTGGTGGAGAACCCATGCCCCGCCAATGGAAACACAAAGCGCCAGGAAATCAAGGAACTGATCTATGAACTCCAGGGCCGCTATCCGGGGCTGAAGGCCAGGGCCTTTGGTGCCATGCAGCGTCTTCCCCTGCCGGAGTGGGGGCCGGTGGAACACCGCCGGCGTCCTCTGCCCGAGGATCTGGGAGAATAACGCACACAAAATAATTTTTGACAGGACGAAGGAACTTTTTGTTTGCGGCTTCGTCTATGAATTACAAAGGGAAATGAAACGCCAAAACTGTTTAGGAGGAACTCACATGAAACGTAAACTGACCGCTTGTATGCTGGCTGCGGCTTTGTCCGTGTCCCTGGCTGTTCCTGCGCTGGCATTGGAAACTGCGAGCGCTGAGAGCGGGACGCCCCAGGTAAGTGCACCCACAGAAGGAAACAATAAGGCTAAGAAGCACAGTGTGCTGTACTATGGCAAAGTGGCGGAGATCGGTAAGGATGAGGCAGGAAACATCACCCGACTGGTGATGGAGTCTGAGGCATATGGCGATTATATTATGAACGTGTCCCAGAATGTGGTGTGGATCGACAGCGGAAATAAAACCGCTTCGGATCCCGCTACCTTAAAGGTAGGGGAGGGGATCTATGTGTTCCACAGCCCCGTTTCCACCTATTCCATTCCCCCTCAGTCTCCTGCCCTGGCCATTGTGCGCAACATCCCCCAGGACATCAGCAGTGCCCACTATCAGGTGGTAGAGAGCGTGGAAAAGCTGTCTGACGGTTCGGTGCGGATTGTGACCGATCAGGGCGGGCTGCACATCACTGCGGATGCAGACACCGGATTGTCCAGATATGTGGACAACAAGGCCTTTGATCTGAATGAGCTGAAGGCCGGCGACCGGATCATGGCCTGGTATGAGGCGGTTTTGGAGAGCTATCCGGCCCAGACTCATGCCCAGCATGTGATGCTTTTGCCCGCTGCCAGCACCAAGACAGAGGCGGAAGCTGCGGAGCCGGAAGAGGGCGCCCAGCTGACCATGGAGCTGGACGGCAAGGTTCCCAATATGGTGGGCCGGTATGAGAAGGGCACCGCCATGGTGCCTGTGGCTGCAGTGGCGCAGGCGCTGGGCTTCCAGGTGACCTATACCCCCAAGGGCCACAGCGCACTGGTCACGGTGGAGAGCGACAGCTTCCAGGTGCGTTTGGACATCGGGAACCCCTCCATTACCGGGGTGACCAAAATCCCCGATGCAGTGGGGATGACTGCCCCTCAGAATTATGGAAAGGCCCCCTATATTGTGGACCCCGGCACGACCTGGGCCCCCGCCGAGCTCTTTGAGATGCTGGGCAAGACGGTAACCCTCGAGGGGACCAATCTTATTATCAAATAACTTAGCAGCACAGTGCAAAGGTTCCGGCTGTCCATGGGGCAGCCGGAACCTTTATTGGTTATATGGAGTAAGAATAAGGGATTTGTGTCCATTTCCTCTTGCATATGGGGGATAAAACAGATATAATATTTGGGCCAAATGCCAAAAATGAGAACGGAAAGAGGAATTGCCGTGAAATTAGGTATCGTAATAAATTAGCCTTTTTTCATAAATCCATGTACCTCCATAAAAGTCCGTAAAACCGCATGGTTGCAAGGTTTCTTAAAAAAGCAAAAGCATAAAGCTCCATGTAAAATCACATAATTTAATGCCATTTGGGCGTAGAAATGGGCGTAGATTGATAGTTCAAAATCGGAGTCCAATGCAATTTTTACTGATAAATAGTACGCTTATAAGTTTCTACGGATAAGACCATACGGCATAACAGAACAAACCGAAAATTTTATATTGCACCGCACAAGCGGCGTTTCCCACTTCCACACGGAAGAACAGGAACGCCGCTTTTTTCATGCCCTTTGTTACGCAGTAGGGGCAGAAAAAGCCTTGCTACAAGCGGCTTTGCGGAAGCAATTTTGACAGGGCAAGGGGTTTATACCTTTTCCCTCAAAATCGCCGTTCTACTGCGTAACAAATCCAAAGCAAAGGAGTGATGAAGCTATGGCAGTATTCCGCGTGGAGCGCAACACAGGCTACACCGTAATGAGCAACCACCACTTACGCAATAAGGAGCTTTCCTTAAAGGCAAAGGGGCTGTTATCTCAAATGTTGTCTTTGCCGGAGGATTGGGACTACACCCTTGCGGGGCTGTCCTATATCAACCGGGAAAGTATCGACGCTATCCGTACCGCCGTTTGGGAGCTTGAAAAAGCCGGATATATCACAAGGCGGCAGGGACGCGACGAGAAAGGCAAAATGACCGCTATCGAGTACACCATTTACGAACAGCCGCAGCCGCCGGAATTGGATTGCCCGGTATTGGAAAAACCAACAGCGGATAACCCGATATTGGAAAATCCGACAACGGATAATCCGACGTCGGAAAATCCAACGCAATTAAATAAAGATATATCAAGAACTAACTTACCAAAAAAAGAAAAATCAAATACGGATTTATCAATTACCCATTCCATTCCTATCCATTCCCTAAATCCCTTGCCTTATGACGGGGACGAAGCGGCAGAGCCGCCGGAACGGAAAAGAACGGAAAGGAACGACGCTTACCGAGTGTATGAGGAAATTATCAAAGACAATATCGCCTATGACATTCTCTTGCAGGACAGAAGCCTTGACCGCGACCGTCTGAATGAGATTGTTGACCTTATGCTTGAAACCGTCTGTACGGCACGAAAGAAAATCCGTATTGCCGGGGACGATTACCCCGCCGAGCTTGTGAAGTCAAAGTTTATGAAGCTGAACAGCGAACATATCCGCTTTGTGCTTGACTGTATGCAGGAGAATACAACAAAGATCCGCAACATCAAGCAGTACCTAAAGGCGGTGCTTTTCAATGCCCCGTCTACCATTGACAGCTACTATACTTCCCTTGTCGCTCACGATATGGCAAGCGGCGCACTTGCACCGAGGAAGCCGAAGTACGGCGACCCGGACTACTACACCTACAACGAGGGCGAAAGCCTGTAAACGAAAAAAGGAGGATTTACCACATGGCACAGAAAACAGGAGCTTTGATTTTTGACGAAACCGCTGACCGCTACGATATTCGCTTTGATATTGCCGACTATTACGGCGGCTTGCATTGCGGCGAGTGCATGGACGTATTCACAGGCGGCAAATGGAAGCCGACCCGGATTGAGTACGGGGACAACTGGTATCTTGTAGGTATCCGCGCCGAGGACTTGAACGGGCTGCGGGTACGGATTTAACGGGGCGGCGTGAAGAACGGACGCCCCTTTTTCACGCCCAAAAGCGGCGTGCCACCCTAACACTATCACTACCGGGAAAGGAGGACGGTAAACATTGCAGGACGAAATCAACGAAAAAGTGGTTGCGCTCTCTGTCAAGGGAGCAAAGCTGACCGCTGAAATGCTGCAAAAGGCAATCAAAGCCATGCTTGCACAGGCAAAAAAGCAGCAGGAAAAACAGCCCCACGGGAAGCAGACCCTAAAGCAGCTTGCGAAACAGAACGCGGGGCTATCCAACATTGAGATAACCGAGGGCAATATCAAAGCTTTTGAGCAGACGGCAAAAAAATACGGTATCGACTTTGCCCTAAAGAAAGACAGCACCGAAACGCCGCCCCGTTATCTCGTCTTTTTCAAGGGGCGGGACGCGGACGCTCTGACCGCAGCCTTTAAGGAGTTTTCCGCAAAGAAGCTGAACAAGGAGCAAAAGCCCTCTATCCGAAAGGCACTTGCCACATTCCGGGAAGCAGCAAAGCAGCTTAACGCGAACCGTCAAAAGACAAAACACAAGGACAGGGAGGTATCGCTATGAAGCCGAATATCAAGAAGCTGCTTATCCTAAACGCCCCCTATCTGCTCTTTGTGTATCTCTTTGATAAAGTCGGACAGGCGGTGCGGCTCTCGCCGGGGGCTGACCTCTCCGGCAAGCTGCTTTCCATTGACAGTGGCTTTTCTGCCGCCTTTTCAAATGCCCTGCCGAGTTTTGCCCCTATGGATTTGCTTATCGGCATTGTCGGGGCTGTCGTTATCCGGCTTGCGGTCTATGTGAAAGGCAAGAACGCAAAGAAATACCGTAAGGGCATGGAGTACGGCTCTGCACGTTGGGGCAATGCCGAGGATATAAAGCCATATATCGACCCCATGTTTGAAAATAACGTGCTGCTGACGCAGACCGAAAGGCTGATGATGAGTAGTCGCCCGAAGCACCCGAAATATGCACGAAACAAAAACGTACTTGTAATCGGCGGCTCCGGCAGCGGCAAGACGAGGTTTTTTGTAAAGCCCAACTTAATGCAAATGCACAGCAGCTATGTTGTAACCGACCCAAAGGGTTACAATGATGTAGGACAGAGAAAATATCACAACAACAAAATGCGGTATTTCCTGTGCCCTACATAGAAACTGAGAAAGGAGGAAAAAGCCGATGGCGGTAAAGAAAATCAAGTATACGGCACTCTATGAGCGTTTGTCCAGAGATGACGAGATGCAGGGCGAATCAAACTCCATAGTCAACCAGAAACGCTATCTGGAGGAGTATGCACAGGCTCAGGGCTTCAAGAATATCCGGCATTTTACAGATGATGGCTACTCCGGCACCAACTTCAAGCGTCCTGGCTTTCAGAAAATGATTGCTGCGATAGAAGCCGGTGAGATTGATGTTGTCTGCGTCAAAGACCTGTCCAGGTTTGGGCGTGACTATTTGAAAGTCGGATTTTACACCGAAATCATGTTCCCCGAAAAAGGTGTCCGCTTTATCGCCATCAACAACAGCGTAGACAGTGCCAATCCAACGGAAAACGACTTCACACCGTTTTTGAACATCATGAATGAGTGGTATGCAAAGGACACCAGCAACAAAATACGAACCATTTTCCGTTCCCGGATGCAGGATGGCAAGCGGTGCAGCGGCGCAATCCCCTATGGGTACAGGCGTGACCCAGAGGACAAAAACCATCTTCTGATTGATGAAGAAGCCGCAAAGGTTGTTCGCAGGATTTACCAGATGGTTATTGATGGCATGGGAAGCCAAGCCATAGCCAATCAGCTGACCGCTGATAATGTGTTGATCCCCTCTGCATATCTGGAGCAGTCCGAACATGGAGAAAGCCGTAATCACAGCTACCATGACCCCTGCCGCTGGAACTGTACCGCAGTATCCTACATTCTGGACAAACAGGAATATATGGGGCATACGGTTCTGGGCAAGACCATCTGCGAGAACTTCAAAACCAAGAAACGCCGGAAAGCAAGACCAGATGAGCTGATTATCTTTGAGAACACCCATGAACCGATTATTGATGCAGAAACATGGCATCTGGTTCAAAAACTTCGTAGAAGAACAAGACGTAAACTGGCAAACGGAAGCTATTCGCACCGCCTTTCTGGGCTGGTGTACTGTGCAGATTGTGGCAAACGCCTTTCCTATTCAAGCCCACAGTCACAGCACAGACCAGATGGAAAAACCTATGATGCAGACAGTAGTTTTCGTTGCCCCACCTACAAGTCCATGTATGGCGAATGCACCATGCACTATATCAAATCTTCCACTCTGGACAAGCTGGTTGATGAAGCTGTCCGAAAAATTGCCCGGTATGTTTTGAGGAATGAACAGGCATTTTTGGAACAAGTCAGGGTGCTAACCAGTGCCGACCAGAAGCATACGCAATCAGAGGACAAAAAAGAGCTGGTAAACATCAAAAAAAGGATTGCAGAGCTGGATAACTACATCAAGCGACTGTATGAAGGCAATGCTTCCGGTAAAATTCCTGACCGCCAGTTTGAAAAGCTCATGGCTCAATATGACAGTGAGCAACAGGAACTGGAGGAACGAGTAAAAGAGATTGAAGTGAGCATCCATGAGATTCAGCAAGAATCAGAAAATGGTCAACAGTTTGTGCGTCTGGTACAGAAGTACCGTGACCTTACAGAAATTGACCAGACCGCTCTCAATGAGTTTATTGACAAAGTAGTTGTCCACGAAGCAACCGGCGGCAGAACAGCAGACCGAAGCCAGCAAATTGATATTTACTTTAATTTCATCGGTCAGTTTATGGTGGAAGATACCGAAGAAGAACTGCTGATGCAGGAACAGGAAGCACAAAGGCTGGCTGATCTAAAAGAGCGTGAACGAAAAGACCGCAGAAACGAAACCGTCCGCAGGTACAGGCAGCGTAAAAAGGAACGGGAAGTCAAACAAGCGGAATCTGTTTCTGGATAATTCGCTGTGAGAAAGGAGTGTGATTTTCTTGTGGGTAGTTAGGTTTATTCGCAAAGACGGTAAGCCCGATGAAGAATATTTTTACCCGACTTTTTCTGATGCAGAGTATCATAGGCGTTTATTTGAGAATGATTCTTCTGACCTTTATGAAAGAATTGAAGTTGTTGAGCTGTGAAAAAAATGGAGGTTACTATGCAAGACTTAAAACCGAGAATCCATGAAAACGGCATGGACTATGTGCTGGTGGGCGATTACTATGTGCCGGATTTGAAACTGCCAGAGGAACACCGCCCTCTGGGAAAATGGGGACGGATGCACCGAGAATATCTGAGAATCACCAATCTGGGGCTGCTGAATGAGCTGATTTTGAGCGGAAAGCTCTGGACTTATCTGGCAGACCTGAACGAACAGGCAACGGACAGGCTGCACCTGATTATCCGCCAGATGGCAGAAGCCGAGGGTGTGACCGAAGCCATGAAAGCTGAAAATCAGATGTTATGGGTGCAGTCCATGAACTCCATCCGCAGCCGGGCTGAAGAAATCATCAAGGCAGAGTTAATCTACTGCTGAAGGGAGGTGGTGTTATGATTTTGGAAGAGATGTACAGCGGGAGGTTTTATCCATGTGAAACGGTTGTCCCTACATCGGAAGTATACCGCAAGGCGGTCAAAGCCTGTGAGAACCTGATGGAGCAGCTGTCCCAGCGGCTCAGCAAAGAGGACTATGAGCTGGTGAAGGAACTCCGGGCGCAGACAGCAATCGCCCAATGTGAAGAAAGCGAAAGCCACTTCAAATACGGCTTTTCCGCTGGGCTGATTGTTCAGCATGAAGCCTATGAACAGGTCAATGGGGAGAAATAGCCATGTTTCTGATAAAGCTGTTGGCATTGCCGCTAATAATAGCTGTGACCCTGATTCAATGGGTGGCAATCTTTCTGACTTCCTTTTCTGCTATCCTGTTTGACCTGCTGGCAGGAATTATCTTCATGATTACACTTGCCGGGCTGATGTTTGGAGTGTGTACCGGCATGGAAGCATTGAAAATGCTGGCAGTCAGCTTTGCAATCTTCATCATCCCCCAGATAGCGGAATGGCTGATTGAAAGAATTGTAGACTTAAACTACGGACTGCGTGATTTTATCAAGTCCTGACCCGACAATTTCATATCGTTCACAAAGCGACAGGTATTCCTATGGGAACTATCTGCCGCTTTTATTTTTATCAACTTCAAGGAGGACTATTTTATGAAAATGAGCATTGGCGAAAAGAAAATCCTGTTTGTCTTTGGCTGCCCCAACCGTGAAGCAACGGTGGATCGTCTGTATCAGGTGGCAGACCTGATTCCCGACCCTGCCGGAAAGAAAGTCGTGGAAGCTCTGGCTGACAAGCTGGACAGCGAGGGCGTAGAAAAGTGGTATCGCTGCTTCTTCTACAATATGAAGCTGGAGATGGAAGCCTATTACCGGCACAAGGCTATTTTGAATCGCATCGTGGGCGGCAGTATGGAGGTTGACAATGACGAGATTGACGAAGATTGAGAAAGAAACCATCATCCTGTTCAACGAGGGAGAAAGCACTGCCAGCATCTACACCTACAATGCCGGGCTGAAAAAGCGGCTGGCTGCGTTCAGCAAAAAATATCCTGACCTATGCCAGATGGAAAAGCCGGAGCATCTGGGCGGCGTGTCCTATCTGATCGACAAGTCCCGTCTGTCCATCCGCTTGCAGCCCCCATACAGCGAGGAACGCAGGCAGAAAGCCAGTCAGTACGCCCGGCGAAATGGTTTCAGTGGCAAGACCAAGTAATGTAGCAATAAAGGCTGATTTGCGGTCAGAATGTCGGGTCTGCACCCGATGTTCTGACCGCAATATATGTGGGGGCAATGCCAGTAAAGCGATTTGAACTTCTTGTTCCAAAACGCTTGTTCGATTTGCGTATATTGAAAATGTGTCCATATAAGTCCATCGTTGTCCGCTGTTTTCCCTCATTTTATTGACATTCGGGGGTTCGTATATTAGAATATATAATAGCGAAAAACAGAGTGGAGGAATTAACCTATGGATACGGAACTGTTAACTGTTTCTCAAACAGCTCAATATCTACAGCTTTCTGAAAAAACTATACGACGAATGATTGGAAATGGTAGTTTGCCAGCTTCAAAACTTGGCAATCGTACTTGGCGGATTCGTGCGTGTGATGTTGATGAATATGTGTCTAACTCTTGTCAAAATAAACCCGCATACAGCATAACAAATCTCCCAGAACTGGAACTGGAAACCCCGGAGCATCCTCGCCTGATCTCCCTGTTTTCAGGTTGTGGTGGAATGGATTTAGGGTTCAAAAAAGCAGGATTTGACATTGTGTTTGCAAATGACTTTGATGCAGATGCTCAAGCAATATACTCACTCAACTTAGGCGAAATAGATAAGCGTGATATATTATCGGTTGGTGAAGATGAAATTCCAGATGGAGATATCTTAACCGCTGGTTTTCCGTGCCAGCCTTTTTCTAATGCAGGTAATCGGAAAGGCGTCCACGACTCTCGTGGTATGCTATACAAAGAGTGTCTGCGTATAATTCAAAAAAAGATGCCGAAAGTAATTGTCTTTGAAAATGTTAAAGGTTTGCTTTCGACAAAGTATATTGATGGACGCAATTTAGCAG
>NZ_JBQKJL010000023.1:0-45293 GCF_052117285.1 Lawsonibacter sp. LCP25S3_E2
AGAATACCGGGCGGACACAAATAGTATCAATCCAGTATCAAGAGCAGTATGGACGGGCAAAAAAGCCTGTATTCATGCGGGTTTTCGCCGTTTCGAGCGTCATTCCCACTCGATGGTGGCAGGGGGCTTACTGGTGATATCGTAGACGATACGGTTGATGTGAGGGACCTCGTTGACAATGCGTACGGAGATCTTATCCAGCACCTCATAGGGGATGCGGGCCCAGTCGGCGGTCATAAAGTCGCTGGTGGTTACCGCCCGGAGGGCCAGGGTGTAATCGTAAGTGCGCCCGTCGCCCATGACACCCACGGAGCGGGTGTTGGTGAGGACGGCAAAATACTGGTTGAGGTTCTTGTCCTCGCCCGCCTTGGCAATCTCCTCCCGGAAAATGTGGTCGGCCAGACGAAGGGTGTCTGCCTTCTCCTTGGTGATGTCGCCGATGATGCGAATGGCCAGGCCGGGGCCGGGGAAGGGCTGGCGGGAGACCAGGTACTCAGGCAGGCCCAGCTCACGGCCCAACTGCCGGACCTCGTCCTTGAACAGCAGGCGCAGAGGCTCGATGATCTCCTTAAAGTCCACATAGTCAGGAAGTCCGCCCACATTGTGGTGGCTCTTGATGACCGCGGCGTTGCCCGCGCCGGACTCGATAACGTCGGGATAGATGGTGCCCTGAGCCAGGAAATCCACAGTGCCCACCTTTTTGGCCTCTTCCTCAAAGACCCGGATAAACTCCTCACCGATGATCTTACGCTTATGCTCCGGCTCGCTTTCACCAGCCAGCTTCAGCAGGAACCGGCTCTCGGCATTGACCCGGACAAAGTTGATGTCCCACTTGGAGAAAGCGGCTTCCACCTCGTCGCCCTCGTTGAGACGCATAAGGCCGTGATCCACAAAGACACAAGTGAGCTGCTTGCCCACCGCCTCGGCCAGCAGGGCGGCCACCACAGAGGAGTCCACGCCGCCGCTGAGGGCCAGCAGCACCTTGCCGCTGCCCACCTTTTCCCGCACCTGGGCGATGGCGGTGTGCTTGTAGTCCTCCATGGTCCAGTCTCCCACAGCACCGCACACCGCATAGAGGAAGTTGCGGATCATATCAATGCCGTGCTCCGTATGGTTTACCTCGGGGTGGAACTGCACACCGTAGAAGC
The DNA here is from genome assembly GCF_052117285.1 of Lawsonibacter sp. LCP25S3_E2. Classification (NCBI taxonomy): domain Bacteria; kingdom Bacillati; phylum Bacillota; class Clostridia; order Eubacteriales; family Oscillospiraceae; genus Lawsonibacter; species Lawsonibacter sp. LCP25S3_E2. The sequence goes on from NZ_JBQKJL010000023.1 coordinate 1,149, forward strand.
CCCGCTTCTCATCGGCGATGGCCACATTGGGGCAGGCATCGGAGTGGGCAGTGAGGGCAAAGCCATCGGGTACCTTGGCCATATAGTCCCCATGGCTCATCCAGGAGATCCCCTCGGCGGGAAGGCCCTGAAAGAGCTTGCAGCCAGTGTCGTAGTAGGTCTGGGTTTTGCCGTACTCACGGGCGGAATCATCCTGGGCTTCGGTGACCTGGCCGCCCAAGGTGTGGGCGATGAGCTGGCAGCCATAGCAGATGCCAAAAATGGGGACACCCCAGGTGAAAATTTCCGGGTCCACATGGGGCGAGGACTCCAAATAGACCGAGTTGGGGCCGCCGGTAAAAATGATTCCGATGGGGTTCATGGCCTTCAGCTGGGCCAGGGGAGTGGTATAGGGCTTGACTTCGCAGTACACATTGCACTCCCGGACCCGGCGGGCAATGAGCTGGTTGTACTGCCCGCCGAAGTCAAGGACAATGACGGTCTGGTGGGACATGAAGGTTCCTCCCTTATGGGTTTAGATTTAACATAGATTTAACCGCGATTCCCTTGTTTTCGACCTGGAAATCAGGTATGATTTCATCAGAAAACGAGAAAGGAGGCGGATGGAATGCTTCAGGATCTGGAAGATATGCTCTATGAGCAGGAAGGCGCTGCCGTAAGCGAACGATAACAGAATGACCGGACAAGGAACCACACCTTCGGGTGTGGATTTTTGCGTTTTAGGGGAAAAATTACGGCTGGGGCGGCCCTGTTGGCCGCCCCAGGCGGAAAATCAGATCTTGGTGATGTCGATGGGGGTAAGATCCTCACTGCGGCTCTGCTGACGGACCGTGAGCAGGGCACGGGCGGTATCCACGGCGGTGACGCAGCCCACTCCGTGCTCCACGGCGGAGCGGCGGATGTGGAAGCCGTCAGAGTCGTGCTTCCGGCCGCGGGTGGGGGTGTTGATGATTAGGTCCACGGTGCCGGAGGCGATCATGTCCAGAATGTTGGGGTGGGACTGGGACACGCGGTTGACCCGCTTGCACTCGATACCCGCGTCATTGAGCACCTGGCAGGTGCCGGAGGTAGCGTACAGCTCCACACCCATCTCCTCAAAGCCCCGTGCGATGGAGAGGATCTCCTGCTTGTCCTCGTCCTTGACGGTGATGATGATCCGGCCGCCCCGCTTAGGAGCACGCATGCCGGAGCCCTTAAAGGCCTTCAGCAGGGCCTGGGGATAGGTCTCGGCCAGACCCAACACCTCGCCGGTGGACTTCATCTCAGGGCCAAGGCCGGTATCTACATCGGTCAGCTTCTCGAAGGAGAAGACAGGGGCCTTGACTGCATAGTAGTTGGCTTCGGGGTAGAGACCGGTGCCGTAGTTCAGGTCCTTCAGCTTCTGACCCAGCATGACCTTAGTGGCCAGGTCGATGATGGGCACGCCGGTGACCTTGGAGATATAGGGGATGGTGCGGGAGGAACGGGGGTTGACCTCAATGACATAGATGTCATCATCATAGAGGATATACTGGGCGTTGATGAGGCCAATGACACCCAGGTGCTTGGCCATGTTCTTGGTGTGCTGGAGAATGAGCTGGCGGTGCTTCTCCTCCAGGTGGAGGGGAGGATACACGGCGATGGAGTCACCGGAGTGAACGCCGGCCCGCTCCACGTGCTCCATAATACCGGGGATGAGGATGTCCTCTCCGTCGAACACGCCGTCCACTTCCAGCTCCCGGCCCATGAGGTACTTGTCCACCAGGATGGGGTGCTCCTGAACGGTCATGTTGATGATCTTCATGAACTCCTCGATGTTCCGGTCGGAGTAGGCGATCTCCATGCCCTGGCCGCCCAGCACGTAGGAGGGGCGCACCAGCACGGGGTAGCCCAGCTCGTTGGCCGCCTTCAGTGCTTCTTCGGTGGTATATACAGTGCGGCCCTTGGCGCGGGGAATGCCGCACTTTTCCAGAATGTCGTCAAAGCGCTCCCGGTCCTCGGCGGCGTCCACGCCGTCAGCGGGGGTGCCCAGGATCTGTACGCCCATGTCGGTGAGAGCCTTGGCCAGCTTGATGGCGGTCTGTCCGCCGAACTGGACCACGGCGCCCCAGGGCTTCTCCTGCTCCACGATGTTCTGCACATCCTCGGCGGTGAGGGGCTCGAAGTAGAGCTTGTCGGCCACGTCAAAGTCGGTGGAGACAGTCTCGGGGTTGTTGTTGATGATAATGGTCTCATAGCCCAGGCGCTTAAAGGCCCAGACAGAGTGGACGGAGCAGTAGTCAAACTCGATGCCCTGGCCGATGCGGATGGGGCCGGAGCCCAGCACCAGCACCTTCTTTTTGTCGGAGCTGTTGTCGATGGCCTCGTTTTCTCCGTCGTAGGTGGAGTAGTAGTAGGGGGTCTCGGCGTCAAACTCGGCGGCGCAGGTGTCCACCATCTTGAAGGAGGGGACAATGCCGTAGTGCTCCCGGAGGGCCTTGACCTCAGCCTGTTTCATGCCGCACAGGGTGCCGATATAGCTGTCGGCAAAGCACATCTCCTTGGCGCGCTTCAGGGTGTCGATGTCGGGCTCACCCTTGCAGGCCTTGAGCTCCTCCTCCATGTCGATAATCCGCTTGAAGCCGTCCAGGAACCAGATGTCCATCTTGGTGATGTTGTTGATCTTCTGGGGGGAGAAGCCGCGGCGCAGGGCCTCGGCCACCACAAACAGCCGCTCGTCGGTGACCTGGAACAGCAGGTCTTCGATCTCGTCGGTGTAGAGGCCCTCCAGCTTGTCCAGCTTCAGAGCCCGGACGTTGAGCTCCAGGGAGCGGATGGCCTTCATCAAAGCGCCTTCGAAGGAGTTGGCGATGGCCATAACCTCGCCGGTGGCCTTCATCTGGGTGCCCAGGGTACGGCTGGCGGTGGTGAACTTGTCGAAGGGCAGACGGGGGATCTTCAGCACGCAGTAGTCAATGGTGGGCTCAAAGCAAGCCTTGGTCTTGCCGGTGACGGCGTTGGGGATCTCGTCCAGGGTGTAGCCCAGAGCCACCTTGGCGGCCACTTTGGCGATGGGGTAGCCAGTGGCCTTGGAGGCCAGGGCGGAGGAACGGGACACACGGGGGTTGACCTCGATGACCGCGTACTCAAAGCTGTCGGGATTCAGAGCGAACTGCACGTTACAGCCGCCTTCGATCTCCAGGGCGGAGATGATGTCCAGCGCGGCGGAGCGGAGCATCTGGAACTCCTTGTTGGCCAGGGTCTGGGTGGGAGCCACCACGATGGAGTCGCCGGTGTGGACGCCCACAGGGTCAATGTTCTCCATGGAGCAGATGGTGATCACGTTGCCCGCGGAGTCACGCATGACCTCAAACTCGATCTCCTTCCAGCCGGAGATGCACCGCTCGATCAGCACCTCGCTGACACGGCTCAGGGCGATGCCGCGGTCGGAAATCTCACGCAGGGAGGCCTCGTCGTAAGCGATGCCGCCGCCGGAACCGCCCAGAGTGTAGGCGGGACGGACAATGACGGGGTAGCCGATCTCATTGGTAAAGTCTACCGCGTCCTGAACAGTGTTGACCACCTTGGACACCACGCAGGGCTGGCCGATGGACTCCATACAGTCCTTGAAGCCCTGGCGGTCCTCCGCCTTGTGGATGGACTCGGGAGAGGTGCCCAGCAGCTTCACGCCGTACTTGGCCAGAGTGCCGTCCTCATAGAGGGCCATGGCCAGGTTCAGGCCAGTCTGACCGCCCATGTTGGGCAGCAGGGCATCGGGGCGCTCCTTTTCAATGATCTGGACGACGGAGGGAATGTTCAGGGGCTCGATATACACATGGTCGGCAATATCCTTGTCGGTCATGATGGTGGCGGGGTTGGAGTTGATCAGAACAACCTCCATACCCTCTTCCTTCAGAGCGCGGCAAGCCTGAGTACCGGCGTAGTCGAACTCGGCAGCCTGGCCGATGACGATGGGGCCGGAGCCCAGCACCAGGACCTTCTTCACATCAGTATACTTCGGCATTACTTGGCACCTCCCATGGACTCAATGAAACGGTTGAACAGATATTCCGTATCCTTGGGGCCGGCGTTGGCCTCGGGATGGAACTGGGTGGTAAAGCAGTTGGGGCGCTTGTAGCGCAGACCCTCGCAGGTGCCGTCGTTGACGTTGATGTGGCTCACTTCGGCTACCGCGGGGTCCACGGACTCGGACAGGACCATATAGCCGTGGTTCTGGCTGGTGATAAATACCCGGCCCTTTTCCAGGTCGCGGACGGGGTGGTTGCCGCCCCGGTGGCCGTAGGCCAGACGGCCGGTCTTGGCGCCGGTGGCCAGAGCCAGCAGCTGGTGGCCCAGACAGACACCGAACATGGGGATGTCGCTGTTATAGAGCTTCTTAAGCTCCTGGATGATCTGGGTGTTCTCAGCGGGGTCGCCAGGGCCGTTGGAGAGCATCACTCCGTCATACCCGCCGGCAAGGACAGCCTCGGCGGGGGTGGAAGCGGGCAGGGCAGTGACCTGGCAGCCCCGGCGGCGCAGGCACTCGATCATGTGCTGCTTGACGCCGAAGTCCATCATGGCCACGTGATACTTCTGCTCTCCATAAGCGGGGAATACCTCGGGCTCGGTGCGGGTGACCTTAGCCACGGTGTCCTTTACCTGATAGGAGCGCAGCTGTTCCAGCACCTCGGCAACATTAAAATGCTCCGCACAGGTGACCATGCCATTCATGCTCCCCTGACTGCGGAGTATTTTCGTCAGCGCACGGGTGTCCACACCCTGGATGCCGGTGATGTTATGCTCTTTCAGATAGGAGCCCAGATCGCCCTCACAGCGGAAATTGCTGCCGCGGGGGGACAGATGACGGACCACAAAGGCCTCCACCCAGGGGCGGCGGGACTCATTGTCCTCACTGTTGACGCCATAGTTGCCGATCAGAGGATAGGACATGACAACGCCCTGCCCAGCATAGGAGGGGTCGGTCAAAATCTCCTGATAGCCGGTCATGGAGGTGTTGAAGACCATCTCGCACACACGGGTCTCGGTGCTGCCGATGCTGATTCCGGAGAAGATGCTGCCGTTTGCCAGGATCAATGTCGCTTTCATCAATACTCACTCGCCTTCCGTTCCAGTTCTAATGCTTGTTAGATATAATCAAGTTATTTTATCGAAAAAATGCCTCCTTGGCAAGATGGTTTTTTTCCTTTTTCCGCCTAATTTTTTAGGAGAGTTTTGGGCAATTCGCAGGATAATTGAAAAGGAAGGGGGAAAACTGCATCCGAAGGGGCAAGGAAGAACTGTCCCAAGCTGCTTACGAGGTGAATGCGGTGTTTACAGGCCTTTTACGCACGATCATCTTATATGTGCTGATCATTGCCGGAGTCCGTTTGATGGGAAAGCGGCAGGTGGGAGAGCTGGAACCCTCCGAGCTGGTGCTTTCCCTTATTATTGCCGACCTGGCCTCTGTGCCCATGCAGGATTATGGGATTCCTTTGCTGACCGGAATTGTACCGATCCTTGCCCTTTTGTGTGTGACTATGATTTTGTCGGTGCTCACCATGAAGTATGTGGGATTTCGGGCTGTGCTATGCGGACGCCCCAGCATAGTGGTACGCAATGGAGCGCTGGACCAGCGGGAAATGGCACGCAACCGCCTGACTGTGGATGAGCTGCTGGAGGAGCTGCGCTGCCAGGGGTATACCGATTTGTCGGTAGTGAAGTATGCTATTTTGGAGACAAACGGAAAGCTTTCGGTCCTTCCCTATGTCAATCAGAAGCCCCCGACGGCGCGGGATATGAAGGTAGCGGTCCAGGAGAATGGCCTCCCCAGAGTGGTCATCAGTGACGGGCGGCTTTTGGAGCACAATCTAAAGGCGCTGGGCCATGACAGGCCGTGGCTGGAGCGGCAGCTGGTTCAGAGAGGGTGTAAGGGAACGGAGGAAATTTTCCTTATGATGGTGGATGAACAGGGAAGTGTCTATCTGGCCCGGCGGGAGCTGGAGTGAGGAGGGGCGGAAATGAGACGGCTTTGGATTTCGGTGGGACTTCTTCTTCTGCTGCTGGGGGGGAGCCTAGGCAATGCCTGGTATGCCAAAGAGCTGACCGGAGGAATGGAGGAGCGGCTTCGCCTTGCCCAGCAGCTGACGCAGCAGGACGAGTGGGAGCAGGCCCTCCTCCTGACCCAGGAGGTGTATGACCAATGGGAGAGCCGGCATTTTTATCTCCATGCCACCATGCGCCACTCGGATACGGACCAGATTCTAAGAGGGTTTCGTACAGTGATGGAGTATCTGCGCCTGCAGGAGCCCGATCAGTATAACGCCGCCAACGCAGATCTGATTACGCAGCTGGAGCTGCTGGCAGAGATGGAACAGCCCTCTGTGGTCAATGTATTGTGAAATTTTTGTCAATCTGCCGGAATATGAAGGATTTAAAAGCTTAAATTTCAAAAATCTTACAAATAAAGGTTGACGGTCTTCGTCCTCCCGGCTATAATGTCACCATACAGAGAGTTTTCCGGTGGGACTCTCCGCCCCACACCGACGGGGAAAATTATGAGAATTGGAGGCATTGACGATGGATCAAAGCAAAATCAGCCCGAAGATTAAGGAAGCAATGGACGATGCGTTCTACACCCTGCTGCGCAGCGTGCTGCCCATGCTCAACAGCGAAGAGGGGCGGGAGCGTTTTCTGCACGATTTAGGCCGCCTGACCAAATGGGCACAGGTCATGCCTCGGGATCTGAAGAATGACGAACCCTGGACCAAAGAGCAGCTCCATGCCATGATGCTGGGTCCCCAGGAGATGGACGACCCCCGGTTTGGCGCTTATATGGACGCCTTCTATGAGGAATACGTGGGCGGCGCGGAGGACCCCACCTTCGCGTTCTACAATGAACTTTTTACGGGAGAGGAAGATCTGAGCAAGATCGACTGGATGTCCGTGTGGGACTCCCTCAAGTCCAATTATGAGAATTGGCTGAAGCACGAGTATGAAGAGGATGAATGGCTCAAGGGTGAGAAAAATCCCTGAAAAAACTGCTCGGACTGAAACCACATAAAAATGTCCCCTCCGCCAGGTGGAGGGGACATTTTTATGTTAAAGATCATTCCACAGTGACACTCTTGGCCAGGTTTCGGGGCTTGTCGATGTCACAGCCCCGCATGAGGGCCACATAATAGGCAAATAGCTGGAGGGGGACCACGCTCAGACAGGGGAGCACAAGCTCCCGTGCCTCGGGAATGGTCATGACGGCGTTGGCAGTGCCTTCCATCTCGGCCCGGCAGCGTTCCGTGGTCAGGGCCAGCACGTCTGCCCCGCGGGATTTGACCTCGACCACATTGCTCATCGCTTTGGAGAATAGCCGTTTGCAGGTCCCCAGAGCCACCACCAGAGTGCCGGGTTCGATGAGGCTGATGGTGCCGTGCTTCAGTTCCCCGGAGGCGTAGGCCTCAGAGTAGATGTAGGAGATCTCTTTCAGCTTTAAAGAGCCCTCCAAACCCATAGCGTAGTCGATGTTCCGGCCAATGAAAAAGACGCTGTCGTGGTTGAAGTACTGGGAGGCAAAATACTGGATATCATCCTTCTGAGCCAGGACCTGCTCCACCTGGTCGGGCAGGCGCAGCAGATCTTCCAGACAGGCCTGGTACTCCTTGTCCTCAATGGTGCCCAGCACTCGAGCAAAGTATAGGGCCAGCAGGCAAATGACCGCCAGCTGGGTGGAGTAAGCCTTGGTGGTAGCCACGGCAATCTCCGGCCCTGCCCAGGTGTAGAGAACCTGATCGGATTCCCGTGCAATAGAGCTGCCCACCACATTGACAATGGACAAGATTTTTCCCCCCAGCCGCCGGGCCTCCCGCAGGGCGGCCATGGTGTCCAGAGTTTCGCCTGACTGGCTGATCACCACCACCAGGGTGTGCTCGTTGACGATGGGGTCCATATACCGGAATTCCGAGGCCAGTGCTACCTCCACGGGTTTACGGGTGAGCTTTTCCAACTGATATTTGCCCACCATGCCTACGTGGTAGCTGGAGCCGCAGGCCACAATGTAGATCTTCTGGAGGTCACGGATGTACTGGGGATCCAGATGAAAATCCTCAAAGACCACTTCGCCGCCCCGAATCCGGGGAGAGATGCAACGGCGCAGAGCCTGGGGCTGTTCCATAATTTCCTTGAACATGAAGTGTTCATAGCCGCCCTTTTCCGCCGCGTCCATCTCCCAGTCCACCTGGACGACCTCCTTGTCCACGGGCTGCATCAGGTGGTTGTAGCACTGGATGCCGGACTGGGTGAGAACGGCCAGCTCTCCATCCTCCATATAGCTTACCTTCCGGGTGTGGCGGAGAATGGCGGTCACATCGCTGGCCAGGAAGGAGCAGCCATCCCCGTAGCCCAGGATGAGGGGGCTGTCCTTGCGTACGGCAATCAGCTCGTCAGGGCAGTCGTCGCACAAAATACCCAGAGCGTAGGCCCCCTGGATACGGTGAAGCACCCGTCCTACAGCGGCCAAAAGGTCTCCCTCATAGAAGTACTCGATAAGCTGGGCAATGACCTCAGTGTCTGTCTCTGAGGTAAAGGGGATACCCTGAGCCATGAGAAAGGCTTTCAGCTCTGCATAGTTTTCGATGATGCCGTTGTGGACCACGGCAATCTTTCCGCTGCGGCTGACCTGGGGGTGGGAGTTTATGTCACTGGGCGCTCCATGGGTGGCCCAGCGGGTATGGCCGATGCCCACGGTACCCTGAAGATCGGCACCCCCGTGCAGCTGGTCGGAGAGAACGTTCAGCCGTCCCTTGGCCTTATGCACGGACAGTGCGCCACGGGAGCTGTCGTACACGGCCACACCGGCGGAGTCATAGCCCCGGTATTCCAACCGGGACAGCCCTTCCAGCAAAATGGGGGCGGCCTGTTCGCGTCCTACATAACCTACAATTCCACACATATATTCAATTTCCTCCTGAAACGGTACGGGAGGACAAACTCGCAGCCATTTGACCTCGTAACCCAGCCACAGCCCCTCTGTTTTGCAGTCGCCTGCATATTTGTAAGCTGTATGCGTGCCTGGGCCGGCACGGAGGGGCATCCGCCGAAACCTTCGATACTCCCCTCTCCTCGTCGTCCCGCCCACAGGGGCGGGCACTGGCGCTTTGTGATGGGTGGACCCATGGCCTCCTTTCCTTCTGCGATGGACGGGCGGGCGGACCTTCCGCCACAGACTTCCCGTTCGGGTGGTATTATAAAGCCTCATTTCTTTGGAGTAAAGAGAAAATGTGACAGTAAGAAAAAATTTACAAAAAAGCGGCCAATCGGGGAGAAAGCAGATCTGCTTCCAGAGACCGGTTTTAGAGGGGGAGAAGAACCACTTCCCCGGTACAGAGAAAGAGGAGCAGAAAAAATTAAAAAATACTCTTGACAATTCGAAATTGTTTGCTATAATAGCATTCGTCCCTGCGACAGGGAGCAACAAATAGCCGGATTGTGTAAGGGTAGCACGACAGACTCTGACTCTGTTTGTGAGGGTTCGAATCCTTCTCCGGCTGCCAAAAAAGAAAGACACGACGTATGTCGTGTCTTTCTTTTTTGGGTTTCGCCGCCTGCAAGGCGGCTCCACCCTTCGGCATTAAAATGCTCGGGGTCGGCAAAGCCGCCCCTGCGCAATTCTCCGCTCTGCTCCGAATTTACGCCGCAAACGCGGCGCGGCCCAGAAGGGCCGTTTTCCGATCCGTTCAATCCATGCAGCATCCAGACTTAGCCCACAAGACAGCAGCGGAGCAAGCGATATGACGCTTGCTCCGATTTTTTTAACCAGCGGACAAAATAAGTCCGCTGGTTTTTTTGTTTCCTACATTATTAAAAGGAAAGAAGCTCTGTCCCGATTTGGTCGGCCATTTTTTCCACTAGGGAAAAGTCTACGTGAGGATTGTAAATCGCTTCCAGATGGTCGTGCATGGCCTTGGCCTGGGCCAGGCAGTCCACCCCCTCATCCAACAGGGCGGAGGAGACTTTTTTCGCAAAGCGAAGCCTGGGGCGGTTTCGCCGGAGAACCTCCCGGTCCGCCGCGGCATCCAAGCGGATGCGGCGATAGGGCTTTCCGGGGACGGGGAGGGATGGGGTAGAGGTGAGGAAGGCCAGGCTCAGCTGAGGGATCAGCAGGTGAGCCAACCGCTCCGGGGCCATGGGGTCGGGACAGGCTACCACATCATATCCGTTGCTGACGGCTCCCGCCAACAGGTGAATGAGCATCTCGTGGGCAAGGCCGGAGCTGTCTGTCAGTTCATAGATGCGGCTGCACTGGGCGAGGGCTGTGTCGAACAGACACAGGGAGCCCTTGTGGGTGACAGCCCCCAGAAAGCGCTGCTTCACCTGGCCGGGAGCGGCGGACTTTCGTTTGGGAATTTCCCGCAGGAGAATGCCGCGGGCCCGTTTGGCCAGCTTGTCAGAGAGAGCCTGGGTGAGCAGGGCGCTGCGCTGGTCCTCGAAGAGCTCCGCGGATGCGCCCAGGCACCGGTAGGCCCGCTGGTAGCAGCCCTTATAGCCAGACATGGCCTCCATGATCTCGCCCCGCAGTTCCCAAAGAGCCCCCTTATCGTAGCAGTCCCCCACGTTCACATACCGCTCCACCGCGCCGGGGTATTTGGGTTCCACCACATGGGGAGAAGTGCCGTCTACCAGGGCGGCCTTCAATTGGGGAAAGACCACGGCGTCCAAGGAGGCCGGATCGCCCGAGCAGAGAATGTATTCGGTTTGCAGCCCTTCCTGCTCCATGCGGGCGGCTACCCTGCGCATGAGGGTAGATTTGCCGCACCCCGGCCCACCCTTCAGAATGTAGATAGCACGGGCCTCGTCCGGTGGAAGCAGGTGGGAGTACAGGGAGTAAAAACCGGTGGGGGAGTTGGCCCCCAGGAAATATTCAATATGTGGTAAAGCAGCCATAAACGACCCTCCGTATCAACGAATCTGTGCCCTAGCCTATGCCAAAGGGAATTGCTTTGTGAAACTGTGGACAAGGTGTAAAATTGGCTTTTCAAATAGGGAGGAATCGTGTAAAATGTAACTTGACACTACATAGGTAGTGGGGTAGAATGGGCTGAAAATGAATGAAAACCTGCAAAATGAAGGGATTCTGTCTGGAACTTGCAAAATAGGGAGTTTGCATGGGGGCGGACAGAGAACGGACGGAGGAGAGGAAACGCTATGCGTACATTCGAGACGAAAATTCAGGAGCTCAAGACCCAAGTGCTGACTGAAGTCGCCCGCCTGACCTGGGAAGACCGGCTGCAGACCGGTATTCTGGACGTGCCCGAGCGGATCATTCCTGGACCCACGGCCAGCCTGCGCTGCTGCATTTACAAGGAGCGGGCCATCATCAACAGCCGTGTGAAAATGGCTATGGGCGGCGACAAGACCAACCCCAGTGTGGTAGAGGTTCTGCCCATCGCCTGCGACGAGTGTCCGGTGACGGAGATTACGGTCAGTGCTTCCTGCCGGGGCTGTCTGGCCACCCGCTGCGTCCACGCCTGCCCGAAGGATGCCATTTCCATTGTCAATCACCGGGCCCATATTGACCACGACAAATGCATTACCTGCGGCAAGTGTCTCAATGCCTGCCAGTACAGCGCCATCGTCAAGACCCAGCGCCCCTGTGAGAAGGGCTGTCCGGTGAATGCCATCTCCATGGGGCCCGACAAGAAGGCCTCCATTGATATCAATAAGTGCATTTCCTGCGGAAGCTGTGTGAATCAGTGCCCCTTCGGTGCCATTCAGGACAAGTCCTGGATCACTGACGCCATCCAGATGCTCAAAGGCAGCGATCACTGGGGTTACAAGACCTATGCGGTCATTGCTCCCTCCATTGCCGGCCAGTTTGCCCCTGCCACTTACGGACAGGTGGTGGCCGGACTGAAAAAGCTGGGCTTCACCGGCGTGGCCGAGGTGGCCCTGGGCGCCGATATGGTGGCCGACCGGGAGTCTGAGGAACTGGTGGAGCGTGGGGTCCTTACCTCCTCCTGCTGTCCGGGCTTTGTGGGCTTTGTAAAGAAGAAGCACCCGGAGATGGAGAAATATGTCTCTCATACCCCTTCTCCCATGGTAATGATCGGCCTGTATCTGAAGGAAAAGGAGCCCGACGCCAAGGTCGTCTTCATTGGGCCATGCATTGCCAAGAAGAAGGAGTTCCAGCTGGGCCGCACCATGAACTCCATCGACTGCGCCCTGACCTATGAGGAGCTGCTGGCTCTGTTCGATTCCAAGGACATTGATCTCACCCAGCTGGAGGAGGAACCTCTGGACGAGGCCAGCCCCTACGGCCGCAACTTCGCCCGCAGCGGCGGTGTGGCCCAGGCTGTGGCGGAAACCTTGAAGGAGCGTGGGACGCAGTTTGATCTGAAAGCAGTTCCCTGCAGCGGTATTGCCGAGTGTGAGATGGCTCTGCTGAAGCTGAAGGCTGGACGGCTGGACGGTAACTTCATCGAGGGCATGGCCTGCGAAGGCGGCTGTGTCCAGGGAGCCGGCTGCCTGGTACGCAGCCCCCGGAACAAGATGGATGTGGAAAAGCATGCCAAGGAGGCCGAGGGCCGTGGCGTACTGGACGCGGTGAAGGCTGCGGAAGAGGCCAAAGCCTCTGCCCAGGTAAAATAAAATCTGCTTTTTGGGCCGCCTGACAAGGGCGGCCCAATTTTTTTGCCGCCAATGCTTGACAGGCGGTCTTCTATGTGATATGGTTAATTACACAAGTAATGAACCATATAACTAGAGAACATAGAACGCTGTGGAGGTGATCACGTGCATGGAACGCTGAATGACCAGTCGCTGATCTATCTGCAAATTGCGAAGATGCTGGAAGATGACATCCTCCGGGGTGTCTATCAGGAGGAGGAGCAGGTGCCCTCCACCAACGAACTGGCTCGGGGCTATAACATCAATCCGGCTACCGCGGCCAAGGGGATCAATCTGCTGGTGGCAGATGGAATTTTGTATAAAAAGCGGGGCATTGGAATGTTTGTGTCCCAGGGCGCGGGTGAAGCTGTGAAACAGAAACGAAAGGCCGCTTTTTATGACGGTTACGTAAAGCCCCTGGTGAAAGAGGGGGCCTCGCTGAATCTCAGCGGGGAGGAGCTGCTGGCCATGGTACACCGGGCCATTGAGGAAGGAGAACCATTATGAGTACGGGAATTTTGAAGGCCCAGGGCCTGTGCAAGTCCTATAAAAACAAGCAAGTACTTCACAACCTGGATCTGACCATCGAGCCAGGGAAGATTTACGGTCTCATTGGCCGAAACGGAGCGGGTAAGACGACCCTGTTGGGCATCCTTACCGCCCAAAATACCAAAGATGGCGGCCAGGTTACCTATAACGGACAGGATGTTTGGGAAAACCAGCAGGCGCTCAACGACATCTGTTTTTCCCGAGAGATGCAATCTACCATGTTTTATGGACGCAACAACCTGAAAATCAAGCACTACCTTAAATCCGCCGCTATCTATTACCCAAACTGGGACAAGGACTATGCCCAGCGGCTGTTAGAGGAGTTTAAACTGGAGCCGCAAAAGAAAATTTATCAGCTTTCCAAGGGGCAACTGTCCATGGTGACCATCACCATTGCCCTGGCCAGCCGTTCTCCCATCACCATTCTGGATGAGCCGGCAGCCGGGCTGGATGTGGTGATGCGGGAGCGGTTCTACCAGCTGCTGCTGGAGGACTTTGCCCAGACAAACCGCACCTTCCTCGTCTCCACCCATATCATTGAGGAGGCGGCATCGGTTTTTGAACAGGTCATCATCCTGGATGAGGGGCGGATTCTGGAAAATTGTCCCACGGAGGAGCTGGTGGATCAGTTCCGCTATATCTCCGGCCGGGAGGATGAGGTAGACCGGGTGTGTGCCGGACTGGAGATTCTCTCCGTTCACCAGATGGGCCGACACAAGACGGTAGCGGTTCGGGGCAGCGGAGTCAAGCTGGAGGATGCCCGCAAGGCCGATGTGGATATTGCTCCTATGAATCTCCAAAATGTGTTTGTGGCCCTGTGCAGCCACGGAGATGCCCAGTAAGGGAGGGGAGGAACATGGTAAAATCCACGCGCTTTCTCAGCCAGTTTGTCTGGCCAAACCTGGCGGCAGTTTTGGCGTTTGCCGTAATTGTTGTGGCAGGCTGTTATATTACCGGTGTGCCCCAGGGCACCCACAACCTGTTTCGCAGCTACTACAGTGCCTTTCCCATAATGGAGCTGTTTATCCTCTATTTCTACGGCTTTGCCTTGTGCACCAACAATCTGAATCTGGCCCTGTCCTTTGGGGCCAGACGCCGGGACTTCTTTTGGGGGATGCAGGGGACCATGCTGCTGTACGCTGGGGCGTGCTGGCTGCTCCAGGCGCTGATGTCCGTCCTGCCCCAACAGGGCGGCTGGACGGAGCTGAGCCGGTGGGGCTGGGTTCTGGGAGAAGATCTGCCCGTGGGGATGTATCCCTTCCTCTGTGTGCTGGTTTTGGTGCTGGGGGGACTCAGCGGCCTTGTAATGGCCCGGTCGGAGGTCTGGGGAACCGTTCTCAGCGTGGCCGCCGTACTGCTGATGATCGCCCTGTGTGCACTGCTGTTTATCGTGGCGGACATCGGCCTGTGGGAGTTCCTGGTAAACGGGGAGTACGGTGGACTGTGGGGCAATCTTCCCTATCTTCTTGGGGGTGCGGCACTTTTGATTTTCCTGGTGGGTGAGGCGGTCATCTGGCGGACAGTCAAGGGCTATGTGGTGAGGTGATACCTATGCTGAAAAAAGTGATTAGACTCAATCTGGACGACTTGCTGCTCTATCTGGGGATCGAGGGAGGCGTATTCCTTCTGACCCAAATCATCATTGGCGCCGTCATGGTTGTGGCAAAGCCTATGGATGGGATTCTCATTTCCGGCATCACGCTGCCCGTTATTGCGGGGATCTTGGCGCTTCTCTCCGGCGTGGTTCATGTGACGGTCACCTTTGAACAGGCACTGTGCTTTGGACAGACCCGGCGGCGGGCGCTGGCCCTGACGATGGGAGTGATGACCTTTGAAGGAGTATGTGCCCTGGGGGCAGCTGCTCTGCTGGCGCTGATGGAGCGGTATCTCGGTCCGCCTATATGGGCTTCCCTGGCGGGCAGGGGCCATTGGGTGGTGGATTACCCAGGAGATTGGGGAGTACTGGAGGACTGTCTGGTACTGAATTCCTTCCAACCGGACTGGCGTTTGTACCCGGTCATTTTGCTCATCGGTCTGGGCGGCGGCCTCGTCGGTGGGGCGCTTATCCAGCGTTTTGGAACCAAAGGAGCCTGGGCGCTCTGGGGCGTGTGGATGGCGGGCTGTTTTGTTCCGGAGATGCTGGGAAGAGAGGTCTTTGCCATCGGGGATTGGAATCAATATACCATCGGGGCAGGTGTGGTGCTGGGCATTGGGTGTCTGGCATGGTCCCTTTGGTCTTTGTTCCACGCGGTCGTCAAAGCATAACGGAAACATTAGGGAGCGGCTTGGCTGCTCCCTAATATGCTGTTAAGAATGTAAACCATAGAAGATGATAGTTGACAACAAAAGAAGGAGAATGTATACTGAGACTAAATTAAAGTTTACGATTGTGCAGCAGAAAGGACGATTCCTATGGAGACAAAAACCAAACGTTCCAGCTATCCCCTGGTGATGACGGCGGTGATGGCGGCAGTCATTTCCGCGGTTGCTCCCTTTGCTCTGCCCATCGGCCCAATCCCCATTACACTGGGGACCTTAGTGATGTACCTGGCGGGGTATGTGCTGGGCGGAAAGCGGGCCGGAGCTGCGGTACTGGTGTATGTGTTGCTGGGAGCGATAGGAGTACCTGTTTTTAACGGGTTTACCGGCGGCTTAGGTGTGGTGGCCGGTCCCACTGGGGGATATATCGTAGGATTTATTCCTATGGCGTTCCTCTCCGGTTTGGCGGTGGAGCGCTTTCCAAAGAATCGGGTGCTTCAGTTTGTGGGAATGGCCTTTGCTACCGCGATCCTCTATGCTTTGGGCACGGCCTGGTTCTGCGTCCAGGCTGGGAAAAGCCTGGCGGCAGCCCTGTCTGTGTGCGTGTTTCCCTTTATTCCCGGAGATCTGGTCAAAATGGCTGTGGCTATGATCCTGGGGCCGGTGATTCGGGAACGTCTCATCCGGGCAGGCATTTCCACTGTGGAATCATGAAAAAAACAAGAGCTGCTTTACGCAGCTCTTGTTTTTTTGAGAAAAAAGATTTATCCTAAGGAAAGAAAATTTTCTTTTTGCGCAATAAAAGTGCATTCCAGCGCATTCTTGTAATGACAGGAGAAATGGCCCATGCTGATGCTGATGTTGGCACAGACAATGGAACAGGAAGGGACCAGGGACCGGGAGGCTCTGGAGCGGTTGCTTATCGAGGTGGCCGCTGGGGAGCAGGAGGCCCTGGCACAGCTTTATCACCGTACCCGCACAGCGGTTTACGGTCTGGCTTTGTCCTATGTAAAAAATGCTCAGGACGCCCAGGACGTGACCCAAGACACCTTTGTGCGGATTTGGGATAGCGCGCCCCAGTACCGGCCCCAGGGGTCACCCATGGGGTGGATGCTGACCATTGCCCGAAACCTTGCCCTGATGAAGCTGCGGGAAGGGCAGCGGAAGGGAGAACTGGAGGAGGAGCAGTGGAACGCAATTCCCGCCCAGGCCCCCAACATCTCCACAGAGGACCGGCTGCTGGTGCAGAAGGCTCTGGCCGCTCTGGAGGAGCAGGAGCGGCGGGTGGTGGTACTCCATGCCGTCACGGGACTTAAGCACCGGGAGATTGCCGCTTTGCTGGAGCTGCCTTTGGCCACGGTCCTGTCCAAATATCACCGTGCGCTGAAGAAATTGAAATTACAGCTGGAAGGAGATGGCATCCAATGACAGACAAAGAGCTGGAACAGCGCCTGGAAAAGGTCCTCTCCGCCACGGCCCCGGATGATCTGGATGGGGTGCTCTCCCGCTGTGCGGCGCGGAAAGGAACTGTGATCCCCATGAAGAAAGGAACCTCCAGGAAGATCTGGAAGTCCCTGGCGGCTGCTTGCCTTGCCCTGGTACTGGTTGGGGGCGGCGGAGCCTATTATTACCAGGCCAACGCGGTGGCCTCAGTGGTGTCCCTGGACGTAAATCCCAGCATCGAATTGTCCGTAAATCGAAGTGAAAAGATTCTTTCCTGTATCCCTCTGAACGAAGAAGCCAGGACAGTCCTGGCGGACATGGGGGAAGGGGCTGACCTGAAGGGCACGAAGCTGGACGTGGCGGTCAACGCCATTGTGGGTGCTCTGGTGCGGGCAGGATATCTGGACAGCTTGTCCTCAGCCATTCTGATTTCCGTGGAGGACTCGGATCAGAATCGGGCGGTCCGGATTCAGCAGGAGCTGACCGGGACAGTGGATGCGCTTCTGCAGTCCCAGTCTGCCGGTGCGGCGATCCTCAGTCAGACAGTGGCGGCAAGTGCCGACCTGGACCAGCAGGCACGGGAAAACAATATTTCCACCGGGAAAGCCAACCTGGTCAATCAGGCCATTGCTCTCAACGGAAGCTTGAGCTTTACGTCTCTGGCCGCTCTCACGGTGGAGGAGCTGAAGGATCTGGTGGAGATCGGCGCGCCCGCCATGCCTGTGGGGGTGGAGGCCGCCCGCCAGGCGGTGGAGCAG
Organism: Lawsonibacter sp. LCP25S3_E2; assembly: GCF_052117285.1. Lineage (NCBI taxonomy): Bacteria > Bacillati > Bacillota > Clostridia > Eubacteriales > Oscillospiraceae > Lawsonibacter > Lawsonibacter sp. LCP25S3_E2. The sequence goes on from NZ_JBQKJL010000023.1 coordinate 18,770, forward strand.
TATGCCGGCGATCTGGCAGCCGGCGGCACCATTACGGAGGTGGACCCTGAGTTGGACGAGTACCCGCCCCGCTATGAGGTGGAGCTCTACCATCCCAGCTATGGCGAATTTGAGTATCAGGTGGATGCCTTTTCAGGACAGGTGCTCAGCGGGCCGTCCGGCCTGCCCACGGAGAACACGGGAAGCGGCAGCGCTGGGAACGTCGGTACGGGGAGTTCCAGTACTGGGAGCGGCGGAAATGCCACGACTTCTGATATTGGTCAGGCTGCGGCCAAGTCTGCTGCCTTTGCCCATGCAGGGGTGAGCGAGAGCCAGGTCTATGATCTGTCCGTGGAGCGGGACTATGACGACGGACGGCTGGAGTATGAAATGGAGTTCCGGACAGACCAGGGTGAATATGAGTATACCGTGGACGGTTCCACGGGCGCGGTCATAAAGTCGGAGCAAGAGCTTTTTGCCTCCGCCGGCGCTGGAACTTCCGGCACAGACATCGGTTCCCAAGGGGCAAAGGACGCCGCCTTCGCCCATGCCGGGGTAAGCGAAAGCCAGGCCTACGAGCTGGAAGTGGAGCAGGACTATGAAGGCGGCCGGCTGCACTATGAGGTGGAGTTCAAAGCCGGCGGAATGGAATATCAATATACCATAGACGGCGTGACCGGTGACGTTTTGCAGTATGAACGGGACAGAGATGATTGATCTCCCGTTTGCAGCAGCGTGAAAAGCCCCGAGGCGGGAAGTGTATGCTTCCCGCCTCGGGGCTTTGTTATGATGGAATAAAATCAATATTCAATGCCGGACAGATACCGCCGGGCCAGGTCAAAGGCGTGGCTGGCAGTCTGAATGCGCAGCCGTTCCCGAACAGGGCGGTTGCCAAGGTGGAGGGGGCGCACATGGGCGCCCTCCGGGGTAGCGATGGCCACAAACATGGTGCCCACCTCGTTGTCCCACTCGTCTTTGTCCGGCCCGGCCACCCCGGTGGAGGACAGGGCTATATCGCAGCCCAGAACCGTTCGGGCCCCCTGGGCCATGGCCAAAGCCACCTCTGGGGAAACGGCGCCGAACTGGTCCAGCAGATGCTGAGGAACCCCAAGAGCATGGGCCTTCACCTCGTTGGTGTAGGAGACGATGCCACCTTTGAAAACCTGAGAGGCACCGGGAATATCGGTCAGCCGTTTGGCCATCAGTCCGCCGGTACAGCTCTCGGCAGTACCCAAGGTGAGGCCTCTGGCTTTCAGCCCTTCCAGCACCACATACTCCAGGGAGGGCACGTCCACGCCGTAGACCTTGTCCGAGAAGAGGGCCTTGATCTGCTCCACCGTGGGCTGAAGAAGGGCCTGGGCCGCGGCATCGTCGGGGGCTTTTGCGGTGACTCTCAGCTCACATTCCCCTTCCTTGGCGTAGGGCGCCAGCGTGGGATTTTGCATATGGTTCATCTGTTCTCTCAGCTGAGCCTCCATGGTGGACTCGCCAATGCCGAAAAGCTTGATGGTGTGGGAGGCAATCACTCCCTCGGAAAGCCTTAACAGGTAGGGCTTTGCCCGGTAGAGGAACATGGGACGGCACTCGCTGGGGGGGCCGGGCAGCATAATCACATGGCAGCCCTCCGCCTCAAAGGCACAGCCGGGGGCGGTGCCCCAGTCGTTGACCAGGACCGTGCAGCCCTCCGGAAGCATGGCCTGCTGGAGGTTGTTTTCCGTCATGGGGCGGTTGGTACGGGTGAAATAGCTTTTGATGCGCTGGGCGGAATCCTCGTCAAAGACCAGTTTTTTTCCGAACGCTTCGGCCAGCACATTTTTGGTCAGGTCGTCACAGGTGGGGCCGAGTCCTCCTGTGGTGATGATAATGTCCGCCCGCTTTTTGGCAATGGCCACCGCTTCCCGTGCGCGCTGGGGATTGTCTCCCACCACGGTGTGCCAAAAGACATTGAGTCCCAGCTCACTAAGCCCCTGGGAGAGGATCTGGGCGTCCAGATTGGCGATATTGCCCAGCAGAAGCTCTGTACCGACGGACAAAATTTCAACGCTGTGTGACATGGAAAGGACCTCCTGTTATCGGTGAACGCCGTTTCAGTTGGATGAGGCGTTCGTTGCTGTGCCCATTATAGCACAGGGTGGGGGCAAAGCAAGAAGTAAGGCAGAAAAAAGACAATTATTTGTATAAAATGGACAGAGCAGGCGAAAAAATGATGGGGATATGGAACGGAATCTGTCGAGGAAGCCGAAAAAAAGGAAGGGAATTTCGGCACAATGCTGGAAAAAAGGCCGATCGGAGGCATATAGATATCAAGAACACCAAAAAATAATGCTTTCCATATATTTTAAAGTGAATTTTGAAGTTTTTGCGATTTTTCGACCAAATTACAGTTGAAATTCCCGCGGTTTTGGAATACAATGATACCCGCGAACGCAAGGAGGGTACTGTGTGCTGAATATTGTGTTGGTTGAGCCGGAGATTCCGCAAAATTGCGGCAACATCGCCCGGACCTGCGCTGCCACCCGCAGCCGTCTGCACCTGGTCAAGCCTCTGGGCTTTGACATCAGCGAAAAGGCGGTACGGCGGGCTGGGCTGGACTACTGGCCCATGGTGGACCTGCAGGTTTATGAAAACCTGGATCACTTCTTTGCCGTCAATCCCCAACCAGATCTGTGGCTGGCTACCACAAAAGCGCCCAGGGACTATTCCCAGGCGCGGTTTGCCCCAGACTGCTGGCTGATGTTTGGCAAGGAGACGGCCGGGCTGCCGGAGGACCTGCGCCGGAGGTACTATGAACGGTGCATCCGGATCCCCATGCGCCCGGATGCCAGAAGTTTGAACCTGGCAAACTCAGTGGCAATTTTGACCTATGAGGCGCTGCGGCAGCAGGGATTTCCCCAGTTGTCTGGCGTGGGAGAAATGGCACAGGACCAGTGAGTTCCCGATTTCTGAACGCTTTTTTTAATGAGGAAAGGAGCCAACGAAATGAACTATAACAAGAAGACAGTGAAGGACATTGACGTAAAGGGCAAGAAAGTCCTGCTGCGCTGTGACTTCAATGTACCCATGGCAAAGGATGGAAGCGGCGTCATTACCGATGATAAGCGTATCCGTGCCGCTCTGCCCACCATCCAGTACCTGCTGGAGCAGGGGGCTGCGGTCATCGCCTGCTCCCACATGGGCAAGCCCAAGGGTGAGGTAAAGCCCGAGCTGTCTTTGAAGCCTGTGGCCAAGCGCCTGAGTGAGCTGCTGGGCCAGGAGGTGATTATGGCGGAGGATGTTGTTGGTCCGGATGCCCAGGCGAAGGCCCAGGCGCTGCAGCCCGGCCAGATCATGCTGCTGGAAAATACCCGCTTTGAGCCTGGTGAGACCAAGAATGATCCCGCCCTGGCCAAGGCGATGGCCGATATGGCTGAGGTCTATGTCTCTGATGCCTTTGGCGCAGTTCACCGTGCCCATGCCTCTACTGCCGGTGTGGCCGACTATCTGCCTGCCGTCAGCGGTTTCCTCATTCAGAAGGAGCTGGACTTTATCGGCGGCGCTCTGGCCAATCCCAAGCGTCCTCTGGTTGCGATCCTGGGCGGCTCCAAGGTGTCCTCCAAGATCGGCGTGATCAACAACCTGCTGGAGATTGCCGATACCATCATCATCGGCGGCGGCATGGCCTACACCTTCTCTGCCGCGCAGGGCGGTAAGGTCGGCAACTCCCTGCTGGAGGAGGACTGGATGGACTACTCCAAGGAGATGGTCCAGAAGGCCAAGGACAAGGGTGTGAAGCTGCTGCTGCCCGTAGATACTGTCTGCGGTGACAAGTTTGCTCCCGACGCCAACATTCAGGTGGTCAAGGCCGGTGAGATCCCCGATGGTTGGGAGGGCCTGGACATCGGGCCCGAGACGGTGAAGATGTACTGCGAGGCCGTGGCCGACGCCGGCACCGTCATCTGGAACGGCCCCATGGGCGTGTTTGAGTTCCCTGCCTTTGCCAAGGGTACCGAGGCTGTGGCTGAGGCTCTCAGCAAGACCAACGCCATCACCATCATCGGCGGCGGTGACAGCGCGGCTGCGGTGCAGCAGCTGGGCTATGCCGATAAGATGACCCACATCTCCACTGGCGGCGGTGCCAGCCTGGAGTTTATGGAGGGTAAGGAGCTGCCCGGCGTGGCCTGCCTGCTGGACGCTTAAGAAGCGCATCTCAAATCGTTTTTTCCGCGCGGGTCATCTCGTGCGTTATAGATAAAGGAAAGGAAGATATTCATCATGAATCGTCGTTATCGCAAGACTATCATCGCCGGCAACTGGAAGATGAACAACACCCTGACCCAGACCAAGGCCTTTGCCGAGGAGATCAAGCCCATCATGCCCCGCGGCAAGTGGTGCAACGTGGTGCTGTGTGTTCCCGCCACCAACATTCAGGCTGCTGTGCGTCTGTTTAAGGACTGCCATATCGCCATTGGCGCTGAGACCTGCCACTATGAGGAGAAGGGCGCCTACACCGGCGAGATCACTGCCGCTATGATTAAGGATGCCGGGGCCAAGTATGTGATTATCGGCCATTCTGAGCGCCGTCAGTATTACAATGAGACCGACTTTACCGTGAACAAGAAGGTGCACGCCGCCATCGAGGCCGGTCTCATCCCCATCGTCTGCGTAGGCGAGAGCCTGGAGCAGCGGGAGCTGGGCGTGACTATGGAGCTCATTGCTTACCAGGTCAAGTGTGCTCTGGCTGGCGTGGCTCCCGAGAAGGTGCGCCACATCGTCATTGCCTATGAGCCCCTGTGGGCCATCGGCACCGGCAAGACCGCCACTGCCGAGCAGGCCGGCGAGGTCTGCCAGGCCATCCGCACCGTCATCCGCAAGCAGTACGGTGCCCACGTGGCCCGCTCTGTCACCATCCAGTACGGCGGTTCCATGAATGCCAAGAATGCCGCTGAGCTTCTGGCCCAGCCCGACGTGGACGGCGGCCTCATCGGCGGCGCCAGCCTGAAGCCCGAGGACTTCGTGCAGATCATCAACGCGGCCAACCAGGAGTAAGAAGCGCGGAGGGCAGGCGCATAGGGGAGACAGACTCCGGAGCGGATGGGCAGGGCCCAGGGGCAGCCAGGGGCTGAACCGGGTCTGCCCGGAGTCGCAGGAGCTGTCGACCCGGCCATGCGCCCAGCCCGCAGCGTGACCAAGAAGCGCGAAGGCGTGCGGAGCTGCATATATCCCTCCGCTCTCCGAGGGAAATCAGGTGTCCTTCGGACTTATTGCAAGGAGAATTTGTATCTATGAAAACACCTACGACTTTGATCATTATGGACGGGTTCGGCATTGAGGGCCCCTCAGCGGGCAACGCCGTAGTCAATACTCCCAAGCCCAACCTGGACAAGATTTTTGCCGATTGTCCCGGCTGCCGCCTGTCTGCCTCTGGGCTGGACGTGGGCCTGCCCGATGGCCAGATGGGCAACAGTGAGGTGGGTCACACCAACATCGGCGCGGGCCGGGTCGTGTTTCAGGACCTGCCCCACATCAGCCGGGATATTGACAGCGGCGTGTTCTTTGAAAACCCCGCCTATCTGGAGGCTATGGAGAACTGCCGGGAGTGGGGATCTTCCCTGCACCTGATGGGACTTCTGTCCGACGGCGGTGTTCACAGCCACATCACCCACCTGTACGCCCTGCTGAAGATGGCCAAGGACCAGGGGATCGAGAAGGTCTATGTTCACTGTTTCCTGGACGGCCGTGATGTGCCTCCTACCTCCGGCAAACACTTTGTGGAGAGCCTCCAGGCCAAGATCCAGCAGCTGGGTGTGGGCCAGATCGCCAGCGTGATGGGCCGCTACTACGCTATGGACCGGGACAAGCGCTGGGACCGGGTGCAGAAGGCTTATGACGCCATTGTGTGCGGCCAGGCTCCTTATGTGGCCGACGCGGCCCAGGCAGTTCAGGCTTCTTATGATGCCGGTGTCACCGACGAGTTTATGGTTCCCGTGGTTTGTGCCCAGGGGGTACAGGTGCGGGACAATGACTCGGTGATCTTCTTTAACTTCCGCCCGGACCGGGCCCGTGAGATCACCCGCTGCCTGGTGGACGAGGACTTTACCGATATCGACCGGAAGACCGGCTTTGTCCATGTGAATTTTGTCTGTACCACTGAGTACGATGCCACCATGCCCAATGTCTCTGTGGCCTATCCCCGTCAGAAGCTGGAGAACATCTTCGGAGAGTATATCTCCAAGCTGGGCCTCACCCAGCTGCGCATTGCCGAGACAGAGAAGTACGCCCATGTGACCTTCTTCTTCAACGGTGGTGTGGAGCAGGTTTTCCCCGGCGAGGACCGGTGCCTCATCAATTCCCCCAAGGTGGCCACCTATGACCTCCAGCCGGAGATGAGCGCCTTTGAAGTCACGGAGGAGGCGGTCAAGCGCATCCTCAGCGGCACCTATGATGTCATTATCCTGAACTTTGCCAACTGCGACATGGTGGGCCACACCGGTGTGTACGAGGCCGCCTGCAAGGCAGTAGCCACTGTGGATGAATGCGTGGGCAAAGTGGTGGAGGCCACCTCCAAGATGGGCGGTGTGACCCTCATTACCGCCGACCACGGCAATGCCGAGCGGATGGTGGATACCGATGGGTCTCCCTTCACCGCGCACACCACCAACCTGGTGCCCTTCTATATCGTTGGGGCCAATGTGAAGCTGCGGGATGGCCGCCTGTGCGATATCGCTCCCACCATGCTGGACCTGATGGGCCTGGAGAAGCCGGCCGAGATGGACGGCAAGACCCTGATTATCAACTGATTTGTTGTCCCCGGCGGGGGAAGCCCGCCTTGTTTTGAGGAAAAATTGAAAGGAGTTTGATTCCCATGAAGCAGATGATCGAGATTGTTGACGTCCTGGGCCGTGAGATCCTGGACAGCCGCGGAAATCCCACCGTTGAGGTTGAGGTGTACCTGGAGGACGGCACCATGGGCCGTGCCGCCGTTCCCTCCGGTGCTTCCACCGGCATCTACGAGGCCTGCGAGCTCCGTGACGGCGACAAGAGCCGTTATATGGGCAAGGGTGTTGAGAACGCCGTTAAGAATGTAAACACTGAGATCGCTGAGGCTCTGATCGGCACCAACGTGCTGGATCAGGTGGCCATCGACAAGATGCTCATCGACCTGGACGGCACCCCCAACAAGAGCCGCCTGGGCGCCAACGCCATTCTGGGTGCCTCCCTGGCCTGCGCCAAGGCCGCTGCCGAGAGCCTGGGCACCAGCCTCTACAACTATATCGGCGGCGTCAACGCTAAGCAGCTGCCTGTTCCCATGATGAACATCCTCAACGGCGGCGCTCACGCCACCAACAACGTGGAGATCCAGGAGTTCATGATCATGCCTGTCTCCGCCCCCTCCTTCCGTGAGGCTCTGCGCCGCTGCGCCGAGGTCTTCCACACCCTGAAGACCGTTCTGAAGGAGAACGGCACTCCCGCCGCCGGCGTGGGCGACGAGGGTGGCTACGCTCCCAACCTGAAGAAGGACGAGGACGCCCTGAAGGTCATCGTGGAGGCCATTGAGAAGGCCGGCTACAAGCCCGGCGAGGACTTCAAGATCGCCATCGATGCCGCTTCTTCCGAGTGGTGGGACGAGGAGCAGAAGATCTATATCCAGCCCAAGTCCGGCAAGAAGCTGACCCAGCAGCAGCTGGTCAACATGTGGAAGAAGTTCGCCGACAACTACCCCATCATCTCCCTGGAGGACGGCATGGCCGAGACCGACTGGGAAGGCTGGGCTATGCTGACCAAGGCCATCGGCGACCGCGTCCAGCTGGTGGGCGACGACCTGTTCGTCACCAACGTGGAGCGTCTGTCCACTGGCATTGAGAAGAAGGTTGCCAACTCCATCCTGATCAAGGTCAACCAGATCGGCACCCTGACCGAGACCCTGGACGCCATCCAGATGGCCAACCGGGCCGGCTACACCGCCATCGTCTCTCACCGCTCCGGCGAGACCGAGGACGCCACCATTGCCGACATCGCCGTGGCTCTGAACGCTGGCCAGATCAAGACCGGTGCTCCCAGCCGTACCGACCGTGTGGCCAAGTACAATCAGCTCCTGCGCATCGAGGAGGAGCTGGGCGACATCGCCGAGTATCCCGGCATGAAGGCCTTCTTCAACCTGAAGTAAGACGAAAGCCTATACAGCAAAGCCGCCCCAATGGGGCGGCTTTGTTTATTTGCCGCCCGGCTCCGGGGGCGTTTGAGCCCGGAGCAGCATGACAAAAGCAAACAGCAGGACCGCCTTTGGGTCCTGCTGTTTTATTCTCTGTCTCAAGGTGCTCCAAGCCGGCCATATCCTGCCGTTTACGGCAAATTTGCCTGGGTCAGAAGGGAAAAACAATTTTTTCGGGTGATAAGCAGCCCCTCCCGGCGCAGTTTGCTCAGTTCGTTGGACAGGGCGCTGCGGTCTACCCCGAGATAGTCCGCCAACTGCTGGCGGTCAAAGGGAATGGAAAAGGTGAAGCTTCCCTGCAGAACTGCCTGGTCAGAGAGATAGGACAGCAGGCGGCCGCGAATGGTTTTAGAGGAGGTATAAAAGATTCGCCGGGACAAGGCCAGGTTTTTCCCCGCAGTTATACGCAATAAATTTGTTAAAATCAGCTCGCTCTGGGGACAGCTTTGTTCCAAAAGGGCGGTGGTGTTCAAACTGAGCAGAGCCGTGTCTTGAGAGGCTGTGGCGCTGACCATCATGGGCTGCTCAGGGAGACAGGCGTAAGTTTCTGCAAATACTTCCCCAGGGGCCACGTGGCCCAAAATGGCACGGTTGCCCCAGGCGTCGTGGTTTTCCACTGTGACGCCTCCGGACAGCACCAGATAGAGGCGGTTGGTATGTGCTCCTGCCTGCAGGACGATTTCTCCCTTTGCGCAATTGCGCTCCACGGCCTCCATTGCAGCCAGGAGGGAGGGCAGATTTTTCGGTTCCACAGCGTGAAACAGGGGAACCCGCAGCAAAAATTGGTTGTCCATAGACCCTCCATTTGTTGTTAAAACAACATACATACTTCTTTTATCCTACTATACTTAGAACACAAAGTCAAGAAACGGAGGAAGCGATATGATTCGTCGTATTATTCACATTGACCAGGAACGCTGCAACGGCTGCGGGCTGTGTGCCCAGGCCTGCCACGAAGGGGCCATCGGCATGGTGGATGGAAAGGCCAAACTGCTGCGGGATGACTACTGTGATGGACTGGGAGACTGTCTGCCCGCCTGCCCCACCGGAGCCATCACCTTTGTGGAGCGGGAGGCCGCCGCCTATGATGAGGCCGCTGTTGAGGCCAGAAAGAAGCAACTGCAGGAGCCTCTGGCCTGCGGCTGTCCGGGCAGTCAGTCGCGGACAATTTGCCGGGAAGAAGAGCCGGAGAAGTCTGGCTCCGCAGGGGCTCCGGTGGCTTCTCAGCTTCGGCAGTGGCCGGTACAAATCAAGCTGGCCCCCATCAATGCCCCCTATTTTCAGGGAGCACGGCTTTTGGTGGCGGCGGACTGCGCTGCCTATGCCTATGGAAATTTCCACGGGGAATTTATGAGGGGTAAAGTAACCTTGATCGGCTGTCCTAAGCTGGACGGTGTGGATTATAGTGAGAAGCTTACGGAAATCATCCGGCAAAATGAGATCAAAAGTGTCACACTGGTGCGTATGGAAGTACCCTGCTGCGGCGGACTGGAGCACGCGGCAATCACAGCCCTGAAGAACAGTGGGAAAATGATTCCCTGGCAGGTAGTCACCCTCTCCACCGATGGACGCATTCTGAAGCAATAAAAAAACAGGCATACCGCTTTGGCGGTATGCCTGTTTGATTAAGAATCAGATTTTGCTTCGGGGGCGCAGGGGACCAGCTTTTCCACCAAGGCCCACTCCACCCGCCGGTCACACAGTTCCTCCACCTGAATATGGAGCCCCAGGGCGTCCACAGCAGGGCGGCTGCCGTCCTCGGGAATGACCGGTAACTGAGCAAAGACCAAGCCGCCCAGAGTGTCATAGTCCCGGTCCTCTTCCTCGGGAAGCTCCAGGCCGATGGCCTCGGCCAGTTCCTCCAGGTCGGCGGAGCCGGATACGCGCCAACGGTTTTCGTCCAGTTGGATAATTTCCTGCTCCTCCTGGGGGTCAAACTCATCATAGATGTTGCCTACCAGCTCCTCCAGCAGGTCCTCCAGAGTGACCAGGCCACTGGTGCCCCCGTATTCATCGACGACCAGGGCCATGTGGATCTTTTTGCCCTGCATATCCCGGAACAGTACATCTGCCTGAACGGTCTCCGGTACAAAATAGGCCGGACGCAGAAGCTCTTTGAGCGGTTTGGGGTCGGGGAGATGGAAATTGAGCAGGTATTCGCGCGTAGAGAGGATACCCAGAATATCATCCACATCGTCGCCGTATACCGGGAAACGGGACAAGCCGGATTGACGGATGGTATCCAGAATGGTGTCAGGGTCCTCATCCGAAGAGAGGGTGACCATATCGGTGCGGTGAATCATGACGTCTTTGGCGGTCATATTGTCAAATTCAAAGACGTTTTCAATAAATTCCTTTTCGTTGGCCTGGATAGTGCCGGACTCCTCGCCCTCCTCTACCATAGCCATGATGTTATCCTCGGATACCTGGCCATCTCGGCGCAGCAGCTTCATCACAGGCCGCCAAAGCAGCGCAACATTGGCACAGGCACTGACGGCAAACAGTATGGGCCATATTTGGTCCCCAGACACGGAAATTCCCCCTTATTTTAACGCAAAACAATACTGGTACGACTGCAATCATACCACAGAAGGGCAGAAGACGCAAGTGGCCGTGAGATTTTCGGCCAAGAAATGCAATCATTACTGTCAAAAACCGGGAAATATGTTATAATTTAAAAAGAACAAGGCTGGCGGGCCTATTATGAGAGGGAGAAGATCGGCATGGTGGAGATGGCTGAGCGTGTGCGGGGGCATGTGGCGGAGGGCTTAACGTTTTTGAAATGGGTGCTCTACGCCTGCACAATCGGAATGTTGGTGGGGCTGGTGGCGGTGGCGTTTTTCTATGGCATCGACTGGTCTACCCAGCTGCGGGAGCATAATCCCAGAATTTGCGTGCTGCTGCCTGTGGTGGGCTTTGCCATTGTGCTGATCTACCGCATCTGCGGCATGGAAAAGGACCGGGGCACCAATCTGGTGCTGATGGCGGTACGGGAGGCGGAACCCCTGAAGCTTCGGACCGCGCCGCTGATTTTTCTTTCCACCATCCTGACACACTTGGCGGGCGGATCCGCTGGGCGGGAAGGGGCTGCCCTGCAGCTGGGCGGCTCTTTGGGCGCTTATGTAGGACGGAAAATCGGCCTGGATGCCAAAGACGGCCGCATGATGGTCATGTGCGGTATGGCGGGTGCCTTTTCCGCTCTGTTTGGCACGCCGCTGACTGCGGCCGTCTTTGCCATGGAAGTGGTGAGCGTGGGTGTCATGTACTACGCGGCCATTGTTCCCTGCCTGGTGTCCGCCTGTGTGGGATTATTGGTCGCACGGCAGTTTGGCATCCATGAGGAGATCGGGTACGATGTGGCACAGGTGCCTGAGCTGGCGCCGGGGTCTATGCTCCAGGTGGCGGTCCTGGGCATTTTGTGTGCGTTGGTGTCCATCTTGTTCTGCAAGGTGATGCACGCTGCACCGAAGCTCTATGAAAAATTCTTTCCCGGTACGCTGCTCCGGGCAGCAGCAGGAGGTGTTTTCGTCCTGGTGCTTACGGTGCTGGTGGGGGCACAGACCTATAACGGGGCGGGAGAGGCGGTCATTCGCCGGATGATCGGCGGCGAAACAATTCCTGAGGCCTTTTTGATGAAAATCCTGTTTACTGCCCTTACGTTGGGAGCCGGATTTCGGGGAGGAGAAATTGTGCCGGTCCTCTTTACCGGTTGTGCCTTTGGCACTCTGGCCGGGCCTATGCTGGGGCTGCCCCATGCCTTTTCCGGCGCGTTGGGGATGGCGGCGGTGTTCTGCGGGGCTACAAACTGCCCGTTGAGCTCCATTTTGCTCTCCTATGAGCTTTTCGGTGGAAAGGGACTGCCCCTGTATGCCCTGTGTGTGGGGGTATCCTATATGCTTTCCGGGTATTATGGCCTCTATGGCGAGCAGAAGATCGTCTATTCCAAATTTAAAACTGAGTGGATCGACACCAAGGTAAAATAAAGGGAAAAGGACTCCCTTTTGAAAGTATGGCTATTTTCTTCAAAGGGCTTTCTTTCTTCGGCGCATAGGCGGGGAGACTTTTCTTTTCCTGTTGCGAAATACTAACGTTTCGCCTATAATTTGGGGCGTAAACATTAGAAAGCGGCCACTTTTGGCCATGTTAACACATAGAAAGGGGTACTTTTATTATGCGTCCTGAACTGATCAGCCAGCCTATTACCGGTATTTGTTCCTTCGGCCGTTATCCCATCTGCCTGGACCTGGACGAGCTGCACGCCGACTTCGGTGTGCTGGGTGTCCCCTTTGATATGGGGGTGGGTTTCCTCAGCGGAGCCCGTATGGGCCCCCGCCGCATTCGCGAGGCTTCCACCCAGTATGGCCGGGGTGAGGTGGGCTATTACGACTACGAGGCCGACGAGCAGATGCTGTGTGCTCCCATTACCATCGCCGACTGCGGCGACGCCGATGTGCTCCAGGGTGACCGGGACTATTCCTTCGCCTGCATTGAGCGGGCGGTGCGCCGGATCATCCGGGCTGGGTCTATTCCCATTGTGATGGGAGGCGACCACTCCATCAGTATCCCCGTGGGCCGGGCTCTGGAGGAGTACGGAAAGAAGATCTGCGTCATTCAGTTTGATGCACACCTGGACTGGACCAGCCATGTGGGCCCCCTGGTCCAGGGCAACGGCAGCCCCATGCGCCGGATGTCTGAGATGGACCACATCGGTGAGATGGTGCAGATCGGCCTGCGGGGTATGGGCAGCGGCAAAAAGTCCGACTACGATGATGCTCGGGCCTATGGAAGCCGCCTGATTTCTGCCAGGGAGCTCCATGAGAAGGGGGTCCAGTATGTACTGGATCAGATTCCTGAGGCCGAAGCCTACTACATCACCTTTGACATTGACGGCTATGACATGCCTCTGGCCCCCGGCGCGGCCTCTCCACTCCCCGGCGGCATCACCTACGAAGAGAGCATGGACCTGCTGAAGGCCATCTGCCAGACGGGCAAGGTGGTGGCTATGGACCTGGTGGAGGTGGCTCCCGCCTTTGATCCCACCGGCTGTACCGAGCGTCTGGCGGCTTTGACCATGCTTCAGGTCATCGCTCACGCGGGCAAAAAGCTCCACGAAACCAAATAAAGCAATTACGCAGAGGACGGCGCGGATTTGTGCCGTCCTCTTTGTATCTGACTTGCAATCGGGATGGGCTTTGACTATAATAAGGTCAGCTTAACCGATAAGGAGTAACCGATATGACCAAATTTTATCACTTTAACTTTAATGTTCTGGATCTGGAGCGGAGCCTGGCCTTTTACAAGCAGGCCCTGAATCTCACGCCGGTACAGGAAAAGGCGGCGGAGGACGGCTCCTTCAAGCTGGTGTATCTGGGGGATGAGGCGGGCAGCCCGTTCCAGCTGGAGCTGACCTGGCTCCGGGACCGCACGGAGCCCTACAACCTGGGGGAGTGCGAGTTCCATCTGGCCTTCCACACGGACGAGTATGAGAAGCTCTACCAGCGTCACAAGGAGATGGGCTGCATCTGCTTTGAGAATCCGGCTATGGGAATCTACTTCATCGCCGATCCGGATGGATACTGGATCGAGATCGTGCCGGAGCGGGGCTGATGGCAATCAAAAGCCGAAATCTGGGTTGGCCGGGTTTCTTCCGGCTGTTTACCGTGCTGTGCGCCATTCTTCTGCTGCTGGCCCAGAGCGGGCAGGAGCTGGTAGCTGCGGGTTCAGGACAGTGGCAGGTGCTGAGCGTCTATGAAGGCCTTACCCGCTGGGCAATTCCGGCGCTGTTTATGCTCTGGGGGATGTTCGCCCTGGAGGGAGGCAAGCCCCATCTGTCCGGGGCGCTCACCGGACTGGCACTGCCTGCCTTTTGCCAGCTGGTATTCTGGGGAGCGGTTTATGCCATAGCTGCCCACCTTTTGGGGGGCGGAACCGTTTCTCTGGAGGGAATTTGGAGTGCGCTGCTGTCTGCGGCCAAGGGAAACACCTACTTCCATCTTTGGATCCTCTATCCGCTCATCGGTCTCTATCTGGTTCATCCCGTACTCCACCGTTTTGTTTCCTCAGCCAGCCGGGGAGAGGTGCGGTATTTTCTGATCCTGTGCTTTTTGCTGGCCAATCTGCTGCCCCTTTGGTCGGCTTTTTATCCCAACAGCCTATGGGTGAGGCAGCTGGAGCGGCTGGACATCCACCTGGTGTTGGGGTGGGTGGGGTGCTATGTGGGCGGCTGGTATCTGCGCCACTATGTCATTGGACGCCTTTCAGAATTTGCGCTCTATGCTTTGGGCATTCTGGGGCTGGTATTGACGCTGATGGGGCCCAGGCTTCTGGGAGGAGACCGGGCGCTTTGGTATGGCTATACCACCCCCAATGTGGTGCTCACCGCCGCGGCCTTCTGTACCCTGTTTCGGTATGTGCTGGGGGTCAGTGAGGAGCGGTCCCGGAAACGGGCGGTCTATGAGGTGGGGGCCTATGCCTTTGGCATATACCTGTTCCATCAGCTGTGGGTGATGGTGTTCCAGTGGTTTGGAATCTCTATGCTGTCCCTGCCGGTGGTCCTGGCGGTGCCTCTGTTTGCCCTTATTTATTTCCTGCTGTCCCTGCCCTTTGCATGGCTCATCAGCCTGATCCCTGTGGTAGGGGAGAAATTGAGCTGAGTGAGTGGGGGGCAACCGCCGGTTGCGAAGGTTCCAAGGGCGATTGGTGGACATTTTACCCGTCAGCTGCTACCATGGAGTCATCCAAGCGGAGAGGAGAGATGGATGTGACCTTGGGGGAGCGAATCTACCAGGAACGAACGGCCCGGCGCCTGTCCCAGACGGACCTGGCGGAAGCGCTGGAGGTATCCCGGCAGTCGGTGTCCAAGTGGGAGACCAATGCATCGGTGCCGGATTTGGATAAGCTGGTCAAAATGTGCGAGCTGTTTGAGGTATCCATGGACAGCCTGGTACGGGGGATTGAGCCCCAGGAGACGACAGACGATCCACCAATGGCTGCGGCACCGCAGAAGGAATACAGTCCGAATATTCGAATCGTCCTGGGGTTGATGCTGGTGTTTTTCGGCCTTTTCGTCTTTACCTTACTGGCCTTTTTTCGGCACGCAAGGCTGGACGAGGCCCTGGTTTGGAGCGCCCCGCTGCTGGTGACCGGGGGAATGAGCCTGAAATTTCCAAAGCACCCGGTTCTGGCGGCGTTCTGGGGACTGTGGGGGCTTTATACACTGGTGCTGACCCCGTTCCTTTTCTTGAGTGCCCGGAAGGTCTTGGTATTTTTTGTAGGAGACTTGATTCTGACCGGAGTGCTGATTATCAGCACCCTGAGGATAAAAGAGCGGGAAAAGGACAACGAATAAACGATAAAACAAAGCAAGGCCCGAGACCATTGGTCTCGGGCCTTCTTGTTCAGGTTTTGGGGTGTTACATCTGCTCAGGGTGATACTCCTTGCAGGTGCACTTCTTCCACTTCAAGCCGCTGCCGCAGGGGCAGGGGTCGTTGCGGCCGATCTTGATCACCTTGCGGGCGGGCTGCTTCTTTACAGTGCCGTCGTCGGCGCCGGACTCGCCGGTGACCTTGGCCACCCGCTCCCGCTTGACCTCCTCGTTCTTTCTCAGACGGACCAGGAACAGCCGGCGCAAAGTCTCTTCCTGAATGGCGGCTACCATCTGCTCGAACATCTCGTAGCCTTCCTTCTTGTAGGCCACCACGGGGTCGGTCTGGGCGTAAGCCCGCAGACCGATGCCCTGACGCAGCTCGGTCATGGCATCGATGTGATCCATCCAGTACTCGTCTACCACCCGGAGCATGATGACCCGCTCCAGCTCCCGCATGATGGGGGAACCAAATTCCTGCTCCTTGGCCTGATAGACGGCCTGGGCCTTGTCCAGAACCAGCTGGGTGAGCCCCTCGGCATCATACTGGCTGAGCTCCTCGTCCGAGAGCATGAGCTCTCCCACAGGCAGGAACATGGTGCGGAAGTGGGAGATGGCTTCCTGGAAGCCATCGGCGGTCATGTGGTTCTGCTCGCCGATGTGGCCCTGGATGGCGGACTCAATCATGGTGCGGAGCATATTCTGGATCGAGGCCTGGAGGTCCTCGCCGTCCAGAACCTGGCGGCGCTGCTTGTAGATGATCTCACGCTGGGTGTTCATCACGTCGTCATACTGCAGCACGTTCTTACGGGTCTGGAAGTTCCGGGACTCTACCTGCTTCTGGGCGTTCTCAATGGCGCCGGAGAGCATCTTGGCATCAATGGGGGTATCCTCGTCCACGCCCAGCTTCTCCATCATGTTCATCACCCGCTCAGAGCCGAACAGGCGCATGATGTCATCTTCCAGGGACAGGAAGAACCGGGTCTCGCCGGGGTCGCCCTGACGGCCGGCACGGCCGCGCAGCTGGTTGTCGATACGCCGGGACTCGTGACGCTCGGTGCCCAGAATGAACAATCCGCCCACTTCCCGGACCTTGTCGGCCTCGGCGCGGATCTCGTCTTTATATTTGGCCTCCGCCTCAGAGAACTGTTTCCGGGCATCCAGGATCTCCTGGTTGTCCGTCTCAGCAAAGCCAGTGGCTTCGGCGATGAGCTCATCGCTCATGCCGGCCTTGCGCAGATCGGCCTTAGCCAAAAACTCCGCGTTGCCGCCGAGCATGATGTCAGTACCACGGCCGGCCATGTTAGTGGCCACGGTGACGGCGCCGAACTTACCAGCCTGGGCCACGATCTCAGCTTCCTTTTCGTGGTTCTTGGCGTTCAGAACGTTATGCTTGATGCCGCGGCGCTTAAGGATCTCAGAGAGCTCCTCAGACTTTTCAATGGACACAGTACCCACCAGTACGGGCTGCCCCTTGGCGTGACACTCCTCGATCTGGTTGACAATAGCCCGGAGCTTGCCGGCAGTGTTCTTATAGACCACGTCGGGGTCGTCGATACGGGCCAGAGGCTTGTTGGTGGGGATCTCCACGATGTCCAGCTCATAGATGGTGCCGAACTCCTCCGACTCGGTCATGGCGGTACCGGTCATGCCGGAGAGCTTGTCATAGAGACGGAAGTAATTCTGGAAGGTGATGGTAGCCAGGGTCTTGGACTCGTTGGCCACCTCCACGTGCTCCTTGGCCTCGATGGCCTGGTGGAGGCCCTCGTTATACCGGCGGCCGAACATCAGACGGCCGGTGAACTCGTCCACAATGATGACCTGGCCGTCTTTGACCACGTAGTCGATGTCCCGCTTCATTACACCACGGGCCTTGATGGCCTGGTTGATGTGGTGAGAGAGGGTGGTGTTCTCCATATCGGCCAGGTTTTCCACCTGGAAGAACTGCTCGGCCTTTTGGATGCCCCGTGCGGTGAGGGTAGCGGTGCGGGCCTTTTCATCCACGATGTAGTCCGCATCGATGCTGGTATCCTCTTCCTCTTTGTCGTCTACCTTGGCGATGCGCTGGCACTTGAGCTTGGAGACGAACTGGTCGACAATGGTGTAGAGCTGGGTGGACTTTTCGCCCTGGCCGGAGATGATCAGGGGGGTGCGGGCCTCGTCGATGAGGATGGAGTCCACCTCGTCCACAATAGCGAAGGCGTGGCCCCGCTGGACCAGCTCCTGAGAGTAGATGGCCATGTTGTCCCGCAGATAGTCAAAGCCGAACTCGTTGTTCGTGCCGTAGGTGATGTCTGCCTGATAGGCGGCTTTCTTGGCCTCACCCACCACGCCGTGAATCACCAGGCCCACGGTCAGGCCCATGAAACGGAACACCTTGCCCATCCACTCGCTGTCGCGCTTGGCCAGGTAATCGTTGACGGTAATAACATGCACGCCCTTGCCTGCCAAAGCGTTCAGGTAGGCAGGAAGGGTAGCCACCAGGGTCTTACCTTCGCCGGTCTTCATCTCGGCGATCCGGCCCTGGTGCAGCACGATGCCGCCCACCACCTGGACCCGATAGGGGCGCATACCCAGCACACGCCAGGCAGCCTCACGGCAGGCGGCAAAGGCCTCGGGCAGAATGTCGTCCAGAGTCTCGCCGTTGGCAAGGCGGGCTTTCAGCTCGGGGGTTTTAGCCTGAAGCTGCTGGTCAGTAAGGGCCTTATATTCCTCCTCCAGAGCGTCCACCTTGTCGGCGATGGGGTAGATGGACTTCAGCTCCCGCTGAGAGGAGGTGCCAAAAAGTTTGGTAAACAGGCTCATAACGAAAACACCTCTCGGTTGCAGATTTGCGACAAAATTTGCGCATAGTAATACATTTTAGCTAATCGTGATAGAGTATATCACACTCAGAGGTTAGAAAAAAGACCAAATTGTAAACTTTTACTGTGAAACTAAACAAAGAAACTGGGGGAGACTGCTAGGAATCCGTGACTGACGTATAATTGTTCGCCAGGGGTTGACAAATGTTCCCTGCTGTGGTATGGTTACCACGCAACTGAATAGGACAGACGAAGCGCCCAGGAAAATGGCCAAAGCGGCCTGCCGAAGGAGTAACACTCTCAGGTTTCCCTATGGGGATGAGGACTGTGCGCGGATGTAACTCTGGAGAAGCTCGTTAAGCCGAGTGCCGAAGGTGCAAAGCGGGGACGGTTCACGCCCTGCCAATCTCTCAGGCAAAAGGACAGAGGAAACAGGTGCCCTGGGGGCATCTGCTTTATGCGCACGGTTTGGTTGCCGGGCGTATATTCTCCGGAGCGGTCGATTCTATCGGTCGTTCCGTTTTTTTATTTTTTAGGAGGGAGAAAATCAATATGTCCGAATTCATCGCTTCGGTAGAGGAAGTGCTCTACCCAATTGTGGCTAACATCAACGTCTATTTGTCCAACTACATTCTGGTGTTCCTGCTCATCGGCGTAGGCCTGTGGTATTCCATCAAAACCCGGTTTGTCCAGGTGCGCTGCTTTGGAGAAGGGATGAAAAAGGTCTTTGGCAACCTGTCCCTCAGCGGCGGGAAGCAGGAGCACGGCATGAGCTCCTTCCAGGCTCTGGCCACCGCCATTGCTGCCCAGGTGGGTACCGGCAACATCGTGGGTGCCTCCGGCGCCATCCTGGCCGGCGGACCAGGCGCTATTTTCTGGATGTGGATCATTGCCTTCTTCGGTATGGCTACCATCTATGCCGAGGCTACTCTGGCCATCAAGACCCGCCGGAAGGACCCGGACGGCTCCTATCACGGCGGCCCGGTGTACTACATTACCACCGCGTTTCAGGGTGCGTTCGGTAAATTCCTGGCCGGCTTCTTTGCGGTAGCCATTATCCTGGCTCTGGGCTTTATGGGCTGCATGGTGCAGTCCAACTCCATCGGCTCCACCTTCCAGACCGCCTTTGGTGTGCCCTCCTGGATCGTGGGTATCGTGCTGGTGGTGGTGTGCGGCCTGATTTTTGTGGGCGGCGTGCAGCGGCTGGCCGCGGTGACGGAGAAGATTGTCCCCGTCATGGCTGTCATCTTCCTGGCCGGCGGCCTGGTGGTACTGGTCATGCGGGCTGCCTACATTCCCGCTACCTTTGCCATGATTTTCAAGTATGCCTTTGAGCCCCAGGCCATTATCGGCGGCGGCTTTGGCTATGCCCTGAAGGAGGCCATCAGCCAGGGTGCCAAGCGTGGCCTGTTCTCCAATGAGGCCGGTATGGGCTCCACTCCCCACGCCCACGCCCAGGCCAATGTGAGCGACCCCCACGACCAGGGCGTAGTGGCCATGATCGGCGTCTTCATGGATACCTTCGTGGTGCTGACCCTGAACGCTCTGGTGGTCATCTCCACCCTATATACTCCGGACGGACCTCTGGCGGAGTGCGGCGCTGCCGCGGCCAGCACGACTCTGAATAAGGCCAACCTGGCTCAGACTGCCTTTGGCAGCGTGATGGGAACGGAGGCCGGCGCCATGTTTGTGGCGGTGTGTCTGTTCTTCTTCGCCTTCTCCACCATTCTAAGCTGGAACCTGTTCGGCAAGATCAATGTGGTCTATCTGTTTGGCAAGAAGTCTGCCAAGATTTATTCCGCCATCGGCCTGGTATTTATTTTCCTGGGTACTTTGATGTCCAACGATCTGGTGTGGGAGATGACGGATATGTTCAATAACCTGATGGTCATTCCCAACGCCATCGGCCTGTTTGCCCTCACCGGTATGGTGGTCAGCTCTACCCACGGGGTTGGGACCTGCAAGAAGTAAAAAGTTCTCGTTCGCCCGGCCTCTGGGAGGAGGCCGGGCTTTTTTCCTTTACGAAGGGGAACGGACATGGTATGATGGAGAAAATAAGGAAAACAGTGAGGAATTGCCCATGGAAGCCTGGAAGAAAAACAGCGTATACACCCTAGAGGTGGATGGATATACGGCCGAGGGTATGGGAGTCGCCCGGCTGGAGGGCCGGGTGGTGTTTGTCCCCGGCACCATCCGGGGGGAGCAGTGGCAGGTGCAGCTGCTGAAGGTCAACAAACATGTGGCCTGGGGCAGGGGAGTGCAGCTGCTTCGTTCCTCGCCGGAACGCTTGGAGCCCGATTGCCCGCTCTACGGCCGGTGCGGGGGCTGCCAATTCCGGCACATGACCTATGAGGAGGAGCTGCAGGGGAAGCGGCAGCGCATTCAGGATGCGCTGAGCCGTCTGGGCGGGGTAGAACTACAACTATCCGATGTATTGGGCGCGGAAAATACAATGCGTTATCGGAATAAGGTGCAGTTTCCTGTATCTGTGGAGAAAAATGGACTGGCAGTGGGATACTACCGCAGCCGCAGCCACGATGTACTGGACGCCCCGGACTGCGCGCTCCAGCCGGTGAGTGTGACTGCCCTTCGGCAGGCGTTTAAGGAATGGATGGAGGAATATGCCGTTCCTGCTTACGAGGAAAAGCAGGGCACAGGACTGGTGCGCCACCTCTATGTGCGCACCAACAGCCGGGGAGAGAGCCTGGTGTGTGTGGTGGTCAACGGGAAGAAGCTTCCCTATGAAGCGGAGCTGGGGCAGCGCCTGGTCCAGGCGGAGCCGGGGCTTGTGGGGATTGTGCTCAATGCCAACACACGGGATACCAATGTGATCCTGGGACCGGAATCCCGCACCCTCTGGGGGCGGGATTGGCTGGAGGAGGAGCTGTGCGGCCTGACCTTCCGGCTGTCGGTGCCATCCTTCTTTCAGATCAATCGTGCCCAGACTCAGCGGCTGTATGCCCTGGCCCTTGACTTTGCCGGTCTGACCGGGAACGAGACGGTGCTGGACCTCTATTGCGGGATTGGCACCATCTCCCTGGCCATGGCCAAGGAAGCGGGGAAGGTCATTGGGGCGGAGATCGTCCCTCAGGCCATTGAGGACGCGAAGGAAAATGCCCGGCGAAACGGCCTGGAAAACACGGAGTTTTTCTGCGGTGATGCGGGAGCGGTGGCGGAGAAGCTGGCACAGGAGGGCGTGCATCCTCAGGTGATTTGTGTTGACCCACCCCGGAAGGGGCTGGGAGAAGAAGTCCCCGCGATCTTGGCCGGGATGGGACCGGAGCGGATCGTCTATGTGTCTTGTGACCCGGCCACACTTTCCAGGGATGTAAAGCGCTTCGGAACGCTGGGCTACCGGGCAGTCCGGGCCCAGGGCGTGGATCTGTTTCCCCGGTGTGCCCACGTGGAGACGGTAGTATTGATGTCAAAGGTCGGAGTGGAATACGCTTGAAAGCCCAGTAATACTGCGGTTTTCGGGCAATCGGGCAAATGTGGCATCGGGCAAAGCGAACGCTTCTCGGTAACTTATCCAAAGGCAGATCGGGTCAAAAAGTGTGAGAGTTGAGTTGCCACGATAGATGTTACTATGTTGAGTTGCCGAGTTAGATGTTGGGGTAGTTGTGGCTGTGAGATAGATGTTACTTGTTGAGTGATGAGCGAAATATTATTAAGGGAGGAGAGGCTATAATTGACAGAAATTGAATATAGAAAACTACTCATTGATTCAGTGCGTGCCGGAGATTACCCTGAAAAAGATGGACTGCTTGAATTGTTGAATATTTGCTCATTAAGGTTTGAAAAAACTAATGTTTTTACCAGAAACTTATGGAATCATTTCCAAGAGTATATTCATATTTGTATCGTTCCGGAGAAGATGATTGAGTTAAAGAAACACGCCGATTATCTTAAAAAAATGATATATGAGATCTATCCTCCAAACGATGATTATGAGCTGTGGGGAGTGGAGATTAAACCGGGAGCTATGCCTGACACTGAAGATATTAGTCAAGAAATACTATTTGAAAATATCAGGAATCAGATTATTGAGGAGATCCGTGCTGCAAAATATATGATCTGGATTTCTGTGGCTTGGTTTACAGATCCGGTTTTATATCAAGAATTACTCAAGAAAAAACAGCAAGGACTGGTTATAGAAATTGCTCTCGATGATTGTGATAGAAATCATAATGCGGAATTTTCATTAGAAGATGACTTCCCGGTTTACTGGATAACGGTTCAATCTTACTATCAGAATATTATGCATGAGAAATTCTGCGTGATAGACCTATATACATCAATACATGGGACTTTTAACTGGACGAAAGCTGCAAATTATAACAAAGAGCATATTAGTATTGATAAGAATCATTCAACAGCAACTGCTTTTGCAGATGAATTTATGAAATTAAAGAATAAAAAAGTTTGGAATTCATAAGAAATAGCTCCCCATCACTGGAAATCCAGTGGCGAGGAGCCTTTTTATGCTTCGATTTCGATTGCAAGTCCGGATTTGAACTCCACGGTGAAGTGGTCGGCAAAGACGGTGATCTTTTCGATGAGCTTTTTTACCAGAGCTTCGTCGAACTCTGTGATGTCTGTTTTCTGCTTGGCGATAAAGTCCTGTAGCTCTTTGATCCGGTTCATGGTCTCTTCCCGGTGGTGGCTGTCAACTTCGGACTGTTCCTTCTGCTCCCGGAGGCGGAAAATCTCATCGGCGATGGCGTCGTAGTCCTGCTTGTTGTTTGCCTTCTTGATAAGCTCTTTTTGCAGTTCTTCCAGCCGAGCTTGGATGCCGTCCGGCGAGAGGGTGTCAGCGCTGACTACAGCCTTGGCGATATTGGCTTGCAACTGTTTTAGTAAGGTATCGCTCTCAGTCAGAATCTGATTGATGGCTTTGACCGTGACTTCCTGAAGCAGGAGCTCATTTACCGTCCGGTTGGTGCAGTTCATTTCTGCCGAGCTCGGCTCCAAGCGGCTGATGCAGCGCCAGACGATAGACTTGCAGCCGTGATTGTTCCAGTGGACACGTCGGTAAAGCTCACCGCAGTCACCGCAGAAAATCATCTGGGCAAAACAGTGATTGCAGGAGAAGCCTCGTTTCTTTCCGGTCGGGCTGATGTGAACTGCCCGGCGACGGACAAGCTCGGCCTGCACCTGCATGAAGAGGTCTTTTGGAATGATCGCTTCGTGGTCGCCTTCAACGTAGTACTGAGGTACGGTGCCGTTGTTCTTGATGCGCTTCTTCGTCAGGAAGTCCGTGGTGTAGGTCTTTTGAAGCAGCGCGTCACCCATATACTTCTCGTT
Source organism: Lawsonibacter sp. LCP25S3_E2 (assembly GCF_052117285.1). NCBI lineage: Bacteria > Bacillati > Bacillota > Clostridia > Eubacteriales > Oscillospiraceae > Lawsonibacter > Lawsonibacter sp. LCP25S3_E2. Next base: position 42,409 of record NZ_JBQKJL010000023.1, read on the forward strand.
TCGGAGAATCTTGTTGATGGTGCTTGTGTGCCATTTTTCTTTTCCTGCGCCGGTTAAAATGCCGTCAGCCATAAGACCGGAAGCAATCTTGTCCATGCTGGAGCCTTCGAGGTATTCTCGGTAGATGCGTTTTACGATCTCGGCCTGTTCCGGATCAATGACAAGGTTGCCGTTCTCATCCTTGGTATAGCCGAGAAAGCGGTTGTGGTTAACCTGAACCTTGCCCTGCTGATAGCGGTACTGAAGGCCGAGCTTTATGTTCTCGCTCATTGATTGGCTTTCCTGCTGAGCAAGGCTCGCCATGATCGTAAGGAGCACCTCGCCTTTGGCATCCAGCGTGTTTATGGATTCCTTCTCGAAATAGACCGGAATGTTCTTGTCCTTGAGCTGCCGGATGTATTGGAGGCAGTCGAGAGTGTTTCGGGCAAATCGGCTGATGGACTTGGTGATGATCATGTCAATGTTCCCGGACATGCACTCGTCAATCATGCGGTTGAACTCGTCACGCTTTTTGGTGTTGGTACCGGATATGCCATCGTCCGCAAATATGCCTGCCAGTTCCCAGTCGGGATTCTTCTGGATGTACTCCGTGTAATGCGTGACCTGCGCCTCATACCCTGATCTTCTTGAGCTTGACTTTTGTGTTCGCTGCTTCCGCGATTTTTGTTACTTTTTTCAAGGGAAGTCCCTCCTTTCCGTACGTCTATACATCACTCTAAAGCCGCTACATATCAAGGTATTTCTGGCATTATTTCCGCGAACAAGGGAGAGAAAGTTTCCCGATTGATGGCGGTTAATTTGTTGAATTCAGCCACAGAAATCAGGCCGTCATCGAGCATCTTTTTGGAGATATCCTGCGCCCGGCTATAGTCCAGATCGCCTTGAATCCGCTCCTGTGTAAAATATCCAGATTGAACATTTGTATTTTCGTTTGGCATAACATATCCACCTCCAGTTTCCACTGGAGATTGCAGGCTGTTTTGAGCGGAGGAAAATAAAAAAGGCTCTGTCACAACAAATGGTTGATTTTTGACGAGAAATAGCGTATAATAATAGTAAGAAACAGTACCACCGAAGGAGGTAATTGGATATGCCTACTATCAAAGACGCATTAGATATTATCGGTAAGTTGACTGTCGCAGAGCAGGAAAGCCTTAAAACAATGCTTTTAAGTCCTGCCTTTGTAAAGTCTTTGAATATTGAAGATTTCGTAGCAAAGGAACGCTTTGCAAATGGTCGTGTATGCCCTCTTTGTGGCTGTATCCATGTGGTTCGCAATGGTCATCGTAAAGATGGCACACAGCGATATGTATGTAAGGATTGTGGCAAGTCCTTCGTGATTGCTACGAACTCCATTGTGTCTGGTACAAGAAAAGACTTGTCCGTGTGGGAGCAGTACATTGATTGTATGATGAATGGCTTATCCATTCGTAAGACTGCTGTTGCTTGTGGGATTCACAGAAACACCGCATTCCTTTGGAGACACAAGATTTTGGATGCACTTCAGAATATGGCAGACGATGTTACCCTTGACGGCATTATTGAGGCTGACGAAACTTTTTTTCGCCATCTCGTACAAGGGCAATCATAGCAAGAGTAAGACATTTGCTATGCCACGCAAGGCTCATAAGCGTGGTCATTCTACACATATCAGAGGCTTGTCCCAAGAAAAGGTATGTGTTCCTTGTGCGGTTAATAGGAATGGCTTGTCTATCTCCAAGATTACGAATACTGGTAGAGTTTCTACAAGAGATTTACATCATATTTATGATGGTAGGATTAAGACCAATTCCACTCTTGTTACGGACAAGATGAACTCCTATGTGAGATTTACAAATGCCAATGGCATTGACCTTGTGCAGTTAAAGACTGGCAAAGCCAAGAAAGGCATTTATAATATCCAACATATCAATAGCTACCATAGCCAGCTAAAGAGGTTTATGCGTGGCTTTAACGGTGTTTCTACCAAGTATCTGAACAACTATCTTGTGTGGAATAACCTTGTAAATTACGCCAAAGAAAGCGACATGGAGAAAAGGAACATCTTCTTAACTTTCGTTTTGGCAACATTGAAAACTGCTAAATGCAGAGATTTATCAAACAGACCAGCAGTTCCTCTGGTCGCCTAATTAGAATTTGTGGAGATGATAAGATGGTCAATATAACAGATGTAAAACAGATTCTTCAATTTGCAATAGATGCGGAGATTAAAGTCTTTCTTGATGGTGGCTGGGGTGTAGATGCTCTTCTTGGATATCAGTCAAGAGCCCATAATGATATTGACATTTTTGTAGAAAAGAACGATTATCAGAACTTTATAGAAATAATGAAAGCTAATGGCTTTTATGAGATTAAGATGGAATATACAACATTGAACCATACTGTATGGGAAGATTTGAAAAACAGAATTATTGATTTGCATTGTTTTGAATATACGGACGAAGGTGAAATTCTTTATGATGGGGATTGTTTTCCGGTAGAAACTTTTTCGGGTAAAGGAAGAATTGAGGAAATAGAGGTTTCCTGTATTGAACCATATAGTCAAGTAATGTTCCATCTGGGATACGAGTTTGATGAAAATGATGCACATGATGTGAAGTTATTGTGTGAGACACTTCATATCGAAATTCCAAATGAGTATAGATAACTGCAAATAACAGTTTGTAGGGGAGTTCTGATACTCCCCTATAAAAATGGCTATTTATCAACTGTTTGTTGTGACATAGCCATAAAAAAAAACCTGCGGGCATTCCGAAGAACACTCGCAGGCATAGCGGTGCCGTCAAGATTTATGCGCAAAATTATTTGCAGGCTCCGGCTGAATGAAGTCAGCCGGCAATAGAGGCGTCGTACAGAGCCGCCTCCAAGTGCTTCATGTTCATGTA